>NZ_JASHKY010000002.1:0-165385 GCF_030056935.1 Rhodococcus sp. IEGM 1302 | reverse complement strand
CGTAACGCTTTGAGCGCCAGCAGCATCGAACGCGTGCGACAGAGTCGCAACACCGCCAGTCACCGTGACCGGGGAGCCGATTGCCGTGCCGTTCGACTTGAACTGCACCGTGCCGACAGCGTTGTTCGGAGCAACCGTCGCGCTCAGATCAACAGCGGTACCCGTGACGGCAGTCGCCGGAACCGACAACGACGTCGTCGTCTCGACATCCACCGGAGCCGGATCAGAAACGGTCACCGTCTGAGCAGGCGCCGACGAGCTGACGAACCCTGCACCAGCGGTGAAGTCAGCCGTAACGCTTTGAGCGCCAGCAGCATCGAACGCGTGCGACAGAGTCGCAACACCGCCAGTCACCGTGACCGGGGAGCCGATTGCCGTGCCGTTCGACTTGAACTGCACCGTACCGACAGCAGTATTCGGAGCAACCGTCGCCGTCAGATTAACCGCCGTACCCGTGACGGCAGTCGCCGGAACCGACAACGACGTCGTCGTCTCCACATCCACCGGAGCCGGATCAGAAACGGTCACCGTCTGAGCAGGCGCCGACGAACTCACAAACCCTGCACCAGCAGTGAAGTCAGCCGTAACACTCTGTGCACCAGCAGCATCGAACGCGTGCGACAGAGTCGCAACACCGCCACTCACCGTCACCGGTGAGCCGATCGCCGTGCCGTTCGACTTGAACTGCACCGTGCCGACAGCATTGTTCGGAGCAACCGTCGCCGTCAGATCAACCGCCGTACCTGTGATGGCAGTAGCCGGAACCGAGAGTGACGTCGTGGTCTCGACATCCACCGGAGCCGAAGCAATGCTGATCGTCGCGAGTGGACCTGCACCAGCGTTGAGAGCGCTACCCTTCGCATCTCGAGGCGTGCATCTGGTCGGAGCCCATTGCGTGCCGAGGAGACTCGCTTTCGCAAGCTGTGTATTGAAATTTTTGTCGTTGCCGTATGTAGCAGCGTCACCGGCAGTTCTGACCTTCGGCTGAATCACACCGGATGCGCCGGCGATCATCGTAATATCGATTGCAGGCATCCTGAACCAACTGTCACCGTTGGTGTTGGTGCTCCCGTCGAGGTTCTTTTTCGTCTTGGGTGCGCGGATCCCACCCTCACTGTTCGTGCTGGTACTGGGACTGTTTCCGATCACCTCGTTGTTACCCGAGATTCGGAGATATGGACCCGCCGCGTCAGGGCTTCCAGCCTCGTTGATGCGGATGACACTGGGAGCGACGTTCTCCAAGTTGAACGAGGTTCCGGGCACGATCGCCGCACTGATGAAGGTGGCATTTGCCGGGACATCGAAATCGTTCTTCAAGCGCGACAAATTGGTTGTTGTGGCGCCCGAATCCGAGTTCGGAAAAGACTGTCCATTGGATTGCATTCGGATAGTGAAGGTTTCACCCGGAGCAACTGATGTGGGGGCATCCACGGTGACAAAACTCGTAGTTACTTTGTCGACAGTGATGAGTGCTTTCGCCTGGCATGAGGTAGAGAAGTTGAATTGGCTTTGAACTGCTGAGGCTGGGGACCCGACCAGCAGCATTCCGGCGACCATGGCGGTTCCGGTTATGGGCACGGCGAATCGCCGCAACTGAGAGATTTGGGGCATGGGCACTTCCTTCGGAAGGGCAAACATGAGCAGTGGATTCGGACAAAACGTGTGCGCGCCGTCACAACATAACGAAAAAACTAGTACGTGTACTACTTTTGGCAAGACACTTGTCCAATTCACCCCGGACTCACCCTCGTATCACCAGACGCGGGATGGAAAAGGAGGGTATGGAAACTCGATTGAACGCAAAACTATCGCCAAAGCGGCCCATCGACAACGCTTTTGGTGGTCACCGCGCCAATCGGCGGGAAAAAGTTGATATTTCGTCAGTTCAGAAAAAGTTCCAAACCTACCAGTACGAAAGTACGAAAAGGGCCGCGACGGAGTCCGTCGCGGCCCTGATTGTGTTGGTTCAGCGTGTCAGCGAAGCACATCCGTGCCGACAAACGGCACCAATGCCTCGGGCACTCGCACCGAGCCGTCGGCCTGCTGATGGTTCTCGAGAATCGACACGATCCAGCGCGTCGTAGCCAAGGTGCCGTTGAGAGTGGCGGCCGTCTGCGGCTTGCCGTTCTCGTCGCGGTACCGAACTCCGAGGCGGCGGGCCTGGAACGTCGTGCAGTTGGACGTCGATGTCAGCTCGCGGTAGGTGCCCTGCGTCGGGACCCATGCCTCGCAGTCGAACTTACGCGCAGCCGAAGAACCGAGGTCTCCGCCGGCGACGTCGATCACGCGGTACGGAACGTCGATGGCTGCCAACATGTCTCGCTCCCACCCTAGGAGACGCTGGTGTTCGGCGTCGGCGTCCTCGGGACGGCAGTACGTGAACATCTCGACCTTGTCGAACTGATGGACACGGATGATGCCGCGGGTGTCCTTGCCGTAGCTTCCGGCCTCGCGGCGGAAGCACGAGGACCAACCGGCGTAGCGCTTCGGGCCTTCGTTCAGTTCGAGGATCTCGCCCGAGTGGTAGCCGGCCATGGGTACCTCGGAAGTTCCGACGAGGTACAGGTCGTCATCCTGCAAGTGGTAGATCTCGTCCGAGTGAGCACCGAGGAAGCCGGTACCGGCCATGATTTCCGGGCGTACGAGCACCGGCGGAATCATCATCGTGAATCCGTTGGCGATCGCCTTCTGCGCAGCCAACTGCAGCAGTCCGAGCTGGAGCATGGCCCCGTAGCCGGTCATGAAGTAGAAGCGCGAACCCGAAACCTTGGCGCCGCGTTCCATGTCGATCAGGCCGAGCGACTCGCCCAGCTCGAGGTGATCCTTCGGCTCGAAGTCGAACTTCGGAATCTCACCGACGTGTTCGAGAACGATGTAATCGTCCTCGCCGCCCGCCGGCGCACCTTCTTGTACGACGTTGGAAATCGCGCGGTGTGCGGCGTCGAGCGCGGCCTGCGCCTCGTGCTGCGCGGCCTCGGCTTCCTTGACCTTTGCCGCCAGTTCCTTGGAACCTTCGAGCAGTGCGGGACGCTCCTCCGGAGATGCCTGTCCGACCTTCTTGCCGAAGGCCTTCTGCTCTGCACGGAGGTTGTCTCCGGTCAGAACGGCAGCGCGTCGGGACGCGTCGGCTTCGAGCAGAGCGTCGACCAGTCCTGGATCTTCTCCACGGGTGCGCTGCGACTCGCGGACGATTTCGGGGTTCTCACGGAGAAACTTGAGGTCAATCACGACTTCGAACTTTACCCACTCACTGCAGCTCTCCGACGGTCACGTCCACGTCGGAGAGGGAGAGATCACGATTCGAGCAGACTCAGGTAGTCCTCGCGTCCGAACATCCGAGCCGCGTCGACCGCCGTCGGGTGTCCACCTTTCGGGTCGGCTCCCCCGCTCACCAGCGCTTTCACCACCGCATCCTCGCCCTTGAAGACCGCCCCGGCAAGGGGCGTCTGGTTCTTGTCGTTGGGCCGGTTGACGTCGGCGCCGCGCTCGATCAGGGCAACGACGGCGTCAGCGTGACCGTGGTACGCCGCCAACATGACGAGCGTGTCGCCACTCTCGTTGGTCAGATTGACGGGAACTCCGGCATCGACGTACGACGCCAGCCCGGCTGCATCACCGGTTCGTGCCATGTCGAAGAGCCGGCCCGCCAGCTCGACAGCCTCGGGATCGAGTGGGGTGTTTTCGCTCATGACTACAAAATACTCACAGACGCGATTGTGAGTTTTGTAGTGAAGGTTCGATATCGCCACGGCAACAGGCATGATGGAATCGATGTCCGAAGACAAGATCGAGAAGTCGCCAGATCCGGCAGATCCCCAGGGGGCGCCGGCGAAGAAAACTGTCTCCGCGAGTCGCACCCGTCGGGTCCTGGCCGCCGTCGCGGTGGGTGCGGTGGTCGCCGCGATCGCAACGATCGCGATTTCCGGTGGATTGAACAAGGACGACTCGTCCTCGGTCAGTGTCAGTGGCGGCGGTCCAGCAGCGACGGGCTCTGCTCGCGACGACGCTTTCACCGCGGCTGCGGCCGGAGACTGCCTCAACTGGACGCCTGCGACCGAGTCGGGCGGGGACCGCACGGACATGTCGAAGGTTCAGTGCGGAAGTGAGCATCGCTTCGAGGTCGCCGGTCCACTCGACCTGTCGGTGTTCCCCGGCGCCGAGTTCGGCCCCGGTTCCCGGTACCCGGGCGCCCTTCGATTCGCCGAACTCCGCGACGAGCACTGCACACCCATCGTCATGTCCTACCTCGGTTCGAAATTCGATCCCAAGGGCAAGTTCAGCGTCGGCCTGATGTTCCCGAGCGAATCCGGTTGGGCCTCGGGCGAGCGCGCACTGCGTTGCGGCTTGCAGTTCTCGACGACGACCGGCGAACTTCAACCGTTCGCGGGCCGCGTGGCGGATCAGGACCAGTCGAACGTGTGGGACGTCGGCACGTGCATCGGCATCAACCAGAACCTCCCGACCGATCCGGTCGACTGTGCGAAACCGCATGCATACGAGGTTATTTCGGTGATCGACCTCGGCACTCAGTTCCCCGGCGCGATGCCGTCGGTGGAAGATCAGGACCGCTATCTCGAAGGCGTCTGTACTCAGGCATCCAACGAGTACCTGGGTTCCGCAGACGCACTTCGCGACAAGACGCTGACGCTGTTCTGGGACAACATTTCACTGGAAAGCTGGTTGGCCGGCAGCCGCCGAGTCAATTGTTCGATCGGCAAAGAGGTCGAAACCGGCGGGTTTGCCGCGATCACCGGAAGCGCCAAGGGCGACATCCTGATCAACGGCGCCGCTCCGGTCCCGCCACCCGCTGCACCGGAGGGTCGGTCGTTGCCGACGCCGTTGCCCGGCGCAGCTCCGCCGTCGTAAGCCATGACGGTGACTATGACGCCCGACCGGTTCGAGGAACTGGTCGGCGAGGCGCTCGATCTGATTCCGCCCGAACTTGCCAAGGCAATCGACAATGTCGTGGTGCTTGTCGAAGCACGTGACGAGGAAGAACCGGGGCTGCTCGGTTTGTATCAGGGCGTCGCTCTGACCGAGCGGGATTCTCATTACGGTGGGTACCTGCCGGACACGGTCACTATTTTCCGCGATTCGATACTCGACATCTGCGCATCCGAGGACGAGGTTGTTCACGAGGTTGCCGTGACCGTCATCCACGAGATCGCGCACTACTTCGGCATCGAAGAAGACAGATTGCACGAACTCGGCTGGGGCTGAGGGCAAAGTCGTCCGATTTCGGGGGGAACCAAAAGCGGGCGGTAGGCATCAAAGTATGTGCGGGGGGGATATCGACGGCTGTGCGCACGGCCTCCCGACCACTTATCCGCCCTGGTCAGGAAGGAGTTCGGCACTATGCACGTCGACCCTCAAGCCCTAGTTGCCGCCGCAATGGAACTCGAGTCTGCGGCGACGCGATTGCGCGGAATCGTCTCTACTGCGCAGCCGACGCTACGCGTTCTCCCAGCGGGATCCGAAGAAGTGTCCGGTAGCGCGGCAAATTACTTCAACACCATCTCGGGCAGCCTTGCCTCGTCCACCGATCGGGCAATCGAGGAGCTCACCGCGGCTGCGGCAGCTCTGCGCAAGAATGCAGCTGCCTACGAGCTCGAAGACCAGCTCACCAAGTCCAGCCTGGCAGCCGCACCGATCTGATCGACAGAAATCGAGCTCGGTAACTCGGCAACACAGTCACACTTCCTGGGGGGAAGAACAATGGTCGGCATCACCGGCGTCATCTGGTATCAACGGGGCGCAGCACCCAACTCCGCAGCACTGGTCGCCGGAGCCGGGCCGGTCCCTCTCGGCGTGGCGGCCGGAGCCTGGTCCACCGTGTCGTCCGGACTGACCGACACCGCTGCATCAATCTCTCGCGTGATGGCGGACCTTCGCACCGGGTGGTCCGGAGAAGCAGCGGATGCCGCATTGAGCAAGTTCGCGCCGTTTCAGGAATGGGCTGCTGCTGCCGCGTTGCTCGCGGGAGAAACTGCAGGTAAAGCCCAAGTACAGTCCGGTTCATACACGGTTGCCACCCTCGCCATGCCGTCCCTGGCCGAGATTGCAGCAGTTCAAGCGGCCAAGGTCGCCGCGTATTCCATCGGCGGGGCGCTGGTAGGCGGAGCCGCTGCAGCCGAGGCTGCCGAAGAAGCTCTCAAAATTCGAGCGGCGGTGACAATGGAAACGTACGACGCCGCAACGGCCCATCTGGCCGTGCAGCAGAACTTCGACTCACCACCGTCCATCGCGGAACCCACAGCTGGGGCATCCGCTTCGGCCGAAAGCCCAGGCAGCGCCGCACGACAGTCCGTCGTGCAAGCGGCATCCACGCTCGCTGACGCAATCGCGGATCCCGTGCGCGCCGCCACCGCTGCTGTCGCATCCGTAGTTTCCAACCCGGTATTTGCCGCCGCTGCCTCACAGGCCGGTGCCATCTCCGGTGGAGTTGCCACCGCAGCCAGCGCCACCACCACCGCAGTCACAGGCGCCACCACTGCCGCATCAGCTCTCGCGACGGCAGGAGCAGGACTCACCGGACTGGGCGGCGCGGGACTCGGCGGCGCAAGACTCGGCGCTTCCACACCATCACTGTTCGGCACCCCGTCGGCAAGCCGGGCACCGGCACAGGTCAGCGCAGCTTCCGCGACTACAGGAGCCGGAGCAATCGCGGGCTCGTCGTCGAGCAGCAGCACCGGTCGGCACGCTCTTCCTGATCCCTCCACCGGCCAGAGCGCCACACGCCAGAACCCCGTGACCTCGCCGGTTCAGGGCACCGCGGATACCGTCAAGGTGGATCCGGCCCGAACCGCAGGCGGATCTGCGCCGATCGCCGGCGGCCGTCATGCGGCCCAATCTGAAGACGAGACCGAGCACGACACACCCGATTACCTGAAGCACTTCGAGCACTTCGCCGACGGCCGAACAGTCATCCCGTCCGTGATCGGTGGCGCACTCGAAACTGCAGAGCATTGATGGTGGATCTCGGCACCTCACCTGAGGGGTGGAATTTACCTGTCGTCGCCCTGTCACAGGACGAAATCGACTATGTACGTGAGCGACTCGGACTCGATGGGCTTCCCGTGGTTCTCGGTGGCGCGACGGTTCACGGCAGTGCGAGCGCTCACCGTACGGCGATGCAGTCCGCGGCAGATTCACTCTCCGAGCGCGATCTCCTCCCCGGTGGGGAGATCCATCACGACCTCAGTGCCCGCCTGCGCGTCCTGACCCACCCCAAGTGGGAGTTGGCGCTGCGTCGGCATGTCGGCGGAAGCATTTCACGCCTCTGCGTCGCGCAGGGCGAATTCCTTTGTGTCGAAGCAACTTCAACCGATTCTTCGTTCGCATTACGCAGTGTCACAACCGAACCAGCTGCACCCGTTGTCACCGCGCTCGGCAGCGCCGAAGCAATGCCGATTGCCGTGATCAACGCACCGACCGAGATGCTCAGCCTGGCATTCGGCGCCGGCCCGGATGCAGGCAGCGTAACCTCGGCCTTGATCAACGCCGGAATACCCGAAGACGACGCGCGCCAACTGGGTAGCGCAATCGTCTCATGCACCGCCTTCGCCGAATTGGTCGGAATACCACACAGTTTGGGAGCGACGACGCTCATGACCGGCGCAGTGACTGTGTACGACACCTTGGCCGGCCGGCTCGTGGGTTCGACTACTCGGGCTGCCGACGGCACCGAGTGGACGTCCATCAGTTCCGGAACACCCCATCGCCTCCGACAAGCCGTGAACGCTCTGGTAACGGAACTCGAGGAATCGGCGCCGGAGACTTCCGGGTAACCTCGGGGCGTCCCTTCAACGCCCGGAGCCTTACTTCAGCATGCAGTTCTCGCGTCAACCGTCGTCACCGGGCGAACAAGGCTCGGTCGCCACGATCGACCGGCCGAACGAAGAACGGGCAACAACACCGCACCGACAAGACCTGAACGGACTGCGTGGCCTCGCCATCGGTTTGGTGGTCGTATTCCACGTCTGGTTCGGACGGGTATCGGGCGGGGTGGACGTCTTCCTGGTTCTGTCCGGATACTTCTTCGTCGGCTCACTGGTTCGACGCGCCGAAGCCGGGGGTTCACTCAACCCGGTCCCGGCACTGCGGCGGGTGTTTCTGCGGCTGTTCCCCCTGATCGCGGTGGTCAGCATTTTGACCGCACTGGGGACCGCGTTGCTGCTGCCACGCACACGCTGGGCCGATCTGGGCGATCAACTGATCGCGGTGCTCGGGTTCTTCCAGAACTGGCAGCTCGCCAGCACCGCAAGCGACTACCTGGCCGCCGACGGCTCGGTCACTCCCCTGCAGCACCTGTGGTCGATGGCCGTACAAGGTCAGTTCTATCTCCTGGCCATCGCACTGGTCTCCGTGATCGCTTATGTCGCTTCACGCGTGAATCCCAACTATTTCCGCCCGTCACTCGCGGTCACCCTTCTGGTTCTGACCGCAGGATCTTTTCTCTACGCACTCGCCAAATCTTCGCGTCACCAAGCCTGGGCGTACTACGACTCCGGCGCCAGGTTGTGGGAATTGGCCCTCGGTGGTCTGCTGGCCGTTCTGATGACCAGCACACGCAGTCGGCAGATCGCATCCCTGCCGTTCTCGGTCAGAGCAACGATCGGCTGGGCGGGGCTTTCGTCGATCCTGTTGTGCGGCATAGTGCTCGACGGCGCCCAGCAGTTCCCCGGCCCGTGGGCGCTGGTGCCGGTGCTGGCCACTCTTGCGCTGATCCTGTCCGGAGTCGGCGACGACACGCCTTGGACGTCGAAGACTCTTGCCCATCCGGCACTGACGTGGCTCGGCTCGTTCGCATTCGCGCTGTACCTGATTCACTGGCCGATTCTGGTGTTTGCACTCGTCATCACCGGACGCCCCGAAGCCGGCCTGCTCGGCGGGGCACTGATCATCGCCCTCTCCGTCGCGGGGGCGCTTGCACTCCGGCGCCTGATCGAGGTTCCGGTGGAACGTGGAGGCCGCTCGCGCCGGTACACCGTCCTGGCATGCGTCGTCACCGCTGCCGTGGTCCTCGCCGCTTCGGTCGCCTGGCAGTCGTACGCGAGCAGCCAGACGACGGGCCAGCGGGCAGTCGACACCCTCGACCTCCCGACCCATCCCGGCGCACTCGCGCTCACCGACGGTGCCGAAGTACCCAAGGCGTCGATGGTTCCCTCGATCTTCGATGCGCCACTGGACCTTCCGGCCAGTACGCTCGACGGCTGTATCGCCGATTTTCTCGAGCGGGACGTCGTCCACTGCACCTACGGCGACGCCGATGCAGACAGAACCATCGCCCTCGCAGGTGGTTCGCACTCCGAGCACTGGCTCACTGCACTCGACGAACTCGGCAAGAGTCACGGGTTCCGCGTCGACACGTATCTGAAGATGGGCTGCCCGCTCACCATCGACTCCATGCAGACGTTGTCGGACAACGACTATCCGGATTGCGTCGACTGGTCGCGTGGAGTGCTGACCGAGTTGGCCGACGCCTCACCCGATTTCGTGTTCACGACGGCAACCAGGCCGAGTTCCGACGGCCCTGGCGACGTGACGCCCGAGTCTTACGTACACGTGTGGGAGGAACTGGGGCGCGACGGTATCGACGTACTCGCCATCCGCGATACCCCGTGGCTGCACCACGACGGCGTCGCCTACCGCGCGATCGACTGCCTGGCGACAACCACGTCACCCGATCACTGCGCGATGCCACGGTCCGAAATGCTCAGCGACGTCAATCCGGCGCCGTCGGCGATCGGCGATCTGACCAACGTCCGTCTACTCGACCTCAGCGACGGCGTGTGCGGACCGGAGCTGTGCCGCGTCGTGGAGGGAAATGTGTTGGTGTATCACGATTCCCACCACCTGACAGCCAGCTACGTGAGAACGCTGTCCGCTGAACTAGGGCGCCAACTGAGCGTCCAGACCGGTTGGTGGTGACGCCGGCCGTCAGCCCATCACGTCGTCGGCACCGGGGATGAGTCGATGCTCGAACGGCGGGTTGACGGTTCCCCAGCGCAGGCACTCCCAACCGCCGTCGACCGAAGGCAACAGTTCGACGGTCTCGGTGTTGGCCAAGTGGTTGTTGGCTGCGAACAGACCGGGGACACCGGCAAGCTGGGCTGCGACAAGACGGATCGCCGCACCATGACTGACCACGACGATGTCGCCGCCGTCTCGTGAGCCTTCGAGAAATTCTTCGCGCAACGCATTGACGACGGGGACGTACCGTTCCAGGACGTCGTATCCCGTTTCACCACCGGGGATGCGAGCGCCGAGGTTGCCGGTGTGCCAGTGATGGAACGTCTCCATGAACAGTCGGTGCGCGGCCTCGTCGGTACGATCTTCGAGGTCACCGGCCTGCACCTCGTGCAATCCGTCCCGCACGTCCAGAGAGACACCGGCGGCCTGCTCCACGAAACCTGCGGTCTGCCGGGCACGCAAAGCCAAGGACGATACGAGCGCCAGCGGAGGCGCCGAAGCCAGGCCGATGCCCAACGTCTCGGCCTGCGCCAACCCTTCCGGCGTGAGCTTTGCTCCTGGCAGGGCGGTGTCGAGACGTTTGGCGACATTCGCCTCCGTCTGACCGTGCCGAACGAGGATGAGCCTTCCGGTCATCGTTCTCCCCCTCCATGCTTGAGTTCGTCGATCCACCGAATCGCTTCTTCGTCCGAAGGAGGTTGTGGCCCGGTCGAATTCGCTGTCGCCCACGACCCCAGGAAGCGGACTCCGGATTTACGATGCAGCGCACGCATCGCCTCGGCCACCAGCGAGTCCTCGACGTGTCCGACGCAGTCCACGAAGAACCGGTACGTGCCCAATTCCGTTCGCATCGGCCGTGATTCGATCCGAGTCAGGTCGATACCGCGAGCGGCGAATTCGGAGAGTGCGCGCACCAGGGAGCCGGGAGCGTTGTCGAGATGAAGCACCAGCGCGGTGCGATCGGCACCGGTCCGCGCCGGAACCGGGGCCGGCTTGGTGACCAACACGAAACGTGTGCGGGCGCCGCCTACATCGGCGACGTTGTCCGCCAGGCTGTCGAGTCCAAGCATCTGACCGGCCAAAGCCGTGGACACACCGGCGTCGACGGTTCCGGCCTGCACATCCAGGGCCGCACCGGCGTTGGACGACGCCAACACCACCTCGGCCTGGGGCAGGTTCTCGGCGATCCATCCGCGGACCTGCGCGCCCGCATGCGGGTACGCGCCGATCGTTCGGACCTGATCGGCGGTGGTCCCGGCCCGAACCAGGATGGAGAAACTCACGTCCAGATCGGTTTCGGCGACGATCTGCAGCGGCGAACCGAGAGCGAGTGAATCGAGCGTCGGAGCTACGCCGCCTTCCACCGAGTTCTCGAAGGGAACCACGGCTCCGTCCACGGAACCGTCGCGAACCATGTCGAGAGTCGCCGGCGGACTGCCGGCCGGTACTCGCTCGACGGTTTCGCCGAACGCGCCCTCAGCCTCCAACTGGGCGAGAGCTATCTCCGTGAAGGTTCCCGACGGACCGAAATACGCGATTCTTGGCACGCCTAAAAGATTACGCACCGACCCACGCCGGTCACTGCAAACCCGCGGCACGCAAAGCCGTTTCCACTGCAGGCAGATCCGCGACCTCGATCGTGAGCAGCACCTCACGCATGGCCGACGCGGCTTCGGGGATCAGCGCGGCAAGTTTTTCCGGCTTCGGATCGACCATCGCGGCGCGCACGTCGTCGCCGCGCAGTGCAGCGACGGTGCCACACAGCAGGGCGATCACCTCGTCGCCGTCGGCCGCGCGGGCTACGAAACCGACGGACTCGTGCGCGAGTACCGCCAGGAAATCAGCCACTTCGGTGGGCGTAAGACCGGCGGCGAGTCCGGGGATCCGGCCACCTTCGCACAGACGCAGCGCCGCTTCGGCGGGTGTCAGATCCTCTTCGCCGCCGTCGACATACACAGCGAGCGGAGCGGGCAGGCGCAGCGCGATCGCGTCGTCGATCTGGTCGGTGGTGACGTCGACGTCGAAACGGACGGCCTCGTACGACGCTTCCGTGTCCGCACGCAGTTCTTCCGGATCGATATCGAGACGGACGACAACCCGGCCTGCTGCTTCGCCACCGATCAGAACCGACGCCGGAACAACCGGGAGAAAGAGTGCTTCGAGGAGTCCGCGCGAGTTTCTCGGGGCGGGCAGCCCGAGTGAGAGAGGAATGGCCACAGACAAACCGTAACCCCGGCGCAGGCGGCGGATTCCACGCGAGTTGCGCAAAAGTCTTGCGATTCACACCGAAGCGCCTTAGGTTAGGGTTACCTCATCATCCGATGGAGTTCGAGAGAACACCCGCCAAGGGGGCAGCATGGCAACGAAGACCAGCACCGGCCCGTCCACCGCCGAACGCGTCCGCAGCGCCTGTGTGCGCGCACAAGACGCAGTTCTCGCCATCGAAGGCAGCGATCCCACCGTCACGTCGGTGCATCACCTGCGTTCGAATGGTGACGTCGTCGTTGCAGTCCCACATGCCTCCGCAGCTGCGGCCCTGGCCTGGAACTCCGGCGGCGGCGGCCTGCCTGCCGTCCTCGAGATCACCGATCACGCACCACTGCGGCTGCGTGAGCCCGTGCGCTCCCTCGTGTGGCTTCGCGGCTCGTTGCACGCCGTGCCCGACTACGAGGCACGCGTTCTCGCCGACGACGTCGCATCCGAACATCCACACCCGGGGCTCCTCGACATCGGCCACACCTCGGTCCTCCTTCGCTTGAGCCTGGCCTCGGCTGTAGTCGCTGATTCAACGGGGGCAGAACCCGTCGCCGTGGACGAACTGCTGAACGCCAGCCCCGATCCCTTCTGGGAAATGGAGACCGCATGGCTGCAGCATCTCGACGAAGACCACCGCGACCTCGTGGACCTGCTCGTGCGCAAGCTTCCCCCGTACATGCGCACCGGACGCGTTCGCCCACTCGGCATCGACCGCTACGGACTTCGCCTGCGGGTCGAGGATCACACCGGTGACCGCGACGTGTGGATGCCGTTCGCCAACCCCGTCGACGACGCTCCCGCGCTGAGCCGCGCCATCCGCATGCTGGTCGGGTGCCCTTTCCTCAACGGCCTCCGATCGGGCGGCGCATCAAACGGCTAGCGTTGCGCGGGTGAATGCCCGCGAAACCGTCCGCACCTGGTTACGGCCGCCGACTCCCGTCCCGGCCGGCCCGGCCCTCGATCCGGCCGCCAGACGCGGAGTCTGGATCGAGATCACCATCGTTCTGCTGGTCACCTTCGGACTCAGCGGATTGTCCGGGATCCTCTCGCTCGCCGAATCCTTGGCGACGCCGGTTGCGCTCTCGGATCAGACGGTTGCACTCAACCCGTCGCGGGCCGCCATCGACTGGATCGACCTGGCGCGCCAATTGCTGGGCGTCGCAAAGCTTCTCGCGTGGGCAGCGCTGGGACTCTATCTACTGTGGCGTTCGGGGATCGGTCCACGTGCTGCGGGACTGACCCCCAAGCCTCGATTCGGGCGCGACATCGCTCCGGGATTCGGCCTCGCCGCTGTGATCGGTCTCCCCGGTCTGCTGTTCTATCTCGTGGCTCAGGCACTGAGCATCAACCTCACCGTCCAGGCCAGCGCGCTCGACGATCACTGGTGGCGAGTGCCGATCCTCGTACTGTCCGCGATCGCGAACTCCGGTGCCGAAGAGGTGCTGGTCGTCGCCTACCTGATCACTCGCCTCCGAACGCTGGGTTGGAGCGAGAACAAATCACTGCTCGCGTCGTCACTCCTGCGCGGCAGTTACCACCTCTATCAGGGGTTCGGTGGCGGCGTCGGAAACGTGATCATGGGGCTCGTGTTCGGCCGGTACTGGCAGCGCACCGGGAAACTCTGGCCGCTGGTCATCGCCCACGCTCTCATCGACATGGTGGCGTTCATCGGTTACGCCCTCCTGCGCGATCACGTCTCCTGGCTGCCGTGACCGGTACCGTGAACTGGTGACCGGCGACTCCGAATATCCTCAGCGCCCTCCGCGGCGCCAGCCGCCAGGGCCACCTCCGCGTGGACCGATGCCTCCGAGGCAGAACCCTCCACGCCAGAATCCACCCCGTCAGGGCCCACCCCCGCAGCGGCGTCCACCGATGCCGCCGGAAGGGCCGACGGTCATTCGCCGCGACGGACGCCCGCAGCAGCAGAATCCGGCCAATCAGGCCTGGTCACAGGTCCCACCACAAGCGCCGCAGCAGCCCAGGCGTGAGGACTGGGCGCCGACCCAGCGCCCGCAACCGTTTCAGGACGACCCGCGCAGGCAGGGCCCGCCGCGTCAGGATCCGCAGCGCCAGGCGAAGTATGCGCCCGCACCGCCGCGCCGAACCCCGCCGAACGCCCCGCCGCGCCCTCCCGAACCTCCGAAGCAGCGACGCCCCCGCAAGCGTCGTAGCTGGGGTAGACGTATCGGCATCACGTTGTTGGTCTTGCTGCTCGCGCTGGCCGGCGCGATCTACTACGTCGACAGTTCGCTCAATCGAATCGACGCGCTGCCCGACTACGCGGGACGCGTCGCCGATACTCCGGGCACGAACTGGCTGATCGTCGGCTCCGACAGTCGTGAGGGGCTCACCCCCGAGCAGGAGCAAGCCCTTGCGACGGGCGGCGACACCGGTCCCAAGCGCACTGACACGGTCATCTTGGTCCACGTCCCCAAAAGTGGGAAGACGACCATGGTCAGCATCCCTCGCGATTCGTACGTTCCGATTCCCGGCTACGGGTCGGACAAGATCAACGCCGCCTTCGCCTTCGGTGGCGCTCCATTGCTGGTGCAGACCGTCGAAGAGGCAACGGGGCTTCGCATCGACCACTACGCCGAGATCGGATTCAGCGGGTTCGCCGGCATCGTCGACGCCGTCGGTGGCGTCAACGTGTGCCTGGCACAGCCGATCGACGATCCGCTGGCCGGGATCAACCTCCCCGCCGGATGCCAGGACTTGAAGGGTTCGGATGCACTCGGGTTCGTGCGAACTCGCGCGACGGCGCTCGCCGACCTCGACCGCATGAACAACCAGCGCCAGTTCATGTCGGCGTTGCTGTCGAAGGCGACGAGTCCGACCACGTTCCTCAATCCGTTCCGGTTGTGGCCACTCGCCTCCGATACCGCCAAATCTCTACAGGTCGACGAAGGCGATCACATCTGGAATCTGGCCTCACTCGCCTGGGCGCTTCGCGGCGGGATGACCACCACGACGGTTCCGGTCGCCGGTTTCGAGGACATGGACGGTTCGGGCAACGTGTTGTTGTGGGACAAGGCGCGCGCTTCGCAGTTCTTCGACGCCCTGGCCAACGATCAGCAGATTCCACAGGATCTGATCACCACGGGGTAATCGCCCTGAGTTCCGGTAGTACCGCGGGAGGACAAGCCCGGCGAACAAATCGCTTTCCGGCAGGACGCGGAATCGGCGGCCGAAAAATACCGTGAAGGTATGAACACAACACACCGCCGATTCCGCACTCTCGCCGTCGTTGCCGCCGCCGTCGGAGCTGCTGCACTCGTGACGTCCTGCTCCGGAACCTTCGAGAAGTTCGACGACTCCAAGGCGTACAAGAAAACCGAAACCTTCTCTTTTGCACAAGCATCCAACGGAATCGACACACTGCCGAGTTGGGTTCCCGCCGGCGCAACGGGTATCGACGAGGTCATCCGCACCACCGGCAACGAACGCATCCTGCGAATGACTGCGAACATCGCGGAGATAGATCACAACAGCTGCATCGCACGACCCACCGTCGAAACTCGTCCCGCATCGTTGTCCGCACAGTGGTGGCCGACGGGGGTCGAGAAGGGCAGTTCTTTTCAGTGCGGCGATTGGTACGTCGGCGAAAAGGACTCGTTCGTCTACGGGTACCGACCGGAAACTGTGGGCTTCGTCATCGATCAGCTCGACAAGAAGTAGCTCCCTCTCAGCGGCGACGACCCAGTAACCTGTTGGGATGACACAGGCGAAGAACTCGAGCGAATTCACCACTCTGCTGCGTCAGCAGATCCGTAACGAGTTCACTGCATCGCAGCAGTACATCGCGGTAGCGGTGTACTTCGATGCACACGATCTTCCGCAGATGGCCGCGCGCTTCTACAGCCAGGCCACCGAGGAACGCGGTCACGCGATGATGATGATCCAGTACCTGCTCGACAACGACCTCGACGTGGACGTTCCGGGCATCGACGACGTCGTGACGAAGTTCGACAGTGTCCGGGCTCCGGTCGAGTTGGCACTCGAGCAGGAGAAGAAGGTCACGGAGCAGATCACGCAGCTGGCACGCACCGCGCGCGATACCGGCGACTACCTGGGCGAGCAGTTCATGCAGTGGTTCCTCAAGGAGCAGGTCGAGGAAGTGGCAAGCATGACAACACTTCTCACCATCGTCGACCGCGCCGGCGACAACCTGTTCCACCTCGAAACATTTGTCGCACGCGAGATGAACACCCCGGCCGCTGCCGATGCAATGGCGCCGACGCCCGCCGGCGGCGGCGTCTGAGGGCCACCGGCCTACCGAGTCTCAGGCCGCTCGGCGGCGTTCAGTGATCTGAGGAAATTGTTGTACGCCTCAAGATCACTGTCGCCGTCGATCTCGGCGCGGCGGTCCAGGTCGGCATTCATCCGTTTGTCGTCGCGGTTCCAGCGCATCGCGAAGATCACGACCACCACCAGCGCGACGGGCTCTCCGTACGACCACGCGAGGGCGCCCGCCAGCTGCTGATCCTGCATCACGTCCACGCCCCACTCCGGAGGCGGATCCACGAACGTGGTCAGCAGCGGCTTTGTCGCCATCATGAGTACGACGCCGATGAACACGTGCAGCGGCATCTCCACGAACAGGTCGAAACACCGGCCGAGGTAGCTCTGTCGCACCGGCAGTGGGCCGGTGGCGAGCACCGGCATGATGAATAGCAGACCGCTGGCGAGAAAGAAGATTTCGAGAAAGACGTGTCCAGCCGGTAACGCCGAGACGGTGTCGAAGATCGGCGACAGGTAGATCCCGTAGTAGCTGAACAGAAATACCGGGATCGTGAACCCGGGGTGCAGCATCCACCGCGCCGGCGGGCTGCGCAATGCCGAGAGGGCAAGCGCGAGAATGCCTTTTCCTATTCCTCGGTGCGGCGTCGAACGTAGTAGCAGCAGTCCCGGCGAGCCCAGTACCCAGAGCGGCGGGATCGCCATCGAGAGCGTCAGGTGTTGGAACATCCAGACGCTGAAGAGTTCGTAGCCGTAGCTCTCGACCTTCAGTCCGGTTACCGCGATCAGCAGCAGGCACCC
Organism: Rhodococcus sp. IEGM 1302; assembly: GCF_030056935.1. Lineage (NCBI taxonomy): Bacteria > Bacillati > Actinomycetota > Actinomycetes > Mycobacteriales > Nocardiaceae > Rhodococcus > Rhodococcus sp. IEGM 1302. The sequence continues at coordinate 148,117 of NZ_JASHKY010000002.1, read as the reverse complement.
ACCGAGGAAACACGCTGTCCGATGCCACGGCCATGGTCGCCCACTCGCGCGAACTCGCTGAGCGCCAGTCCAATACCAGAGTGCAAGAACAACTCCCAGGGCAGGAAGAAGCGGGAGGGATGAGGTATCCCACTCCAGCATCTGCCCGATCGACGGCGGCGGCGTGTCATTCACGAACGCTTCACCGGCGGGTCCTCCTTCGTCTCCATGCGGGTACCGTCGACTCTACACCTAACTACTATGTTGGATAGTATTTAGGAATTCGACGGAAGGTACAGGTGCACAGCAGTGTCCAGAAGCATGAAGATATCCGCCGCCCTGATCGCGGTGTTCGCGGTAGCACTGATCACGTTCATCACCGTCGATCCGATTCGGGCGGACAACGAGAACGCCGATCGGGCAGCACAATCCACCGCCGTCCTCACCGACGACGCGTACCGATTGACCTCGGCCGCCGACGGCAAGGTGAACCTGGTCGAGTTCCTCGACTTCGAATGCGAAGCCTGCCTCGCGCTGTACCCGACGATGGAGCGGATCAGAGCGGAGTACGAGGATCGAATCACGTTCGGCATCAGATACTTTCCGATTCCGAGTCACACCAACAGCACTCTCGCGGCGCAGGTCGTCGAATCCGCATCTCGCCAGGGCAAATTCGTCGAGATGTACAAGCGAATGTACGAGACGCAGTCGCAGTGGGGTGAATCCGCCGAATCACAGGAGGCGCTGTTCCGTTCCTACGCACAAGATCTCGGTCTTGACATGGCCCGATTCGAATCCGACCTCGGCAGCCGCGGCGTCCGCGAGCGAGTCGAGCGCGACTTCGAAGAAGGCCGACGCCTCGGCATCCAAGGTACTCCGACGCTGTTCCTCAACGACGTGAAGCTGGACCAGATGCCGAGCTACGAGCAGTTGAAAGCCCAGATCGATTCGGCCTTGGGAGAATGATCAGGTCAGAACAGCGCAGATCCCCGCGGAGACGGCCACCGTCACGGCTGCGGCAACGGCCGTCGTGACAGCGGCCGGCGCACAGGCCGCCACCGCGCAGGTCAGTCGCCGAGGCGACGCCACGTCGCCGTCGACCAGGGAACTCAATCGCACCGCGGTCGCGCTGCCGCGATCGCTCAAGCTCCAGTCCGGCTGAGGAAGCGGCGATTTCGACACCACGGCAAGGGCGGAACGCACCGCAGCCGGGCTGGTGACGCGAGCGGCGTGTCTGTCCGCCGACAGTTCGACGATCGCGCCGACGGCAGCGGGTGCCGCCGCGAACAACGGCACTCGCGGAAGAACAGCGGCCAAGACTTCGCACGCACCGACAATTCGGTGATGACCGCCGCTCAGGTGTGCACGCTCGTGCGCGAGGACAGCATCACGCTCGCCTCCACTGAGAGCGGATGACAAGCCTTGCGTCGCAACAACAAATCCAGGCTTTCCGGCGACGCTGTACGCCATAGGCAGCGGATGATCCAACCACAACACGTCGGACTCCGAGTTGTCGCGGCGCGCGACGATCGAGAGAACATCACGATGGAAATCTCGGACCCTCGCGTGCTCACGTGCCTGCTTGCGGCCGGCCAGCACGATCCGAACGGCGATCACACCCACCACAGCAACGGCTGTGCCGGTGATCAGTTCACCCACCCATGAACTCGTGCCGTGCGCGAAGGCGCTGAAACACCGAGCGATACCGTCGACCAGCCCCTCGACCGGCGCGTGGCTCGGCCACACCAGAACCAAGACCGCGGAGAGAGCGAGATACAAAGCCGACGCCATGCTGCCGAGCCACGCCGCGAGCAGCACCGCCGGTGACAACGCCGAGGAAACGGCTCGCAACACTCTCGGAACCAGGAATCCCACGAGCATCGCACCGAGAAACATCGGCAACGCCAATGTCATTGCACACCTTCCCCGGAAAGACCCCGGCGCAGGGCCTCGTTCTCGGCATCTGTCATGGTCTTGGCGAAGTGCAACAGCACGGCAGCGGAATCGGAACTGCTGTCCAACAATTCGCGCAGTGCTCTGGATGTGGCCTCTTCACGGCTGCGACTCGGCCGATAGAAGTAGGCGCGACTCTTCTTCTCACGACTCACCCAGCCCTTGTCGTAGAGATGCGTCACGACGGTCAGGATGGTGGTGTACGCAAGTTGTCGACGCTCACCCAGGGTCTCGACCAGATCCTTGACCGAGAGCGCGTCGTCGGACTGCCAGAGCACATCCATGACCTCGGCTTCGAGTCCGCCAAGCCCCTGCATTGCTCCTCCATCGCGTCGTGACAGAACTTCAGTCGCCCGTGGTCTTCTCCCCGAACGACACGCCCCGGGAATTCAGGTACGCGAGCGGATCGGTCTTCTGTCCGTCAGATTGCCACACCTCGTAGTGCAGGTGTGGTCCTGTCGATTGTCCACGATTGCCCACGGTCGCGATCAACTCACCCGCCCGCACCTTCTGACCCGCAACCACGAGCGCCTCGTTGATGTGTCCGTAGACGCCGACGGTCCCGTCGTCCTGCTGGATGCGGACCCAGAGCCCGAATCCCGCGGCGGGACCGGATTCGAGCACAACACCGTCGGTCGCCGACACGATGGGCGTTCCGATCGCGTTCGCGATGTCGAGACCGTAGTGGGTGGTTCCCCACCGTGGACCGAAGTTGGACGTCATCGTCCCGCTGACGGGGGCCATCACCTGTGGCTTTTCGGCCTCGAACGCCAGCGCCGCTCGCTCGGATTCGAGTTGTCGCGTCTTGCCGAGTTGTTCGGCTATTCCAGCAAGATCCGTCGGCCGGACAAGGTCGAGGATCTCCGGCGCCGACACCGCAGATGCATCCTCGACTGCAATCGGCGGCGGCGACGCGTGCCCGATGGAAGTGCCGGACGCGAGGATTGCACCCGTCGCCACGGAAACCGCGGCCATGCGCCCGCCGGGTCTGATCGGCTCGGATTTTCGATGTCTTCCCACTTCTCGGTCCTCGCGTCGATGACAAATGAAGGTCTACGCCGCCACCTTACAACTATGTTGCATAGTTTTTAAGACATGCACTATTGCGCATATATGCATATGTGTCTAGGCTGGCGTCGACGAAAGGACCTTCGATGTCACACGGACACGGGCACGGAATCTCCCCCGCCGAGGCTGCGACCAGCAACAGCGGCAAGCATGTCAACAAACTGTGGATCGCCGCCGGCCTCGGGTTGGTGACCTTCGTGCTGCAGGTGACGGTCGGCCTCTTCACCTCGTCACTGGCCCTGCTCTCGGACTCGGCGCACGTGTTCACAGACATCTTCGGCATCTTCATGGCGCTCGCCGCGATCCTCGTCGCACAGCGTGCCGCCCGGCGCCCCGACCGTACTTTCGGCATGTACCGCACGGAAGTGTTTGCGGCACTGGCCAATGCGATCCTGCTCTTCGCAGTCGCCGGGTGGGTGCTTTACGAGGCCGCCAGCCGCTTCACGGATCCGCCCGAGGTTCCCGGCCTTCCCGTCGCGACAGTCGCCGTCGTCGGTCTGGCGATGAACGTCATCGCCTTCCTCATGCTGCGCAGCGGCGCGAAGGAAAGCATCAACATCCGCGGCGCCTACCTCGAAGTCATGGCGGACATGGTCGGGTCCATCGGCGTCCTGGTCAGCGGCTTGGTCACGCTCGCGTTCGGTTGGCGCTACGCCGACCCCGTCATCGGCGTCGCGATCGGCCTCTTCGTCTTGCCACGTGCCTTCAACCTGGGCCGCCACGCCGTTCGCATCCTCCTCCAGCAGGCTCCCGACCGCATCGACGTCACCTCGATCATCGAGAAGATCAACGCTCTGCCGGGAGTCGTCGACGCGCACGATCTGCACGTCTGGACACTCACCTCGGGGATGGAAGTTGCTTCCGTTCACGTCACCGCGGTCAGTGACGCCGATCCCACAACCGTGCTCGCAGCAACCCGAACCTTGCTTGCCGAGGTATTCGAACTGGGGCACGCCACCGTACAGGTGGAACTACAGGGAAGCGACGGTAAATGCGCGGAACTCGCCTGGTGAAATGGACATTCCTAAATGAAACATTCGAATTCACCGGGCTCGATAACCTCACCGAATTCGAAGAAAAATTAGGTCTTCTTTAGTTTGGGAACGCTTACCACAATAAGGTCATACTGGGATGACAGGGCCTCTGACCTGCACTATTTTGGAATTCATGACTTCTGGGGAGACTCACATGACCAAATTCCACGCACTACTCCGAGACCAGATTCGCAACGAGTTCAACGCTTCGCATCAGTACATCGCGACAGCGGTTTACTTCGACAATGCGGATCTGCCACAGCTGGCAAAGCACTTCTACAAGCAGGCTGTGGAAGAGCGTAACCACGCCATGATGATCGTTCAGTATTTCCTCGATCGCGACATCAATGTCGAACTCACCGGCGTCGACGCCGCGAAGGCCGACTTCAAGGATGCCCGCGAGCCCATCGCTCTCGCGCTGACGCAGGAGAAGACGGTCACCGAGCAGATCGTCCAGCTCGCGAGCACTGCCCGCGAAGAAGGCGACTACCTCGGCGAGCAGTTCATGCAGTGGTTCCTCAAGGAGCAGGTCGAGGAAGTTGCAAGCATGACAACACTTCTCACCATCGCGGACCGCGCAGGCGCCAACCTGTTCGACCTCGAAGACTTCGTGTCCCGCGAGATGAGCACCGTCGGTGACACCACCGGTGCACCGAGCGCAGCCGGCGGAACCATCTAGCCTGCAGCACTCACGGATTTTGCCCTCGAGCCGAACGGTTCGCTTCCTGCCAGCAGGATCGAACTGATCAGCTCGGGGGCATCTGTCATCGGTACGTGCCCAAGGCCGGGCAGAACCATCAACTTTGCCTGCGGGAACGGCTTTTTCACGCGCTGCGCCTGATACACGGGCAGGATGAGATCGCGTCGACCCCACGCAACCGTCACCGGCACAGTGGGATCCACGATGGGCGGCAGCACGAAGTCCATCTCGAGACCGAGATCGACGAGTTCGTTCGACACGAGCGAACGGCAGTCGGCCAACGCCGCTGCATAACCGACATGACTCGGATGAGCGAAGAACGCGGCGAGCGCCGGATAGCGAATCAGCTTGTACCGCAATGCGCGTGGCAATCCGTCACCCATGAGCTTGGCCGTGCCGCGCAGTGCACGGAACGTGTTGATCGCTCGCACCTGATCGAGGTGATTGACAAAGAACCCGGCCGGCGAAAGAGCTGTCGCCGACGCGACATCTCCGCGCGCTGCCAGCGAGAGGGCAATCCAGCCGCCGAGGGAGTTTCCCGCGACGTGGGCACGCTCCCCCGCCGGCGTCACTTCCTTGACGAACTCACTGACATCGTCGATCAGCTGTCCCATGACGTCCGGACCGAGTTCGGGCAGCAGCGACTCTCCGTGACCCGGCAGGTCGACGGTGACGACGCGGCGGTACGGCGTCAGCTGGTCCAAAAGCGAATCCCACGCCCGCCGTCGATGGACGATGCCATGGACGAGCACAAGCGTGGGACCACTACCGGAGATGTCATGCGACAAGGTCATGTCACCAACATTAACCGTAACTTCGCGTAACGCCTATAGTTCGGGCGAAAAAATCAGCGCAGCGTGACCTGACGACCACGAAGTCCGTCGCGCGAGCGAAGCTCGGCCGAGGTCAGCGGAGCATCGACGGCCAGAGCCTCGGCAAGACGCTCACCGAGCTCGACGGTTGCCGCTACCCACTCGTTTGCATGCTTTTCGCGGTCGAGGTCGAAGACGGGAACCAACAGGCCGTGGGTGCGGAACGAGCCTGCGTAGCGCGAGCCCTCACCCAGATGCAGTCCACCGGTCGCGTGCACGCGCGCCAGCGCGAGCATCAGGTCGTCTTCGCTCTCGGGACGAACCCAACGCAGGTGCGCCTTCTCGCCGGCGTCGACCCACCACGCGGCAACGAGGCCGTCGCCTTCGAGGCGTGCAGAGGGCATGATCGCCGAGTTGGCGTGCTGCACGGTGGCGGCAACCTCGGGATCGGTTTCGACGCCCTCGGGGATCCACCAGTTGAAGTTCTGGTGCACGGTGATGTCGAGCAGGGCCGAGGGATCGACGACAGCGGTGACTGCGGGGGTCTCGGAATCGGGGTTCGCGGCAGAAAGCGCGTCGCCGGGGGCCGCGTCCTTGATCCAGTTCACCGAAGCGGCGAGGTCTGCGCCGAGGTCGGCCGAGTGCGCCTGAACCTGGACACCGACAAATCCTGTGGCCGTCTCGCCCTCGTCGCGGACGAGTGCGGCAACAGCGCCGGGGAGGACCGTTGCCAACGTGACGGGACGGTCGGAGCCGATGACCGGCAACGGAGCCGTGGCGGACGGAACGAATTCGCGCAGCGCAACCAGATCGCACTCGGCGGCAAGGCCCTCGAACGGGCGGCTGACTACGCCGGCAGCGGCTTCACGCTCTGCTTGGCGTGCCGCCAGCTTCTCTGCGCGTGCGCTGCCCTGCTTCGGTCCACTGTTTCTTTTGCTCTTCTTGGCCACGAGGGCAAAATCTACACGCTGCCCAGCCATTGCTTCGTGCGCCCGGGATGGTTGGTGGCAACCCAACTGACCCCGAGCTCACGACACAGGTCCACATCCGCCTTGTCGTCGACGGTCCAGCAGTACGTCGCGCGACCCGCAGCAGCGGCCCGATCGACCAGATCGGGATGTTCGCGCAGCGCCTTGATCGACGGCCCGATCGCCGTAGCGCCCACAGCCGTCGACGCACCGCCGCCGAGGTACCGCGACGCGTCACCGAGCAGGACCGTCGGCAGCAGCGGTGCCGAACGACGCACTCGCCACACCGCACTCGCCGAGAAAGACATGACGACAGCGCGCGAATGATCGGCCGACGGCGGTGACGCGATCCCGAAGCGGTGCAGTTCCGCCAGGAGTTTGGCTTCGACCAATCCGCCGAACCTCACGGGGTGCTTGGTCTCGATGAACAGCTTCACCGGGCGCGCAAAATCCAGAGCGAGGGTGATGAGATCGGAGAGAGTCAGCAGTTCGGCCGGTTCGCTCGTCGACCCGTAGTCCAGAGCGTTCAGCGAATCGAGCGTCATCTCGCTGACGATCCCCGTCCCGCTGGAGGTGCGGTCGACCTTGCGGTCGTGAACGCAGACCAGGTGTCCGTCGCGGGTGAGCCGGACGTCGCATTCGAGCCCGTCCGCACCCTCCTCGAGGGCCAGTTCGTAGGCGGCGAGGGTGTGCTCCGGCCGCGCAGCCGACGCACCTCGGTGCGCAACGACGAGTGGACCTCGACGATCTGGGCTCACAGGGCAGCGGTCTCCTTCTCGTCCAGCACCGTCTTCTCGTCCAGCACCGTCTTTTCTTCCAGCACCGAGCGCGGAACTGGCACCCACCGGGTTTCCGATTCCGGTTCACCGCGCCAGCTCTTGCGCTCGATCCGGCGGATCACGACGAGTGTCAACGCCGCGGTGACGGCAGCGATCAGTGCGATGAAAGCGTTCAGCAGAACCCCGTCGGCCATTGCCTGAATCCCCGGGCGTGATCGCCAGTACGCGTTGACCACCAGCAGCAGAGCGCTGAATCCCCAGAAGCCCCACCAGATCTTGACCAGCAGGGTTCCGCGCGGATCGCGGCGGACCAACTCGAAGAGATAAACGGCCGGCATCACCAGGTTGAGGATCGGCACAGCGCAGCCGACGACAACTTCCGACGCTGTGCGTGGATCGGATTCCCGGGCACCTGCGAAGTGTTCACGACGCCGACGAAGCAGCCAGCACACAGCGGCGATTGCCGCGAAGACCGAGATCAGCAGTCCACCCAACTGAGTGAAGTACACGGCGGCGTCGGAGACCGTGAGCAGCGGCTGCGGGATCAGCCTGGTGCGGTTGCGGACCAGGATCGCGTATCTGCCCAGTTCGGCGAACACCGCCAGTCCGTAGAGGATCGTTGCGAGCGTCAGCAACGGCCCGACTCGGTCGGCCATCCGGTCCGCTCGCGAGGGCGGCACCGGTGAGGTATCGACGACGTCCTGGAGTCCCCACTGCGGGACAGCGTCGTAGCGCGGAGTGGAGAAGCTACGACGCACTGGTGCGTCCCCCACGCCGCGGGGGTCGGACGGGGAGCGCGCGATCCAGCGGAAGCCACGGCGGTTGGGCGGTTGGTAGATCTCGGTGCGGGTGGGGATCAGCAGGACGCCGCTGCAGCGCGGGCACCACTGCGTCGGGCCGCCGACGACAGGCCAGCGTGCGGCGCACCGGGCGCAGACCTGAACGACACTCACAACTTCGATTCTGTCACGCCGTATCGGTAACGGCAGCAAATGGATTCACTCCCGATTTGTGATCGAACCTCCACCGCGTTCACCTGCATTGTTCGAATAATGTGACCTCCGCCACTTAAAAACTCGAGTTATCCACAGTTTCCACAGGTTCATCCACAGTTCTGGATGAATGAATCGGGCTTTATCCACAGGTCACGGGCAAGACCCTGAGAATTTGCTGACAGGTGTTAGCGAACGATGCACAGGCTCGAGGATGAATTTGACACCGCAGGTCAGTGAACTTTCGGGCGTCGACGTCATTTATCCCGGCAAAGTTCACAATCCATTCAGAAATTGCTCCCGAAAAGACAGAAAAGACCGGTATCCCCTTTTTATGAGAAGTCGGTTTTTGACACACCTGGAAGCATGACCGTCGATGACTTCTCCACAGCCCGAGCCAACTCTGACGTTCACCCCGAGACGGGTCACGCAGCTCGCGTTCGTGTTGATCGGATGTCAGCTCGTCATTCGCGTCTGGGTTGCCGCGAGCAATTACTTCTACTGGGACGACCTCATCCTGATGGGCCGCGGAGGACGCTTCCCACTCTTCTCGAGCGAACTCCTGCTCTACGACCACGACGGTCACTTCATGCCCGCGGCCTTCTTCTTCACCGGGTTGATCGCCCGTATCGCGCCGTACAACTGGGCGCTGTCGGCAACGCTGCTCGTCATCGGTCAGGCCGCCGCGTCGTTGGCGCTTCTGCGCACTCTTCGGTTGGTCCTCGGCCGGCGACCGGCACTGTTGATTCCGCTGCTCCTGTATCTGTTCGTCCCGCTGACACTTCCGGCGTTCTCGTGGTGGGCAGCCGCGCTCAATGCATTGCCGCTCCAGATCGCGCTGGCCTGGGCATGCGGCGACGCGATCAAGCTGTACCGCACCGGGCAGGTGCGCTACGTGTTCTCGGGCACCGCGGTTTTTGTCATCTCCTTGCTGTTCTTCGAGAAAGCAGTGCTCGTTCCGTTCGTGGCACTCGCTTTTCTGGTGCTGTACTTGCGCACACAAGGTGAAGGAACGCCGATACGAAGTGCGATCACGAAGTGCCGACTCCTGTGGACGGCCTGCGCCGCCGTGCTCGCGATCTGGATTCCGGTGTATCTGACAACTGTCGAATCTCCGATCACCGGATACGGCCGTTCGATGTCCACCGAACTGCTGCATCACGGAACGTCTTTGGGGATGCTTCCCACTCTTCTCGGCGGCCCCTGGCGCTGGGAGCGGTGGATCCCCAGCCCCGCCTGGGCCGATCCGCCGACGCTCTTGGTGGTCGCATCCTGGGCCGCGCTGCTGACGACGGCCGTGATGACAGTGCGTGCCCGACGCGGCGCTGCCTGGATCTGGGCTGCCGCGGCGCTGTACTTCCTGGCCTCCGTGGTGGCGATGACCGCTACCCGATCCGACACCGACACCACTTACGAGTTGGCGCAGACCTTGCGTTACTTCACGGATTCGGCGACGGTGTTCGCCCTCGCCGCCGCTCTTATTCTCGCTGCGCCTCGGCGACGTCCGGCCCGTTTGCCCGTCGCAGTCGCCGCCGGCCTGTCAGTGCTCTTCGTGATCAGTTCGCTCGTCTCGACCGTCACGTTCGTCGACATCTGGCGCGAGAACCCGACCCGCGACTACCTCGCGAACGCGCGAATGTCGTTGTCACAGAATCAGGATGCTCCACTGCTCGAGCAACCCGTCGCGATCGAAGTGCTCCTTCCCGTCGCCTTTCCGAACAATTTGGCAAGCAACGTTCTCGCGCCGCTGCCTGATCGCCCCGAATTCTCTTCCAGCACTCCGATTCTGCGCGCCATCGACGACAGCGGTCAGATCGTCGATGCCGAAGTGACCTGGACGAGAAGGATTCCCGAAGGAACGGCGCCGAACTGCGGCACCCGTGCCGAAGGCCCGACCGAGCTCCCCCTCGACGGCCCCCTGGCCGGCTGGGAATGGACGGTTCAGCTCAATTACCTCGCCAGCGCCGACGGAACGATCGATGTTGCGTTGGAGTCCGGCGACGCAGTATCCGTACCCGTCACCCAAGGTTTGCACTCGGTGTTCGTGCGCCTGGTCGGCCACGGAAACAGCGTGAAGATCACGCCGACAGCGCCGGGACCGACCCTGTGTTTCGGCGCCGGACAAGTCGGTGCCGTCGTCCCGACCAAGTGAAATAGTGGCAGAGTAGAACTCATGGAGCTGCGTATATTCACCGAACCCCAGCAGGGCGCTACCTACGAACAACTACTGACTGTTGCCCAGACCGCCGAAAAACTCGGCTACGGCGCATTTTTCCGCTCGGACCACTATCTCGCCATGAATTCCGACGGCCTTCCCGGGCCCACCGACGCGTGGATCACGCTCGCCGGAATCGCCCGCGAAACATCCACCATCCGCCTCGGCACTCTGGTGACGTCGGCTACGTTCCGTCACGCCGGACCGCTGGCCATCTCGGTCGCACAGGTCGATCAGATGAGTGGTGGCCGCGTAGACCTCGGCATCGGTGCCGGCTGGTACGAGGAAGAGCACCAGGCGTACGGCATCCCGTTCCCGGCGCTCAAGGATCGCTTCGAACTGCTCGAGGAAACTCTCGACGTCGTGACCGGTCTGTGGCGTACGACGGTCGGCGACACGTTCGACTACGACGGTAAGCACGTGCAGATCAAGAACTCTCCCGCGCTTCCCAAACCGCACCAGGTCGACGGTCCGCCGATCCTGATCGGTGGCACAGGCAAGAAGAAGACTCCAGCGCTCGCCGCTCGGTTCGCAAACGAGTTCAACATCCCGTTCAAGTCCCTCGAGGAAACGAAGGACATCTTTGCGCGGGTTCGTCAGGCTTGCGTCGAGCACGAGCGCGATCCGAACGAATTGGTGTACTCCAACGCTCTCGTCCTGTGCTGCGGCCGCGACGAGGCGGAGATCAAGAAGCGCGCCGAGGCTATCGGACGCGACGTCGACGAGCTACGTGAGAACGGTCTGGCCGGAACACCTTCGGAGCTGGTCGACAAGATCGGCACTTTCGCCGACGCCGGTTCACAGCGCGTGTATCTGCAGACTCTCGATCTCGCCGATCTGGATCATCTCGAACTCGTCGCAAGCGAGGTCATGCCCCAACTGCAGTAAGGAATGGGCCGGGATCTACAGCGCGTTCGCGTCGAGGAACGCGCGTAGGTCTCGGTCCCACTGGGCCGAGCGGGAACGGTCGAGAAAGACGCGCACCAGCATGAAAGCGATGACCAGCAGCGACATCACGCTGAACCAGGTGAAAACCCCGGTCACCACGGCTGCGACGTCGGCAGCACTCTGAGTGATCGGAGCTACGGTCTTGTCGCCCTGATCATTGACGTAGATGGGGACCTCGGTGCCGGCGGGCGTCGCCGAGTCGACAGTGACATCACCCGTGTGAACCTGGCCGTTCCAGTTCCACTGCGCGCTGGCCATTTCGGTGGTCGGCGCAATGTAATCGGCTGTCGAGGCGGTGGTCTGCGTCGAATCTGCTGTCGTCGTCGCCGAAATACTGTGTAATTCGGCGGATTGTTTGGCGATCAGTGCGTTCTGGCTCGAAGCAGTCGCAGCCCCTGCCCATACCGCGAGAGGCAGCAGAAGAATCGCGAAAATGATCAGACCGAAGGACATGAACCCTTCGATCCGATCACTGCGGCGAACCATCGGATCGTGGCCTACATGAATTGTGCGTCGGAGCAGCGACGCAGTTCCTCGCGTACTACCTGACATTGTGAGCTCAGTTCTCTCGACGACACACTCTTACATCGAGATTCCCTTTGTTTCGATCTAGTTGCAAGTGTTAACGAGCTGAATCACATGTGTCCTCCAACACCTGTCCAGTTATTCGCTCGGCGGAAGGATGTCCGTCTGCGCCGGAACCTGATCCTGACGGAGCAATCCGACCGGGCAACTGACGCCCGTGGCATGCACCGGGCAGTAACCGCCGGGATTCTTCGCCAGATACTGCTGGTGGTAATCCTCCGCGTAGAAGAAGTCGCGCAGCGGGCCGATTTCGGTGGTGATCGCTCCATATCCGGCTTCGGCAAGCCGTTCACCGAAAGCGACGGCCGACGCATGAGCGATTTCTTCCTGCTCCGCGGACGTCGTGAAGATCGCCGAACGGTACTGCGAGCCCTGGTCGTTACCCTGACGCATCCCCTGCGTCGGATCGTGGTTCTCCCAGAAGTGCGCCAGGATCTGCTCGTAGGAGATCACTGCGGGATCGAAGACCACCAGCACGACTTCGGTGTGACCCGTACGTCCGGAGCACGTCTCTTCGTACGTCGGGTTGGGCGTGAAGCCGCCCGCATAACCCGCAGCGGTCGTGTACACGCCGGGAAGCTGCCAGAACTCCTTCTCGGCGCCCCAGAAACAACCCATCCCTACGACGACGGTCTGCAGTTCGGCCGGAAACGGCGGCGTCAACGGATGCCCGTTGACGTAGTGCGCGGTCGGAACCGGCATTTTCTGCTCTCGGCCCGGGAGTGCGTCCTCAGGCGCGATCAGCGTGGATTTTGCGGACGCTCGTCCCAGAATGTCGTCGTACCAGCTCATGCTTCGATGCTACGCGCGAGCGACTGTTTCGCCACGCCGTGATCGCGCGGGCGCCGGGCAGCTCCACCCACCGGTAGCCGATTTCTGCTACCGCGGCCGTGGCCAGAAGGAAGAGCGCAAACGCCAGCGTCGGTCCGACGTACAAAACAGTGTTCTCGACGACGCGGTACAGGATCAGGGTGTGCACGAGATAGATGACGTAACTACGCGTCGAGAGCCACTTCACGACCGGCCAGCGCGTCGGGACGCCGTCGTAGCGGCCGATGAGAACTACCGCTGCGGCGACTACCGAAATGGTCCACAGATAGTGCTCACCGGCCCAGTAGACGCGGAACTGGGTCGCCACGATGATGACGTGCATCTGGACGAGGACGGCCGCGATCAGCCAGCGGCCGGGAGCGAGCTTCGCCCACGCGAGGTACATGATCTGGCCGAGGAAGACGGCCGGCAGCGTCGCGGCGATCTTGGACAGCATCGGCACGGTGTACGGCAGCGGCGCGTAGACGTTGTAGAGCAACACCAGCGAGCACAGCGCACCACCGGCGAGCGGCATGACGATCGGTCGCAGCCGCAGTATCGGGCGAGCCGCTACGCATGCGAGATAAAAGAGGAATTGGACGGTGAGTGTCCAGGTCACTCCCAGAACTGCCACCTCGGGCTTGAGAAAGAATCCGCCGAGAAAAAAGCTCATCAACGCTTCGGTATCGGAAATACCTTCCTGACCGCTGAACATTCCGTTGATTCCGAGGCGGACCAGAAGAATGGCAATCGCGGTCGCCACCCAGAATGCGGGCAGCAGTCGACTGAATCGGTTGGTCAAGAACTTTCCGGGGCCGTCGCGAATCGCGGATCGCGTCACCAGAGCACCGGTAAGCATCATGAATACTGCGACGCCGACAAAAGAGAGGTGCTGGTTGAGTTCGGCAGGCTCGATCAAAACGCCGTAGACGACGTCGATCACCCACCAACCCGAGCCGAGATCGTCGATGACGTAGAAAGAGATGTGGGAGTAGATCACGGCGGCAACCGCCAGGGCTCGCAGCAGGTCAGCGCCCGGAAGATTCACCCGAGGCGCGGCCGCCTCTGGTGATTCCGGGAGGAAAACTGGTGCGGGCATCGCGCAAGTTTAAGGTTCCGTTCACCTTTACGACGAATTTGCGCATATTAGCTTACCCTTAGATCGGGGCAAGTTCGGTTTCCCAAATTTTATTCTTTGGTGATTACTACCTGAGCCGGACTGTTGCGGACGGTGTACGAATGTTATTGGGTGGAAACCCGAAGAATGATTTGCACATACGCGAGTGACGTCACGCCGTGACCGGTGATCGACGCACTCTAAAGCACCAGGGCTCACCAGCCCGCAAAGAAGGGACCCTCGTGTCTGTTTACACGCTGCCGGAACTCCCCTACGACTACGCAGCCCTCGAGCCGCACATCTCGGGCAAGATCATGGAGCTGCATCACGACAAGCACCACGCGGCTTACGTCGCCGGTGCCAACGCTGCACTCGAGAAGCTGGCCGAGGCTCGTGAGAACGACACCATCGCAGCGCAGGCCAACCTGCTCGAGAAGAACCTGGCGTTCCACCTCGGTGGCCACACCAACCACACCGTTTTCTGGAACAACCTCAGCGCTGACGGTGGCGACAAGCCCGAAGGTGAACTCGCCGCAGCGATCGACGACAACTTCGGTTCGTTCGATCTCTTCCGCGCTCACTTCTCCGCGAACGCCAACGCCATCCAGGGCTCCGGCTGGTCCATCCTCGCGTGGGACTCGATCGGACAGCGTCTGATCATCGTCCAGCTCTACGATCAGCAGGGCAACATCTCCATCGGCCTCACGCCGCTGCTGCTCCTCGACATGTGGGAGCACGCTTTCTACCTCGACTACCAGAACGTCAAGGGCGACTACGTCAAGGCATTCTGGAACATCGTCAACTGGAACGACGTTTCGGCTCGCTTCGACCGTGCACGTACCCAGACCGCAGGTCTGATCGTCTAGTCACGCTCTTCTTTCGAACGGCGGCGCCTCACCAGGGGCGCCGCCGTTCGTGTCAGCAGAGCACCACCGAGCAGGACCGTCGTGGCTCCGAAGACCAATGCCAGTGTGCGAGTTCCGGAGTCACCGCTGCTCGCGGTGGTCTGATTCACGGCCACCGGATCCGACAGCACCGAGGTCAGCTGAACCTGCTGCGGGGTGGTCATCGCGGGAATACCGGATTTTGCGCCGTCGAGGCCCGTGACCAGTGACTTGGCGATTCCTTGCAGCGTCGTGAATCCCTGGGTGATCTGATCGGTCACGTCACCGAGCATCTGCGGCGCCTGATCAGCGATGGGAATGAGGCCGTCGTTCAATTGTCCGGCAGCACTGCTCAGTTGATCGCTCGCGCCTTGCAGCTGCCCGACAGCGGTGCGGACTAGATCACCGAGCTCCGTATCGGGCCCGACCGAGCCACCCAACAGCGCCGGAACGGTGCCCAGTTGCGCATTCAGCGCACCGAGATCCGAACTCACACCGGCCAGTTGCGCTGTCACGTCAGGCGGGATCGGAAGGCCGTTCAGCGCAGTCTGCAGCGCGTCGATTCGTGTCTTCAGTTCCGCGGTCGAGGTCGACGCCTCCCCAAGCGTCAGGCCCAGTGAGTCCGCGCGCGTGGCCAGCTCTTCCGCCGACCCCGACGCCTGATCGACAACACCGGACACCTGATCCGCGACGCTCATCAGCTCCAACGCCCCGGACCGTGCGGTCTCGAGGTACGGCAGCAGAGTGCCTGCGCCTGCTTTCACCTGATCGATGGACTTTCCGGCCTCGTTGGTTCCGGCGACCAGAATCTGTGCGGTGGTGAGGTTTTGATCGATCGAGCGTCTGGCGGCCGACGTCTGAGCCAGCAGGCCCTTGATGCCGTCCGCGCCGACCTGCGCCGATACGGCCCGAGTCAACTCGGCCGACTTCTCCGAATCCGAGCCCTTCACCTCGAGGTCGACGCTCGCCTGCCGTGGATCCATGCCGAACATCGACGCGACGGTTTCGCTGAAGTCCTCCGGCACGGTCAACGTCGCGAAGTAGTTCCCGCCGGGGTTGTCGACCACCTGGAAGTCGAAGTCTTCGTTCTTGCCCAACGTGTCCACCAGCGTGTCGCCGGCCCGAAGTTCCTTGCCGTCGAGCGTGGTTCCCGCGTCGGCGTTCACGATCGCGACGGTGTTCGAGGTGTCGGCACCGCCCGCGAAGATCACGAACCCGATCCCCGCCACCGCAGCCGCGACGATCGCGGCCACACCACCGACTGCCAGCCGTCGACCGAGTCGTAACGGCCGGCGATGGGAGTTTTCTGTGGTGTTCTCGGCGCTCATGGGCGAGACGATAAAGCAACAACTTGTAGAAACACTGAGAGCCCTAGCCTGCGGGCGTGGTCGGCTTCTCAGACTCCTCTGGTTCCTCCTTCGGCATGTCCCGAGGGCCACTGATCAGGATGTCGGCCCAGCGCGTGGCTGGGTCGATATCGAGCAGGACGGCCTTCACCAACAACGAGAGCGGGATCGCCAACAGCGCTCCGAGCGCCCCGAGAACCCACGACCAGAAGACAAGTGAGAGGAACGTCATCGTCACCGACAGTCCGACGGCGTCGCCGACGAACTTGGGTTGGATGATGGACTGGATCACGAAGTTGATGACGGAGTAGACGACGATCACCCACAGCATCAGCCACGGCCCGCCCTGCAACAGTCCCAGGAGCGCCGGTGGAATCACGCCGATGACGAACCCGATGTTGGGGATGTAGTTGGTGATGAAGGACAGCAACGCCCACAGGACGGGCAGCTGAATGCCCATGAGCCACAGCGCGCCACCGTCGAGTACCGCCACGATGAGACCGAAGACCGTCGAGACCACCAGGTATTTGCGAGTTCCGGCGGCAAAGGTGGAGAGCGCGTAGGAGATTTCGGGACGTTGCTCGGACAACACATGCAACCGCGAGCGGATGCTCATGCCGTCGAAGGCCATGAACAGCAACAACGCGAGAATGAACACCAGATCCGACAGGATGCCGAGCAGGCCCTCCAGTCCGCTTTCGAGGACGCCCACAACCTTCGTGAGATCGACACTGCTGAGCGTGCTTTGGATCTGTTCGGTGCTCACTCCGAAGTCGGCCAACTTGTCGCGGCCCTCGTTGAGGAGGTTGGTCATCTCCTCGGAGTACTGCGGCAGGATCGTCGCCAACTGAGCCGTCGACACGATCAACGACGCCGCCAACCCGAGCAGAATCAGGTACACGGTGACCAGTGAGCCCAACATCCCGACCCACTTGGGCCACCCTCGGCGCTGTGACCAATCCTGAATGGGCTGAACGGCAATCGTCAGCACCAGGGCCAGGAATACCGGTCCGAGGATGCCGCCGAACACCTTCATTCCGCCGACGGCGACCACGGTGGCGGCAATACCGAGCAGGACGATCAAACCGCGCGGGATCGACCAGTTCTCACTACCGGACAGCGTGGGGATCGGAGTGGGAGCCTCGACGGCCGGCTTTCCCTTCTTAGAGAACACCGGCTTAGAGAACACCGGCTTCCTTTGCCCGGCTCCTGATCTGGAATGCTCCCACGATCATGAAGAGGCCGAACAGGATTGCGTACCAACCCAACAACCAGATGAGGCTGATGATGCCTTCGCCGGGCGCGATGAGAAGAATGATGCCGAAGATGACAGCAAGCACCGATGCGGCGAGCAACCATCCCCAACTGGATCCGGGCAGCGCCTTCATCTTGAAGGCGCCGACAATTCCGAAGATTCCGAACATGATGGCGTAGAAGGCAATTATGTACAGCAGCACCAGCGCAGTGATGCCCGGCCAGACCAGCGCGACGATGCCGGCTCCGACCGAGACGACGCCCGTGAACACCCACCAACCCCACGAGCTCAGATGCTCGCGGTCCCGGATGGCGCGAACTATCGTGATCAAACCGTCGGCGATGGAGTAGATACCGAACAGGAAAACCAAGGCCACCACGGTAATTCCCGGCCACACGAGCGCGATTATTCCGAAGATCACGCCGAAGATTCCGCGGATCAGGATCATCCACCAGATCTCTTTGCCGTACTGCACGAACGGATTCTGCGTGACCATCAGTAGCCTCCGAAACAAGCGGGTGTCTCTGACCGATTCAACAGCTCTTCAAACAGGGCAGTACCGACAGATCGTATGACTCTTGTGACCTTTCCGCCCATCGAAACGCGCGGCTGATACCGAGTTGTGCTCTTCGGGTACGAAGCGAGGGGACTTTCAGCCTGCTTCTCGAATACTTGCTTCTCGAATACCGGGCGCAGTCCACGATCCCGACAGCACTGCCGCCTTCGGCCAGTACAGGCGCAGAAAGACGTTGAAGTCGCCGGACGGAGCCGGCAGCCAGTTCCGCTCCTTCTCACCACCAGGGGATTCGTGCTGAAGATAGATGTCGAGGGAACCGTCGTCGGCAAACACCAGATCGCTTCGATCGCCAATCGCGTATCGGTCGATCGGGTTGTCCACGAAGAACTGCCGCTCGTTCATCATCGTGAGCGACCAGAAGCCCTCGACCGGTGGCAGCTCGTCCTTCTCGAAGTGCAGGACGTACTTCTTCGCCCCGGTCAGCGGCTTCCCGTCGACGTCCGTCGTGGCATGCGGGTACACGGCATCAGCATCGAGATTGGCCCCGAAACCGAGCCAGACGATCAGAGCCCGCTGAGCGTAATGGGTTCCGTAGTGCCCCAAGCCGCGGTGCATCGTCCAGCCGTTCTTCGGACTGCCCTCGGCCTCTTCGGCGATCTCGCTCAGCACGTCCATACCGGTTCGCGCAGCTCTATCGAGGGCATCACGTACCTCCTGCGGACGCGACCTCCAGGGCAAGGAGGAGCCGATTCCTATGTCGGACAGTTGTTTCATCATCTCGGTGTCCTCCGGACGCGGAGGATTGTCGTCGAGAAGTGCGTCGAGTCTGGTGAAGAATGCCTCGCCGTCCATGGCGGCCACCTGGTCCACCGGCGGCGTCCGCGTGTCGACGGCAGGGTTCACCGGCATTTCACCAGGCGTGTAGTCCTGCGGGTCACCCGTCCACTCCGACAGAGGAGTGAGTCGCGTCCGGTCCTGCAGGCTGTGCACTTCTGCCAGGTCTGTTCCCCCCGACGTCGCGTAGCGGGCGACTATCCAGTTCATCGCCGTCGGAGACCGCAGCAGCGTCAAACCCTTGGGCACGTTGCCTTTCCAATTCGGCCCGGCCACCAGGTACGGTCCCCCGGTCCGCCCGACTGTCCGAGATCCCGGAACCGTGAACACGTCGCTCCACGCGTCGAGGATGGGGACCAGCCAGTACCGCGTGCCGAAGTCCGGCAGTGAGAGCACCTGCGGTTCCGTCGAGACGTCCAGCCACCCCGACGAGTAGAGAGTGTCCGCGTTGGGTGAGACGACATCGGTGAAGGTCGCATCCGGCGTCGTACGCGCGTAGGCGAACTGGTTGAGCGGGGCTTTCATCGCCACCGGCGAAGGCACCGCCGTCATGACATCCCGCGATACCGCAGCAATCAACAGGGGATATCCGAAGATCCACGCCTGCGTTGCCAGGTCTTCCAGCCGAGAACGGTTCTTCGA
Organism: Rhodococcus sp. IEGM 1302; assembly: GCF_030056935.1. Classification (NCBI taxonomy): domain Bacteria; kingdom Bacillati; phylum Actinomycetota; class Actinomycetes; order Mycobacteriales; family Nocardiaceae; genus Rhodococcus; species Rhodococcus sp. IEGM 1302. The sequence continues at coordinate 128,679 of NZ_JASHKY010000002.1, read as the reverse complement.
CAGAGTCATGTCTGCGCATACCACCGCCCTCACCAGCGCAAACCTGGCTGGCACTCTCCCTGTCTTGTGTGCCAGTACCGAATGGGTGCATATTTCGATTACCCAACGAGGTGTGCCGGACCGACGCATGCGCGTCTGCCCGAGATTTGCCCCAGCACCGAGGGAGGAACAGAAATGAACAGAAACGAAGCAATAGGCATTTCTCCGTTCCAAGCCGCTGGGTCTTTGCAGGGGTTCGTCATTTCCGGTCGTTGGCCGGACACCACCCAGGAGTGGGCGCAGCTTCTCGCATTGGCTGTCCGCGTGGCCTCGATGCCAGGTTTGTTGCCGACCACGACGGTCTTCGGGGTCCGTGAAGACGTTCCCGAAGATCCGCAGCCGGGCACCGTCGGTCTGGTGGTTGCCGAAGGTCCGGTACTCGGCGATTTCGCCTTGACACCCGGCCGTTTCTCCGACCATCAGCCACCGGCGCTGATCATGCTGCACCCACCGTCGGAAACCACGCCCAGCCTGCCGGAATGCGAGGGCAGCGCGTCGGGGTGTGTACTGCTGCCAGGCCTTCCCTATCTGGGTTTGGAGCATCGTGCGGCGTGGGTCGAGGCTGAGCCGGACGGCACAGTCGTCTCCATGATCAGTCGTGTCGGCATCGATCCGATCAGCGATCCCGACACCGCTGTTTTGGCCATGCTCCTCGCCTCGTGACGGCCCCGGTAAGCGATAAGTTCGGACTCCCAAACTTGCTGTGCGCTTTGCCAATTCGTTTCAGGCGCGCTAACGTGGGCAGCAACGAAGGGGAGTAGCCCCCAATCGCCCGTGTCGACATACTGGTTCGACGCGCTCCCCCTGGTGCGGATCGCGAAGCACCCGGCCTGGCGAACCGAAGGTCTTGTGGCCTCGGTGGGCGAGACCTTCGGCCGGACAAGCGCACCCACTGCGCCTGCCCAGGCCGGAGGCTCGCATTTTTCCTCCGACCTACACCGACCGGAGGAGTAAATCTTGCTTGCCGCAATACTTTTGAGTTTCGGCGTCATTTTCGTCGCAGAACTCGGTGACAAGTCGCAACTGATGGCAATGACGTTTGCCTTGCGCTATCGCTGGTGGGTCGTCCTCGGCGGAATCACCGTCGCCACCACCCTTGTTCACCTCGTCTCGGTCGCCGTCGGCCACTACCTGGGCGTCGCCCTCCCCACCGCGGCGATTTCCATCGTCGGCGGTATCGCTTTCCTGATCTTCGGCCTCTGGACCTTGCGCGGTGACGATCTCACCGACGACGAGCAGAACAAGGCCGGTCGCGTCACGCGATCCGCCTTCATCGCCGTCGCCTCGGCCTTCTTCCTGGCAGAACTCGGCGACAAGACCATGCTCGCCACCATCACCCTTGCCACCGACAACGACTGGATCGGCGTCTGGATCGGGTCGACGGTAGGCATGGTGGCGGCCGACGCTCTCGCCATCATCGTCGGCTCGGTGCTGGGCAAGCACCTTCCGGACGGATTCATCAAGATCGGCGCCGCGGTGCTGTTCTTCGTCTTCGGTATCTGGCTGCTGCTCGAGGGCATCTTCCCGGACTCGTCGGCTGGCATCATCGGCGGTGGCGTTGTCCTGGCCGTGTCCGTGCTGGGTGCACTGGCTCGGATGATCTGGAAGCGCTCCCGTGCGACCGACTCCGCTACGCACCTCGTCGACGACAATCGGACGCCGATCGACTGACGCTCAACGAATAACGTCGCCGGCGCCCCAAATTGCGACCGGGACATGACCTTCCGCCACTCCGCTCGGTCCGAGTAGCTGCCCGAACCGCTTCATCGGGTACAGCGAGACACGTCGATCGAGGATCCGCACACTACCGATTCGGCGGAGTCGATCCTCGACGACAAGACTCTGCGCGAGGCTGCTCAGCCACACGCTGATCAACATGTTCGCTGTTCCGGTGGTCGCTACCAACAATCTGATCTCCGGCCAACTCGACACAAGATTGCCGAGTTCGTCGGTGGAACCGTCCACAGCGACGTCGAAGATCACTTCGAACGGTGAACCGACGGCCTGTTGCGAGACATCGCAGCGGAAAATCAACTGTTGCGACGCAGTCAGTTGGGCCAAGCGCCGTCGAATCGCAGTCTCGTTCGTTCCACAAATCGCGGCGAGACGCGCATAGCTGGCACGTCCGTCACGGCCGAGCGCCTCCAACAGGGCACCGTCGGACTCGCGGAACTCTGTCGGATCTGCCGGCACCGCAGCGCCCTTTGTCGATGCCGTTGCCAGCTGAGCCCGACCCGCTTGCCCCAGAGCGCCCGGCTCCCAGCTGAACCCGTCCCGGTACACCTTCACCCCGACCCGGCTTCTGATCGACAGAATTCCAGGATCGGCGGCAAGGTGCTCACACACCAAAGCGTCCAAACTCTTGTGGTCGGCGGCCACGACTCCGACGAAATATTCGTACTCGCCTTCCGTCCTGGCCAACAGATAGGCACAGGAGAGTTGACGTAACAGCTCCCCCACGTCGGCAACGGAATCCTGTGTGGTCCTGATCAGGAGATAGCCGAATATGTGGGTTCGACCGATTGCGACCGCGTTGACCCACGAATGACCGTTCGAAACGAGGCGACGCCACCGGCGGGCGATCGTCGTCGAATCCATGTCGAGCACTGACGACAACTGCGTCCACGACGCGCGGGGGTTGAGCTGAAGTGCATTGATGATCTCCAGATCAGATTCCGCGATGACAAATGCGTCGGATTCCGGCTTCATCGGCCCAGTATTGCCGGATTACTGCATTCTGGTCGGTGATCCCTGCCTGTTTGCCAAAGATGTGTGAATCACTTCACAGGTTCACCACTTGGAGGCCCAGTGCTTCGCTCCACCAAAGTCACGGTCGCGTTGCTGTTCGTCGCGTACGCGATCGACTACATAGATCGGCTGGCGATCAACCTCGCTCTCCCCTTGCTCGGTGAGGAGTTCGATCTCGACTACTCCCAGCGTGGATTGATCATCTCCACGTTCTTCATTGCATACACGCTGGCCCAACTGCCTGGTGGACTGCTCGCCGATCGATACGGCGCAGTCCGGATGGCTCTGATCGGGTTGGTGGCGTGGAGTGTCTTCACCGGCCTCACTGCCCTTGCCTGGTCGTTCGGGACGCTTCTGGTTGTTCGCTTTCTCTTCGGTCTCGCGCAGGGCGTGTTTCCGGCCGCTGCAGTAAAGCTCGTTGCCGAGCGGAGCATCCCGGAGCAACGTGCCACTGCCACAGGATGGATGAACAGTTCCAACGCCGTCGGTACGCTTCTCGCCATCGTTGTTGCGGCAGCTCTTCTCCCGTTGATCGGCTGGCGTGGGATGTTTCTGGCCGTCGCGGCGCTCGGCGTACTCTCGCTCGTCAGCATCAAGTTGTGGCTCCCGCCGGCACTTCCGGCGGAGATCGACCACGGTCCGGATTCTTCCTGGGACAACATGCGCACCGTACTTCGCTCCCGCGCGATGTGGCTCTTCGCCTTGATGTTCTTCGGATACGACTTCGTGATCTGGGGGATGTCGTCGTGGGTTCCGTCGTACCTCCATGACGAACGTGGAATCGCCCTCTCGAGCGCAAGCCTCCTTCTGATTCCGGCTACCGTGGTGGCCGCCGTGACCACCGTCATCGGCGGGCGAATCTCCGATCGGCTGGCTGGCAACAGTCGTGTCGTCGTGGTGCCGTCCATGCTCGCGTGCATCGTGATGCTCGTTTCGATTCCTTTCGTCTCCAACACGGCCTTGTTCGTCGTTCTCGTCACCCTCGGATCTGCCGCTGCCTCTTTCGCTTTCATGCCGTGTTTTGCACTTCCGCTTCGTAGCCTGCCTTCGTCGGTGGTCGGAGCAGCCTCGTCGATGATCATTTTCGGCGGCATGGTCGCCGGAATAGTCGCGCCGTTGGTATTCGGATTCATCGTGGACCACCTCTCCTGGTCAGCGGCGTTCGTATCTCTCGCGCTCGGGCCTGTCGTGGCGATCGTCGCGGTCATGGCAGCACCACAAACCCGGGAAAAGATGCTGAACCTGGTGCAACTGAAAACCGCCAACTGAAAGAAGATCAACCATGAATCAACTGCTTTCGAATCTCGAGTTCGGAGACCCGTCGCGGTTGCGAACCGTCGAGCCGCACTGGTTCGAGCTCTACCGGGACCTACACGCACACCCCGAGTTGTCCGGCGACGAAACTCGCACCGCCGCAATTGTTGCCGAGGAACTTCGGCGAATCGGTGGCTGGGACGTCACGGTCGGGGTCGGCGGTACGGGTGTCGTCGGTGTTCTCGAAGGGAGCAGCGGTCCGGTGATCCTGCTACGCGCCGACATGGACGCGTTGCCGGTGGCAGAAGACACCGGGCTGTCCTACGCCTCCAGAACTGATGGAGTCATGCATGCGTGTGGCCACGATGTCCACGTAACCGCGCTACTTGCCACGTGCGCAGCACTTTCCGCGGATCCGACATCGATCACCGGGACTGTTGTCGCGGTCTTCCAGCCTGCCGAGGAGACCGGCTCCGGCGCTCGTGCGATGGTCGACGACGGAATCTTCGACCGCTTCCCACGACCGGACCTCTGCCTGGGACAGCACGTGGGCCCGACTCCGGCGGGGATGTTGGTCAGCAAACCCGACATCTTGATGGCAGCATCCGACACGATACGAGTGGTCTTTCACGGCCGTGGTGGACACGCGTCATCACCGTACGCATGCATCGACCCTTTGTTGATGGCAGCGTCCTTCGCGCTGCGCATTCAAAGTCTGGTCGCTCATGAAGCGGCAACCCCGACAGCACCTGTGCTCACGGTGGGAGCCTTGCACGCCGGCACAGCTGCGAACATCATTGCCGACGACGCCGAACTGCTACTCAGCCTGCGAACTTTCAGTGCGTCGTCGCGAGATCACATGCTCGAATCGGTGGGCAGGATCGCTCGCGCAGAAGCTGACGGGGCAGGCGCCACCGACGCGCCGGACGTTCATGCGTACAACGGCTTTCCGGCCACGGTCAACACTCCGGACGCCACGTCCACGGTGATGTCCGACCTGCGACAGGCCGGCTTGGGAATGCATACTCTGTCACAACCACTTTCGGGTAGCGAGGACTTCGGCATCTTCGGCACCGCCGCCCAATGCCCCTCCGTATTCTGGCATTTCGGCGGAACGGCACTTCAAAGTTTCGACGGAACCGCCCTTGCCGCGCTCGCTGAGGGACGGATACCACCCGGCACGCCGTCCAATCATTCACCGCGCTTCGCCCCAGATCCCGCCGCGGCCCTACCCGAAGGTGTTACAGCCATGACCGCGGCCGCGCTGGGAGCCCTTGCGCGGAGCGCGTGATTCCCACACATACTGTCCCAGGGAGATAACGTCATGTCAGACGAACTGCACTACCTCAGCGCCACCGAAGCCATTGCTCACTTTCGCGCGCGGGAATTGTCTCCGGTCGAACTGCTAAAGGCAATCATCGACCGAACCCAGAAGCTCGAACCTCACATCAATGCCTTCACCGAAGAGATGTTCGACGAGGCACTCGCAGGCGCCCGGGATGCCGAGAGCCGGTATCGCGGCCAAGGACCCGACCCGCGGCCGCTGGAGGGAATTCCGGTAGCTGCCAAGGAAAAACACTCCATTGCCGGAAAGTCGCTGACCGAAGGCTCTCTGGCGGGACGCGGCAACATCGCCCGCGAGAACGCACCCGTGATCGACCGAGTTCTGGCAGCAGGCGGCCTGATTCACGCACGCACGACGACACCGGAATTCTGCGTCGCGGCGTTCACACACTCTCCTTTGTGGGGCGTGACCCGCAATCCCTGGAACCTCGATTACAGCCCCGGAGGTTCATCCGGAGGTGCGGGCGCCGCACTCGCCGCCGGAACTACCACTCTGGCAACAGCATCCGACATCGGCGGGTCGACACGAGGCCCGGCAGGCTTTACCGGCACCGTCGGCCTCAAGGCATCGTACGGGCGTATCGCCGGGGTCGCCCCGCTGTCCATGGATTCCTACCGTGGCGACGGTCCGATGGCCCGAACTGTTGACGACGCAATTCTCTTGGCCAACGTTCTGATCGGGCCGGACCCGCGTGACCATTCTTCCCTGAGGCCGGCGATCACACTGCCCCGCGATTACCCGTCGGTCGAGGGAATGCGAATTGCCCTGTGCCTGCGGCTCGGTGACTTCCCCATCGAGCCTGACATCGAGGCGAACACCCGGGCTCTCGCACAGTCGTTGGTCGATGCCGGCGCGATCGTCGAGGAGATCGAACTGCCGTGGACTCGCGACTCGATGGCAGCAGCGGTGAAAGTCCATTTCGGAACGATCATGGGGGCATCCGTCGCGGAAGTTGCTCGCGCCCACGGCGATCTTCTCGCCGATTACACGCTCGACAACGTCGCGATCACGTCGAAGGGCGCTGCGGAAATGTCATTTCTGGACGGCCTTCGCAAAGAAACCCAAATGCAACGAGAGCTCGCCGAGGCGATGGCTCCCTTCGATGCGCTGATCTGCCCGACTTCGGGCACCATCGCCTTCCCGGCAGGCGAGTCTTTGCTCGACGGCCTCACTGTGGCGGGTCAGCACGTGAACACCACCGCCGAAGCACTTCTCACATTGCCGTTCAACGTCGCCAATCGGTGTCCCGTACTAGCGGTGCCCAGTGGACACGCACACAACGGCGTTCCCACGGGCGTCCAGATCGTCGGCCATACGTACGACGAACCGACCGTGTTCCGGATCGGCAAAGCACTGGAGAAGATCCGCCCGTGGGCATACACCGACCAGCATCAACCGAAGCTGAATGTGGTGGCGCCGGCTTCCTCGTGATCGCTGAGGAGATCAGAGCTTGGCCCTGATCTCCTCAGCGATCGGCTGGAACTGCTCGAGGAATGTCAGGGCCCAACCGAAGGACGCGACGCCCTCGTAGTCGAACGAGTACACCTGATCATTCTTGACGGCGCGCAGACGCTGGAAGATGGTGTCGTTCGCCAACTTCTCGTTGATGGGGCCCTTGCCACTGTTGGTGATGATGACGTCGGCCTCGTCGAGTAGCTCCAACTGCTCCTTCGGGAACCACTCGTTGCTGCCGGCGGGAATTGCGAGTGAGCGGTCGTTGAACTGGAACCCGGCCTCGCTGATGACCGTCGTCTGATACTTGGTCGGCGAGTACAGCGAGAAACCACTCTCCTCGAAGTACGTGGTGTAGACGACCTTAACCTTGCTCAGCACATCAGCGTTGTCGCTGCGGAACTTGGCGATCCGCGCCTCGTACCGATCTGCCAACTCTTGAACCTTCGCGCTCTGGTTCAGCGCGTCCGCGACTCCGAAGGCGCGCTCCTTCCATGCGTACTGCCCGTCTTCGGCAAAAACCGCGGTCGGTGCGATCGACCGGATCTGCTCGTAAAGATCCGGGTTGTTCTCCGACAGCAGGTTGGTCATCACGATCAGGTCGGGAGACAAAGCCGCTATCGCCTCGGCGTTGGGCTCGTACCAGCGTCCCACCTTCGGGAGAGACCGCAGAGCGGACGCATAGGGTTCCGGGACGCCGCCGGCGTTCTCGTAGTCGACCGGCAATCCGACCGGTGTGAACCCGGCGTCGAACATCGCGGGGCCCGTGTAGTAATCGGCGCTGACCACCCGTTGCGGGTTGGTGGGCACTTCCACCTGCCCCAGAGCCGTGTTGATGGTGCGCATCGAACCCTCGACCGATTCACCGGAGCTGGTTCCACAGGCCGTGAGCAATCCGATCCCCGCCAAGGCACCGACTCCGAGGAAACCGCGTCGGGTAAGTGCTGCGGTGATGCGAGCGAATTCGGCATCGGTGTCAGCGGTGGGCAATAGAAGTGATGTCATGAAAGTGCCTCCAAGGCGCCGGTTTCGAGTTCGTTGAGCCAGTTGATTGCAGTGCCGTAGTCGGTGACCTGAGTGCTGATTCCGAATACCCGGCCCGAAGCTGCTGCCGGAATGCGGCTCCACAGCGGGCTGGCGAAGACGGATTTCATTCCTGCAGAATCAGTTCCGTTCGGCTGCTTCGGGTAGATGACGACGGTGACGTCCCGCAGCATTTCGAGTTGTTCGAGCGGGAAGGCTTCGAAGCCGGTGGCTGGGCGCAGGTCCGGGATGAATTCGCCGCGGGTCACGTTCAGGTCGGCGAGCATCGCGCCGGTCACTCCGGTTGGATACAGGATGGAGAAGAGCCCTTCCGAACCACCGATAGCAACCTGGGCCCACCGATTCTCGCCAAGCTGCGCGGCGTATTCGGTGCGGATTCGCTCTTGCATCGCCTGATACTTCTCGCGATTCGACGTCAATGCCGAACCCTTGTTGACCGCGTCTGCGACACCCTCGGCGACAGCGCGCCAATCCGATCGGTTCGTACCCGAATACACCGCTGTCGGAGCAATTTTCGAGAGCTCGCGGAACATGTCCTCGTCGATCTCGTACGCATCGCCGACGATGAGATCAGGCGCGGCAGCCACGACGGCTTCGCGGTTGACCTCGAGGAAAACCCCCACCGTGGACAAGCCGTCGATGAACTTCTGCTGTGTCGGGGTGAACTGGTCGATGTACGCGCTGTAGTCGAGCGTCGCGACGGGTCGGGCGCCGACGGCTTGCAACTGCCACGGGGTGTTGTATGAGACGGCGACGATGCGCTGCGGATCGACGGGAACATCCACGGATCCGTAGTGCGTCTGCACAGTACGAGTTGCGCCGTCCGCACCGTCACCGCCCTCCCCACTACTGCATCCGACGAGAGCAAGTGTGGACAGCGCGGCGGCACTTCCGCCGAGAAAGCCGCGTCGAGTCAGGGCAGCGGTGATGCGAGCGAACTCTGCATCGGTATCTGGAGTCGGTAACAGGAGTGATGTCATGGGTTTCCTGACGGTTATCCGAATTAGGGCTACCTAAAATTACTCTCACCTGCGCCGTTACGGTGAAGCCTCTTGGCCAAGACGTATCTCTTTCGCGCCAAGCCGCCAATCGTTGAACTGGTATTACCACTTGACCTCTTACCGATAAGCGCGTTACGGTCGGTACATGTTTCAACCCGTTGCACGTACCTCGGCCTCCGGCGCAGTCTTTGACCAGATTTCGGTGAAAGTGCTGGCCGGAGAGCTGGCTGCGGGTGAGGCACTACCCAGCGAGCGCAAGCTCGCCGAGGCATTCGGCGTCTCGCGGCCCGCAGTCCGCGAGGCAATTCAGAAGCTCGCCCAAGCCGGACTCGTCGAGGTCCGCCAGGGCGAGTCCACGTCGGTGCGCGATTTTCGACGCCAGGCCGGACCCGAACTTCTCCCCCAGCTGCTGGTGCGCGACGGCGTCCCCGACCTGAGCGTGGTGCGCAGCGTCCTGGAAACTCGCGAGTTGATGGGACCGCAGATCGCTGTGCTGGCCGCCCGTCGCATCTCCGCGGAATCCGCCCGAGAACTCGACACGGCCGTTGATCAACTAGGCGCCACCGAAGATCCAGTGGAGTTGCAAGACCGCGCTCTGGCGTTCTGGGACGTCGTCGTCGACAGCGCAGATTCCATTGCCTTCCGTTTGATCTTCAACAGCCTTCGGGCCGCATACGAGCCGGCTATGACTGCACTTGCATCCGTCATGGTCGCCGAAGTCGGCCAGACCGACCTGTATCGAAAACTGGCCTCCGCCATCACTTCACACGACGAGCCAACTGCCGAGACGTCAGCCGCACAGCTCCTTCACACTGGCACGACGTCAATCGGCGACGCTCTCACCTTCCTGGAAGGACTGAAACCATGAGCAAGCCTCTCACTCTCGCCGATGCCGCACGGACGTTCCGCAAGTCACCGACGCCGTGGATGATCGGCACCATGCTGCTGGCCGCCGCGGCGGCGCGCATCGCAGTGGGCAACTGGCAGATCACCGACGCCCTCGTTCCGCTCGTGATGCTTGCCGCATTCCCCTTCGTGGAGTGGATCATTCACGTCTTCGTTCTCCATTGGAAGCCGCGAACCATTGCCGGCGTCACACTCGATTCACGGCTGGCGCGCAGCCATCGGGAACACCACTTTGCGCCGCGAACCGTCTCACTCATCTTCATCCCGTGGCAGACGCTCCTGATCGTGATTCCCGTTCTGACAGCCGTCGCCCTCCTGGCATTTCCCCGCGTCGAACTCGGTCTGACGTTCCTGACCTTCATTTCCGTGCTCGGTCTCGGTTACGAGTGGACACATTTCCTCATCCACAGTGACTACAAGCCGAAAACTGCTCTCTACCGGTCGGTTTGGCGCAATCACCGCAACCACCACTTCAAGAACGAGCACTACTGGTTCACCGTCACCACCGCGGGAACTGCCGATCGCGTACTGGGCACGTACCCCGATCCCAAATCCGTCGAGACCTCCCCGACAGCCAAGAACCTGCACGGCGCAGCGTCCAAGCTGTGAAGGAAGACCGATTCCTGGCCCCCAGCTGGCAATGAACTTGAACTTGACTGTGTATCAGTGATTTTCGTTGAAACTCACCAGAACTGTGCTTAGTGTCGATGGAGTCAGAAGTTCGAAAAACGCTGTAACCGAAGGACACAACACATGTTCAACGATGTATTCAACAACGTCATCCACCCGATGGTCACGAACTTCCAGCAGTTGGGCCCCCAGCAGTTCATTCCGCAGCAGTTCATCCCCCAGGGAGTGTTCCAGCAGGCGCCGCAGGCGGCCGAGCAGGCAGTGACGATCTTCGGTAGCTGATACCGCAATCCACAGATAGCGCCACTCAGGGGTCGTCCGTCCAATATGCTGGACGGACGACCTGAGTGCCTCCGCCTGACAAGGATCCCCATGACCGCGAACACCCCCATCCACGCTTTCACCGACGACGCCCTGGGCGACCTCGACGCCACCGGCGTCGCCGCCCGGATCGAATCAGGCGAGGTGACCGCACGGGAAGTCATGGAGGCATCAATCGCCCGCGCCGAGGCAGTGCAGGGGCAATTGAACGGTCTGGCCTGCACTGATTTCGATCGTGCCCTCGCCAGGAGCAACCGGCCCGCCAAGGGCGTCTTTGCCGGTGTCCCCACCGCGATCAAGGACAACACCGACAGCGCCGGCCTTCCCACCCAGCAGGGCAGTACCGCCTTCACCGCGATCCCCGCCAAAGCCGACAGCGATTTTGCGAAGCAGTTCCTCTCCACCGGGGCCATTTCGATCGGCAAGACCCGACTGCCCGAGTTCGGATTCAGTGCGTCCACCGAATACATGACGGAAGAACCCGTGCACAACCCGTGGAATCCGGCGTACTCGTCGGGCGCTTCCTCGGGAGGGGCAGCCGCGCTTGTTGCTGCCGGCGTACTCCCGATCGCGCACGCCAACGACGGCGGTGGATCGATTCGCATTCCCGCCGCTGCCTGCGGACTCGTCGGACTCAAACCCACTCGCGGACGCACCATCGCCGATCCGGCCGACAAGTCGATGCCGATCCGGTTGATCGCCCAGGGCGCCGTTACTCGCACTGTTCGCGACACTGCACGATGGATGTCTGCGGCTGAGAACTACTACCGCAATCCGCGACTCGCACCGGTTCGCTTGATCGAAGGACCCAGCTCAACCCGCCTGCGCGTCGGCGTGATCGCCGATTCCGTCACCGTCACCAAGACGGACGACGAGACGCGCAAGTCCGTCGAAGCTACGGCCGAACTCCTTGCAAGCCTTGGCCATCATGTCGAGGACGCGGCACTGCCCGTCGGCCCCGAATTCATCGACGACTTCAGCATTTACTGGGGCTTTCTGTCGTTTGCCATCTCCACCGGTGGCAAACAAATGCTCGGACCCGACTTCGACAAGTCCGGCACCGACAATCTCACCAAGGGCCTCTACACGCTGTACCGGAAGAACCTGGTGAAGACGCCGCGCGTGCTCTACCGTCTGCGACGGCTCCAGCAGCAGTACAGCGCCATGTTCTTGAAGTACGACGTCGTGCTCTCGCCGGCTCTGGGGCACACCACCCCCGAGCTTGGATACCTCTCTCCCGCTCAGCCTTTCGAGGAGCTTTTCGACAAGCTGATCGCGTACACGTCGTTCACACCGCTCAACAACATTTCCGGTGGTCCCGCGATTTCGCTACCGATGCATCAGACCAGCAACGGTTTGCCGTTGGCTTCGCATTTCTCCGCCGATCTCGGCGACGAGCGCACACTCCTCGAATTGGCCTTCGAACTGGAAGAGGCTCAGCCCTGGAGAAGAATCCAGGACTGAGCCTCGCCGGTAAATACCCTCAGTCTCGCGGTAATCCGAGCATGCGCTCTCCGATCACGTTGAGCTGCACCTCGGTGGTGCCACCGTAGATGGTGGTGGCACGGCCCGAAATGAGTTGCTCCATCGCCTTGTCGCTTGGCTGACCTGGGATGCTGACCGCTCCGGCAGCACCCAGTTCGGCGACGACGAACTCGGCAATCGACTGGCTGATCTTCATCGCCAACAGCTTGCCGACGCTCGACGTCGTACTCACGTCGATCCCCGAAAGTTGCTTGAGCACAACGCGGGAACCGATGAGATCGATCGCCTGACTCTCCGCAACCAGCTCGCCGACACGGTAGCGTCCGATCGGGCTCAGGTCTGCCGACTTCGCGAACTTCAGCAGATCGGAGTCCGAGGCGTACGCCTCCATCTTCTGGCTGAGCGCGACGCGCTCGCCGGCCAGCGTCGTCCGGGCGACGTTCCAGCCGTCGTTGACCTCGCCGACCACGTTCTCGTCGGGGATGAACACGTCGTCGAGGAACACCTCGTTGAACAACGCCGAGCCCGTCATCTCACGCAGCGGGCGGACGGTGATGCCCGGTGTCGACATATCGAGCACGAAGTAGGTGATGCCCTGATGCTTCGGCTTGCCGGCGTCCGTACGGGCGATCAGCATCGCCCAGTCGGAGAACTGAGCAACCGTGGTCCAGATCTTCTGACCGGTGATCTTCCAACCGCCGTCAACCTTTTCGGCCTTCGTCGACAGTGATGCGAGGTCGGAACCAGCACCGGGCTCACTGAAGAGCTGGCACCACACCAGCTCACCCTGCAGGGTCGGTACTGCCAATTCCTGCTTCTGCTTGTCCGAACCATGCGCTACGACGGCCTGCACGGCCCAGGTGCCCATCAAGAGCTGCGGCATCGAGATACCGGCAGCCTTGATCTCCTGGGAGATGACGATCTGCTCGAGCGGAGCGGCGCTGCGCCCGTACGGCTTCGGCAGGTGCGGCTGAACCCAGCCGCCGTCGCCGAGCGCGATCAGCTGGTCGTCCTCGTCGAGCTCGACCAACTTGGCAAGCTCGGCCGCGATGCCGCCGCGGATCTCCTCTGCCTCCGGCGGCAGTTCGAGAACCGAAGCCCGGCTGACACCGTCAAGTGCTTGCTGCGCAACACGATTGGCTCGATCCTCGCGGGTGCCGAGAATGCCGCGGATCGAGAGCGCGCGGCGGTAGTACAGGTGTGCGTCGTGCTCCCACGTGAATCCGATGCCGCCGTGAACCTGCACGCAGTCCTGCGCTACCTGCACTGCGGCGTCCGGCACGATGACTGCGGCGATGTCGGCGGCAAAATCTGCCGTGTCGTCGCCCTTGTCCAATGCGCTTGCCGCATCCCACACAACGGCGCGTGCCTGCTCGAGCGCAATGCCCATCTGCGCACACTTGTGCTTGACGCCCTGGAACTGGCCGATGGGTCGCCCGAACTGCACGCGTGTCTTGGCGTACTCCGATGCAGTGGAGACGCACCAGGACATGACACCGACGTCTTCGGCGCCGAGAACGACTGCGGCAATGGACCGTACCCGCGCCTCGGTGAGACCGTCGAGTATCCGTTCGGCGCTGATCTGAACATTGTCAGCTTCGATCCGCGCACTACCGCGCAGCACGTCGATGCTGTCCTGAACGGTGATCGCGACTGCGCTGCTCTCGAGCACCGCGTAGCGAACGCCCTCGGGCAACTGGATCGGAACCAGCAGTACGTCGGCGTGCTCACCACCGAGCACACCGTCGAGTGCGCCCGTGATCTTGTACCCACCGTCCGACGACTCGGCCGCCAACGGTGCACCCAAGGCGACTGCTGCCGTACGACTTCCGTCGATCAGACCGGGCAGGAACTCGGGTCCCGCCTTGGAATCGGCGACACCGAGAACGGCACTTGCCAATACCGTCGGAACGAACGGGCCGGGAGAGACTGTGCGGCCCAATGCTTCCAGTGCCACCGCCAAGGTCAGCAGGCCGGCGCCGTGACCACCTTGCTCTTCCGGAACCGCGAGCCCGAGAAGGTCCTGCCCGACGAGTGCCGTCCAGAACTGGGGGAACTTGTCCTCGGTCCGCGACTCCACGGCCGCGCGCACCTGCTCGGTGGTGATGGTGCGCTCGGCGAAGGAGCGCACCGAATCTGCAAGCGCGGTGTGCTCCTCACTCAGCCCGAGGCCGAGTTCGTATGCGTTGCGTGCCATGCGATTACAGTCGTTCTGCGAGGTCAGCGGTGGTCCAGGGACCCTCGCTCTCGATGGTGTTCACACCGTGCCAGCCGGCGAGTTCCGTGATGGCCCCACCCTGAACGGCATACACCTTGCCGGTGAGCTTGCAGTCCGCCGCCGCGAGATAGGCCACGAGCGGCGAGATGTTGGACGGCGCAAACGCGTCGAACTCACCCTCGGGGACCTCGGCCGCGAAGAGCGCACCCATACCGGGTGTCGCCAGCGTCAGTCGAGTACGCGCGATCGGCGCAATTGCGTTGACGCGCACGCCGTATCGATCGAGCTCGTCAGCGGCCACCAACGTCAGGGCTGCGATGCCCGCCTTGGCGGCACCGTAGTTGCCCTGGCCCGCATTGGGCATGAAGGTACCCGAAGCCGAAGCAGTGTTGATGACCGAAGCGTTGACGGTCTCGCCTGCCTTGCTCTGGTCCTTCCAGTATGCGGCAGCGTGGTGCAGTGTCGCTGCGTGTCCTTTGAGGTGCACGGCAATGACTGCGTCCCACTGGCTCTCGTCCATACCCGCGATGAAGGCGTCACGAAGAATGCCGGCGTTGTTGACCAGGACGTCGAGTCGGCCGAACTCACTGACGGCCTGCTTGACGAGGCCCTCGGCACCGTCCCAGGTGGCGATGTTGTCGGTGTTGGCAACGGCCTTGCCGCCTGCGGCAACGATCTCGTCGACTACCTGCTGCGCGGGGCCGGTATCTGCACCGGAACCGTCGTTTGCGCCGCCGAGGTCGTTGACCACGACGCTCGCACCCTCACGAGCGAAGAGCAGCGCATGCTCACGGCCGATGCCGCGTCCTGCTCCGGTGATGATCGCTACGCGACCGTCGAGACTTCCCATCAGTTCAAATTCCCATCAGTTCAGTTGTCGGACATGAAGACTCATTTGTCGGCGATGACCGCGAGGCCGTCCTTGATGACCAGGTCACCGACCGCGCTGGTTTCGTACGAGTACGACGTGGCTCCGTCTGCCGAACTCGACTTGTAGAACACCGTCTCGATGTCCTGGGTCGGGAGTACGGGTTTCGCGAATCGCACTGCGAGACGGCGCAACCGCTCGGTCTCGCCGCCTGCCAGTTCGGTCAGGGCTCCCCACGACGTGAACGCCATCGTGCACAGTCCGTGGTTGATGATTCCGGGGAGCCCGGACATCCGAGCGATCTCCTCGTCAAGGTGGATCGGCATCGGATCGCCGGAAGCCGGTGAGTACCGGAACGTCTGGTCCTCGTCGATATGCTGGTTCACCACCGCTGCGGGACTACCAGCGCGAAGAGCGTCGTCGAATCGGTGTTCGGGAGCCTTCTCGCCCAGTCCGGGGCCCGCGTCGACCTTGCGGAAGAACGCTGTCATCCATTGCTCGTTGACCAATTCACCCTTGTCGGTTTTGGTTTCGACGTAGATGACGACGGTGGACCCGTTGTCCCGGCCCTCGAATCCGATGGGCTTGGCGCGAGCGACCAGATGGTCGCCAGGGTAGATCGGACGGTGGAACAGGAAGTCCTGCTCACCGTGAACGAGCTTCATCAGCAGTTCGACCGGCGCCACCGACAGCGCAGCGGGTGCCATCGACATGAAGACGGGTACCACCGCGAAGACCGGCGGAGCGATCTCGCCTTTCAGGTGTCGCTCGATGGGGTCGTTTGTGGCAGCGGCATATTCGGCGATGCGCTCGGCTGTCACCTCGAAGTGCTCCGGATCGGTCCATACGTCCAGCCCGGACGTATCGAATTCGACCGCGTTGGTCTTCGGTGTCGTCATCGAGCCGTTACCCGACCAGCTCGGCGAACTTGGCCAGCGAGGCCTCGAGATCAGCCTTGGCGTTCTTGGCAACTGCCTTGCCGATCGGCCCGACGATCATGGTGCCCTTGAAGCTGGCGTCGACGGTTGCCTTCGAACCCGCACCGTCGGCCTCGACCGAGAGGATGAATTCGACGGTGACGCCGGCCATTCCGGTACCGGCAATCTTGACCATCTTCGGAACCTCGACCTCTTCGACGGTCCACTCGATCTTGTTGGCCATACCCATCACGGAGACGACCTCGGTGAACTTGGCGCCCAACGCGACCTCGGTGGGGAGTTCACTCTTCCAGCCCTGGTGAATGGTGAGCCACTCTTCCCAGCGAGACAGATCGGAGAGCGCATCCCAGGTCTTCTCGGGGGATGCGGGCAGTACGGCGGAGACGGAAACGGAAGCCATGATGAAACTCCTAGTGGGTAGCTGGCGGGTTGAGGGTGTGATTCAGCGTGCGTAGGGCTTGTATGCGGTCACGACAACTGCACCGCCGAGTCCGATGTTGTGCTGGAGGGCGACCTTCGCGCCGTCGACCTGACGCTTGTCCGCGGTTCCGCGGAGCTGCCAGGTGAGTTCGGCGCACTGCGCGAGGCCTGTTGCTCCGAGGGGGTGGCCCTTCGAGATGAGGCCGCCGGACGGGTTGACCACCCAGCGTCCGCCGTAGGTGGTGTCGTCGGCGTCGACGAGCTTGCCGCCGTCACCTTCGGCGCACAGTCCAAGTGCCTCGTAGGTCAGCAACTCGTTGGTGGAGAAGCAGTCGTGGAGTTCGATGACGTCGACGTCGTCGGCGGTGATCCCGGCCTGGGCGTATACCTTCTCGGCGGCCTTGCGGGTCATGTCTGCGCCGACGAGGCTGATGGCGCTCTTGTCCTCGAAAGTGCTGTTCATGTCGGTGACCATGGCCTGTCCGACGATCTCGATCGCCTGAGCAGCGAGCCCGTGCTTTTCGACGAATGCTTCGCTGGCGATGATCGCCGCGCCGGATCCGTCCGAGGTGGGCGAGCACTGGAGCTTGGTGAGCGGCCCGTGGATCTGGCGTGCTTCGAGGATCTGCTCGAGGGTGTACTCGTCCTGGAACTGCGCGTACGGGTTGTTCAGTGAGTGCTTGTGGTTCTTGACGGCGATCTTCGCGAACTGCTCGGCAGTGGTTCCGAAGCGTTCCATGTGCTCGACGCCCGCGGCGCCGAACATGTACGGAGCCGGCGGCATCGCGAACTCCTGCAGCTCGGCGAGAGCGAGGAGGTGCCGCATGAGGGGCTGTTCACGGTCGTCGTAGGTGGATCCGAGGGACCCGGACTGCATCTTCTCGAAGCCCAGCGCGAGTGCGCAGTCGGCCTGACCACTCTTGACCGCCTGCGTGGCGAGGTAGAGCGCGGTCGATCCCGTCGAACAGTTGTTGTTCACGTTGACGATGGGGATACCTGTCAGACCGAGCTCGTAGACAGCGCGCTGACCTGCGGTGGACTCGCCGTAGACGTAGCCGACGTATGCCTGCTCGACCTCGGTGTAGTCGATACCCGCATCTTCGAGCGCCTTGGTACCCGACTCGCGTGCCATATCCGGGTAGTCCCACTCGCGGGCTCCCGGCTTCTCGAACTTCGTCATGCCGACGCCGACGACAAAAACCCTGTTACTCATTGCCACTCCTGAAGAGAACGGTATCTGTGTGTGACACGCTGTCCCACCAAAGTATGTGAGACATCTTGTCCAGTCAATGGCGGGGTGAGTATCGTTCGATTTATGACAAAAACAGCCGAGTCGGCGCAGCCCGACGGGCGCAGCACTCGCTGGAACGATCACAAGGAGCAGCGCAAAGCGCGGATCCTCGACGCAGCACTCGATGCAGTCAACGAAGGTGGCGCCGACGTCGGCGTCCAGCAGATCGCCGAGCGCGCCGACGTCCCCCGCTCTGTTGTCTACCGGATCTTCAAGGATCGAGCCGACCTCGACGAGCAGCTGCGAGTCCGCATCCTCGAGATGATGATGACCGACCTGACCCCCACCCTCACGCCACAAGGCACCGTCGGCGAGGCCATCTCACGGGCCGTCGAGACCTACCTCCAGTGGATTGTGAAATATCCACGACTGCACCACTTTTTAGGCAAGGGCTCGCCGAGTACGCGGGCCACCGGTTCGAAAGTGGTAACCGGAACCAAGACGGCCATCGCCGTCCAATTGGGAAATTTGTTGGGCACGATCCTCACCAGCCGTGGCAAACCGTCGAAGATGGCTGAGCCCTTGGCTTTCGGCGTCATCGGATTGGTCGACGTCAGCGTCAACCGTTGGCTCAGCCAGCCGGGTTCCGATGTGACCAGTGCGGAATTGGCCGAATTCCTCGAACGCTCCATCTGGCAAGTCCTCGACGGCAATCTCCGGAGCATCGGTGTCGACATAACGCTGTCGACTCCGATCGCCGACCTGTGACAGTCACCGAACTACCCTGGACACTCGGCGGACGTGGACTTCAACTGGTCCAGGTTCCATCACTCGCCCTCCACGCACTTGGTGAAGACAACGCTAATCTTGCAATGGAACTCGCACCCGACCTCCTGACCCCGTATCTCCTCGGCGAAGAATGCCAGGGCTTGTGGCGCTACCGTAGCAAGCAGATAGCAGAGAATCCCCTCGACAGCGCGTGGATCACCCGCATCGCAGTCGATGCCCGCACCTCGACGCCGGTGGGGTTGGCCGGATTCCACGGTCGCCCCGATGCGCGCGGGACAGTGGAGGTCGGATATCGCATCGACCCGGCGTTCCGGCGCCAGGGATACGCACGGGCCGCCCTCGAGATACTTCTCGACGTCGCGAGTCGCGAATCCGAAGTACACACCGTTCGAGCGACCATCAGTCCGGACAACATCGCATCACGAAATCTGATCAGCCAGTACCGTTTCAACGAAGTCGGTGAGCAGTGGGACGAAGAAGACGGTCTGGAGACCATCTTCGAAGTCAGTGCCTCTCGATCGGCTTCGGCCGCCAACGGTTGATCACACCGAATACCGACAAGGCAAGGATGTCGGGAGTCAACCGCACAACGACGTCACGCACCGCCGCTAACGATCGATTGTCCGGCATCACGACGGTCGACATCTGTCGCGAAATCCATTGAACAGTTCGAACTCTATGACGTCGAGCCTTTGTGTAGCCGGCGAGATCGTCCGCATAGGCAGCAAGAGTAACGGCGTCCTCGATCGCCAAAGCCGCACCTAGCCCGAGGTGAGGGCGCATGGCATGAGCGGCGTCGCCAATCAACGCAACTTTGCCGCGTGTCAACAACTTCGGGGTCCGAATCTCGAGCAGTTCGTTCTCGATGATGCGGGCCGGGTCAGCGTTCGCGACGAGCTGCGACACAGGTTCGGGCCAGTCCGCAAAATGCGCAAAACTCTCGCCGCGTTGCGCACCCGCGAAAGCGTAGGTGCGGTTGCCCGCCAACGGGAGAATCCCGAACTCCCCTCGAATCCCCCATACCTGTCCGACAAAATCCGGCGGTGGACCATCGACGATCCAGCGCCAAGCTGACACTCCGGTATGTACCACGGTTCCCTCGCCGGGCCAGATCTGCTGTCGCACAACACTGTGCACACCGTCCGCGGCAACGACAAGGTCGTATCGAGCGGTATCACCGTCGGTGACTATCTCGGCGCGGCCGTGATCTCCGCAGCCCACACCCGTCACCCTGGTTCCGGTGCGTAGACACTCGGCGGAGATTGCGCGAACCAACACGTCGATCAGATCGGCGCGGTGGATTGTCACCAGATCGCGACCGCCGGCGAGGTCACCAATTTTGCGCGTCACCAGATTTTGCCCGCGCAGATTCCTGATCGCGCCCGAGCTGTACGGAAGGGAATTCGCCCTGACCTGTTCGCCTACACCGATTTCGTCCAACGCTGCCAGAGCGTTGGGAAACAACACGACGGCGGCGCCTACCTCCGTGAACTCGGACGAACGCTCGTACACGGTGACATCCCAGCCTGCTTTGCGGAGCGCGATGGCAGCCGTCAGCCCGCCAATTCCCCCGCCGACGATTCCCGCGCACTGTCCTTCCGGCACAGGTCAGATCCTCTCCGGAACCGTGACAGCCGTCAACCCGCTGGTTTTATCGGTCCAGTGAATGGCACGGTCCTCCAGCATCACCGGCGTCCACAACCTGTATGTCTTCACCTGATGGTGATGACGACACAGGCATTGGAGGTTGCTCGCAATGGTCCACCCACCACGTCTCGGATCGGAAGGATCGAACTCGGTGATGTGGTCGAGTTGGCACCTGTTCGCGGGCACCGAACAACCAGGGAACCGGCAGTGACCGTCGACGGCCCGCACCAATGCGGCCAGAGCCGCTCCCGGAGCATAGATCAGCGCGCCGGGAGGTGGATCGTGCTGGGCGCCGTGCCCATCCGATCTTCGAACGATGTCCGGGGATCGCGCGACCAACCGTTGCATTGCCCGAATCCGATCCCCGCAGCCGTTCGGTTCGCGACTTGGGCGATCACGTCGGGTGACAAGCGGCAGGACAGTGGGAGCATGCTGCCGACGCGGTCGATTCCCCGCGACCTGGGCGCGGAAATCGACGAACAAGGCCTGCCAGGTGGAATCAGCGGAGAGCTCGCGAGCAAAATCAGGATCGATCGGCCCGTATCCGTCGATGCTCGCGGGATCTGACGTCAATCCGAGGAGCGTCGCCAGATCACACACGATGTGCAACAACGGCTTCCGACGTGAGGATGCAGTCGATCGAGCTGCTGGGGATACTGCCTCGCACGTTTCGCTGCCACACTGGCAAGTCAGCCCCTGTTCGCCGTGCAGGAGAGCTACCAGTGCGTCGGCCCTACGGGTCGAGACATTTCGTGGATCGTGGTTGCAGACGCTTCCGGCGGCCTCGTTGATCAGGCCAAGCGCTTCGACGGCCTCGGTCGCACTGAGTGTTGCCTGCAACTGGGCGAGTCCGTGACGGTCTGCACGCGTGCGAACATCGCGGTGTTCCAGCATCTTCCGGCGACGTTCGGCGGCAGCGTCCGGATCGTAGGCAAAGAGCTGGCGCTCGATGTCGCGCTCCAGTTGCCCGGGCGGAAGACGGTGCGCCGAGGCAAGTACCCGGCGCTCGAGTGCTGCGATCGCCTCCGGATCGGCCCCGGTGAGTCCGTCGACAATCTTGCGCACACGCGCATAGTCCAACTCGCCGGCAGCGAAGGCGGCCTTGGTGAGCGGAAGGAACTCCCGTAGGGCATCACCGATCTCGATGTGGACTTCGGCAGTACGACGCGAGCACGTGAGCATGACCGCGATCTCGTTGCATGCGATCCGCCACGCCTTGTCGACATCACCGGACACGTCGAGTTCGGCGTTGAATCGCGACTCCGACAACATGGATGCACCGAGCACCTTTTGCGCGGCTAGCATGTTCTCGCTCTGCGCCGTCGCAAAGAGCATGTCCGGCAACACGAGTGGGTCGACGACAGGACGGCCGTCATCGACGGATGTCCCCACACCGCTCGTCAATCCCTTATCGAACATACATTCGACAATAAACCCACCCACCGACAAGAAAGCTAGAGTGCCGGTTTGTATCCCTTACCCTGCATCCACGCCAGCACGTCCAACACCCTGATGACCGGAACGGATTCGTCGAGACCTGCTCGTGCACGTAGATCGAGGAGTCGACTCTGCAACTCGTCTTCCCGCATGGCTACGCGAACAGGTTCCAGGTGGGCCGACTTCGTTCCCAACTCCCGCCCGATGACGTCGTCGTAGATCGGGAAGAGTCGCGGACGCTTGCGCGCGATCAGTTTGGACGCCATGGTTCGCCCGACACCGTGAATCTCTCGAAGCGCCGTCTCCAACCGCCACACCGGGGATTCCGGAGTGAAGGGATCGGGTTCGTTCGACAGATCGCGATCCGGGCCCACGTCCGCCAGGAGTCGGTTCAGTTCGGCATTGTTCTCCCCGAGCAGGAAGAAGGCTCCTTGCGCCGGAACCTGAACCGACAGAAGCGTCACCGCAACAAGATCTTCCGCGGTGAAGATGTTCGCATCACGATCGCGATTGCCACTGGGATCCCAGGAATCCCACAACGCACCGGTTCGGAGATAACCGGTCTTTCGGAGCGGCCTCGTGAAATATTCCTGCAGCACGTCGACCGCGCCGTCATCGTCCCCGTCTCGCAGCACACGCGGGAGTCGGATGGGCAACTGATCAAGCATGGTCGAGCGACCTTTCCAGTACATATTTGGCGAACCCGGCGTTGTGATACTGCCGAAATGGGCCCTTGCCCTTGGCAACAAGATGCTCCGCGAGCGGACGAACCGTCGTCATGTCGACGGGCAGTTGAGCAAACTGTTCCAACGCATCCGAGTCCTCGAGACTGCAGTCGATCACGGTCCCGTCGCCGTCGGCGGACGCCAACTCGGTGCGTCTGATGGCGACCAGATCGTGCTTGGCGTCGAGTTCTTCGATGCTGCATCCGGTTCGCGATTCCAGTGCCGAACTGGATACGTACACGGACATGACGTGCTCGATCGCCTTACCGCCGACCAGATGGCACTCGACGCTCAGAATCTCCATCGGACCGATATTGAGCGTGAACAAGCGATGGCGCTCCGCCGATCGGTTGGTCGACGGCAGGCAACTGATCGTCCACTGTTCGATCTCGACGGCGGCCGGAGCGTCGAACGCGTAGGAGAGAACCTCGGCAATCAGTTCGGCAAGATCTTCGAAGAGAGGGTCGCGCTGCAACCGCTCGAAATTCTCGACAGAAGCGGCGGGACGCACAGGCGCCTTGCTCACGCAGGTCCCCTCTCGTCCGGTGCTTTGCTCTCAGACCTCGCGTCCAAGGTACCCAGCCCTACGCGGGTCTCGCGCGTTCGCCCTCACATACACCCTCGCGTTATGGTTCTCGACACGTACCACCGCCTTACCGATCGCTAACTCGAGGAGCACACGAAGTGGAAATCAAGGGAACCGCAGCACTGGTCACCGGAGCGGCATCAGGCCTCGGCGCCGCAACAGCCAAGCGCCTCGCCGACGCCGGCGCTACCGTCTTCGGCCTGGATCTGCCCGCGTCGATCGAGCGCGCAGGCGACAACGTCCCCGCCGGCGTCACCCTCATCCCCACCGACGTGACCAGCGGCGAAGAGGTCGAAGCAGCGATCAACCAGATCGTCGAGTCGGGCTCCCCGCTGCGCATCGTCGTCAACTGTGCCGGTGTCGGCTGGGCCGGACGCATCCTGTCCAAGAAGGGTCCGCACGACCTCGAGCTGTTCCGCACGGTCATCACCGTCAACCTGCTCGGCACCTTCAACGTCATGCGCCTGGCCGCCGACGCCATCGCCAAGACCGAGGCCGTCGACGAGTCGGGCCAGCGCGGCGTTGTCATCAACACCGCTTCCGTTGCTGCCTTCGAAGGCCAGATCGGCCAGATCGCGTACTCCGCCTCCAAGGGCGGCGTGCACGGCATGACGGTTCCGGCTGCCCGTGACCTTGCGCAGTTCGGCATCCGCGTCAACACGATCGCTCCCGGCATCATCGACACCCCGATGCTCGCAGGCGTCACCGACGAGTACCGCAAGGGCCTCGAGGCCGGCGTTCCGTTCCCGTCGCGCCTGGGCCAGCCGTCCGAGTACGCGCAGCTCGCGCAGATGATCGTCGAGCACGACTACCTCAACGGCGAGACCATCCGCATGGACGGCGCACTGCGCATGGCGCCGCGCTAACCTCCCTGCTGTGCGCCTTTATTAACCGCCCACGGTTAATAAAGGCGCACAGTTGTCAGAACGAATGAAAATACCCACCGTTGGAGTGGGCAGTTGCGCTGAGGTACTCGGCCACTTCCTTCGCCGGCATCGGTCGGCTGATGTAGTAACCCTGAACCAATTCGCAACCGGCGGTAAGCAAGAGCCTCAGCTGGTCGGCCGTCTCCACGCCTTCCGCCAATGACTGCATACCGAGCGCCTTCGCCACCTCGACCACCGAAGTGACAACTGCCGAATCACCCTCGCTCAGTTCGGTGATGAACGACCGGTCGATCTTGAGGATGTCCAACGGCAGTTTCTTCAAACTCTCGAAAGACGAATAGCCGGTTCCGAAGTCGTCCAGGGCAATCGCAATTCCGGTGGCACGCAGGCGATCCAACTCGGCGACGGCAAGCTCCTCCACTGCTCCCGTCTCTGTGATTTCCAGCTGAAGCCGTTTGCCGGACAGACCGCTTGCCTCCAGCGCATCGTTCACGGCCGATCCGAACCCGGACGACATCAGTTGCACCGGAGAGACGTTCACCGTCACGTAAGTGTCGTCGGGCCACGTCGCGGCTTCGGCGCACGCCATGTTCAGTACCTGAAGCCCCAGAGGGACTATCAAGCCGGTCTCCTCCGCGACATCGATGAAAATGTGCGGTGCAAGCACGCCCCGCACCGGGTGATTCCAGCGAAGCAGTGCCTCGAAACCCTCGACGCGGCCGGTGTCCGCACGAACCTGCGGTTGGTAGTACAACTCGAACTGCCGAGACTCGATCGCAAGCCCAAGTTCTTGCAGGGCCGATGCTCGCTCCCTGGCCCGCGCCCGCAGCACCGGTGAGTATCTTCCTACCCGGTTCTTGCCGGCGGATTTTGCCGCATACAGCGCCAGGTCGGCGGACATGACAAGCGTGTCCGCGTCTTCGGAATCTGCGGGTGCGCCGGCATAGCCGATCGATGCACGAACCTCGATGCGATTCCCCCGCACGTAAAACGGCTCACGCAATGCATCCAGATAGCGAGCGAACACCTCTCCGCCGTCCCCTGTTCCCCGCAAGACGACGCCGAATTCGTCACCACCGATTCGCGCGCACATGGCGCCGTCGACCACCCGATTGAGCCGTGCAGCAACGGAAATCAACAATTTGTCACCGACAGGGTGCCCTAACGTGTCGTTCACCGACTTGAAATTGTCCAGGTCGAGGATTCCGACAAGGACTTCCTCGCCGGTTCGGACGGTGCCGAGCGCGTCGGACAGCTCCGAGCCGAACGTCCGGCGATTCGGGAGCCCGGTCAGTCCGTCGGTTGCAGCAAGCCACAGAATTCGCCGCTCGTAGTTGTACTTCTCGGTGATGTCCGAGCCCACGCCTCGCCAACCCACGAACTCCGTGGCCTCGGATAGCCTGGGATGACCCGACAGAGACCACCATCGGTCGACGCCGTCGACACGAACGGGAATGACGACCTCTCGAAACGGCATGAGGCGGTCGAGGTGATCTCCGATGACCTGGACCGCGGCTCGGCCACTCTTCGTCGAACCCACGTCGAGCCGATCCAACAATCCGCGCAGCGACAGGGTTCGCAGGTCGGAGACGGGAACTCCCGAGATCTGCGACAGCCGAGCGGAGGTGTGCGACAACGTCCCGGTGGTGTCGACTTCCCACAGCCAGTCGCGTGACCCACCCTCGAAATCGTCGAGAAGCAAACTGACCGTCTGGCGCTCGGCAGCAGCCTCGAACTCGGCAAGACAACGACTTCGGAACGACGCCCAGAGGTACACGACGCCGATAATCAGTGTCACCGAGTACACGACCAACTGGAACGAGAGGACAGCGTATTCCGTGGTTCTCTTGGGCAGAGATAACGACGAGCAATCCGATGCTGTGCACCAGAATCCACGCTACCGCTATCGACCGAACCGTCGACAATGCTACGGCGCCGGCGCCCATGACTCCGGCGAATGTCGCTAGAAGCACAAGCTTTCGCGAGTTGTCCGTCACGGGAAGCATCGCGGCGGCGAGAACGACAAGCAGAAGCCCGAGCAGGATCACCTCGAGCATGAGCGCCCAGTAGTCGTACTTCGTCGTATGTTTGGGCGTGTACCGGCCCTTCAGGACGACTCGCGGTATCCAGACGCGCACCGAATTGAGGACGACCAAGAAGGCCGCAGAACCCCAGATCACCCGAAACTCGTTGTGACCGGGGGGTACGACATACACAAGCAAAGCGCACACGCTGAGTACATTGACCATGTTGGCCAGCGGCGCGACCGTCGTCACCTGCAGTATCTGGCGTGCGAAGAGGTCGCGCCGCTCGACGTCAGACAGTTCGGCGTCGCTCGCACTCGAAGTCAGCCTGCTCAGCATGCAACACCCTCCATCGTGGAGCCGACCAGATGAAGGTAGCGCGGATGCGGGTTCCGGACACACGATGACGAGAAACTACGAGTTGAAACATACTGTTAAATAGGATGTTTCAGACAATCGCGACAGAACGGATCAGCGCTACAACTCGGAAGCCAGCGGAATTTCCTTCTCCGCGCGGTCCGTCATCCACTCACGGAGGACCTTGGTGGCAATGACGTCGTCCTCGTTGTACTGCAGGATGCGTGTCCGCTGCGTCTCGTCCGGCTCACCGTCGTAGCCGACCGCCTCGCGGTACCACGCCATCGACGCTTCACCCCCGGCCTCGGCGTCACGCCAGTTGAAGCCGGCGACGGGCGCAATCTTCTTGAGCCCCTTGCCGTTCGGGCAGATGAACTGATCACTCACTGCTTGATAAATGTCGACCCACTGCGGACTGTCGATGAACTCGCGGATCTCGTCCTTACTCGGAATCCCGGGTTCACCGGCAAACCTGCGCGCCGAGTCCAACAACCACTTGTCCTCGGCTGAACGCGAATAACAGTATGCGGCAAAGGTTTTACCCGAAGCAGCGGCCGCGGCACGCTCCGCCATCAGCCAGCCCCAGAACTCTGCGAACGACCGCGCCTCGTCACGCGTCGGCAACGGATCCCACGTCGCAAATCCTCGATACATCGAGAAGCCACCGACATTGAGCAACGTCCCCCACAGGTAGGCGCCGTGCTCCTGATAGCTCTCCATGTCGACGTCGATCTCGATGTCCGCCCGAGTCACCGAGATCTTCTCGAACCGCCGCACCAACGGAGCATCTGCCAACCACGCCTTGGCGATCACTACTGCGTCGTCGAAATTTCCGTGCGGCCAATCCTCGAGCGGCTCGCCGTCCCAGGCGGCCAGCTGATCGATCGTGTTGCAGCCGACGTCGCGCAGAAGCTCGGCCCGCGATCCGACAGCGACGAGGCTGACGTCGCGGTTGCGAACCAATTCCTGCTTGCATTCGGTCCACCACGGGCACGACTTGCACTCGCTCACCTGTGACGGAGACGTCAGCACCTCACCGCGGGCCACAGCGATACGGTCGGCGAAACGCTCGTCGTAATCGTCGAGAACGGCACTGAGGTCGTGAACGAGGATGCAGTCTCCGTTGTATCCGATCGCCCCGGCCGTGAGCGACGGGCTCGCCAGCCCACGACGCTCGAGCATCCGATAGACCTGCGCGACGCGCATCTGATCGCGGACCTGACTGCGGACCTTGCGTTTGGGATCGACCGCGGGCTCCCATTCGAAGAGCCCCGAGGTGATCGCGCCCTGGCCGGGATCGGTCACCTTGTGATTGACGACAATGACGGGGATGTACCCGCCGCCCTCGTCGTCACGGATGAGTATTTCGCAGCGACCCTTGCGTCCGGTGTCGCGCTCGACCGGCAAGACCGCGCCCCAGATCCGGTCCGCGCCGGCCTCACAGGCAGCCAAGGTGTCGCGAGCCTGAGCCGACGCCGATTGATCGGGGTTGATCTTCACCCAACGCTCGGGAGCAGCGCCGATCACGAGTTCGGCGATCTCCGCGCGCTTCGCGATCGCGGCGTCCTGGCGCTGCTTGACGCCGGTGTCGACGGGTTCCGAAGCCGATTTCCCGGGAAACAACCCGTCCAGACGCACCCGATGACGGCATCGGGTCAACGCCCCCGAATCGATGATCGGGAGCTGGGGCGCGGGGTTGTTAACGGAACACACGATGACGAAGATTATGTGCTCCCCTAGGCTGAAGCCGAAGCGCAGGTACCTGGCAACACACAAACACCTGGAAACGGGGTCCTTTTCGATGGGGTTGTTCAAGAAGCGAAAGTCTCGTGCCACCCGCAAGGCGGAGGCAAAGGCTCTCAAGCACAAGGCTGAGGTCGAGGCGAAGCTCAACGCCAAGAGCCAGCGTAAGCGCGACAAGGTCGAGACCAAGTCGCTCAAGAAGCTGGAGAAAGCCGAGATCGAGTCACAGCACAAGATCGAAAAGGCGCAGATCGCGACACTGAAGGCGCAGGAGAAGGCCGCTGCGAATCAGGGCCTGACCGTCGCCAAGGTGCGTAAGTACCTGGGAGTGGCACGTCTGCTTGCCCCCGTTCTCCTGCCGATCGCTTACCGCGCAGCCACGGCGGTGCGCGCCCAGCTCGACACCACGCGTGCACAGAAGATGGGCATCGCCGTCGACCAGCTCGGTGACTACACCGGTCACGGCGCGAAGTTGAGCGCTCGTATCGCCGGCGCCGAGAGCTCGGTCACCGAGATCCTCAGCCGCAAGCCCGACGACGCGGAGACGCAGCGTTTCGCCGCCGCCATCCGTGAGCGCCTCGGCGACCTCAGCACGGCAGTTCGCGCTGCCGAGCAGATGCCGCAGGCTCGCCGTAAAGCAGCTCACCAGGCGATTTCTTCCGAACTCGACGGCGTCGAAGCAGATCTGCTCGCACGTCTCGGCGTGCGCTAGACCTGAGAACGCCAGTGAGAGCAGCCGAGCAGACCGCGACCCTCCGGGGGACAGCTGTCGGTTCCGCTTCGGCTGCTCTCGCTGTCGCCGCGCACGGGATCGGCGGAGGCGAGCTGCCACAGTCGTCGTCGCTGACCCTGTTGCTCGCCGTCTGCGCAACCGTCGGCGCCGTGACGGCCACCCTTCCCGCCCTCTCACGGGGGCCCGCTGCCTTGATCGTTGCTCTGGGTCTGGGTCAGTTGGCCGCGCACACCACCATGACGCTCTCCGAGCACGCTCATTCGCCCGCTCCGGGGTTGGTGATGCTCGGTGCTCACGCCGGTGCCACCGTCGCTTGTGCGGTGGCGGTCCTGGCCGCCGAGCGCCTCTACCGCGTTGTCACCCACGCTCTCCACGTCGTCCTGGCGTCTCTGGCTCCCGCCGCTGTCACTTCCCGCGGCCACACCGTCTCGACCGGAATCCATCACGGACCTGTCGACGCTCTACTTCGCGCCAGCATCTCGCGGCGCGGTCCTCCTGCCCTGGTCTGAAGATTCGTAGAATGCCCCCCTTCACCAGACCAAGAGGACACTTCCCGACATGAAGAACACCCTGATTTCGCGCGCGGTTGTCACGACCGTCGCTACCGGCAGCGCCGTGCTGCTGGCCGCCGGAATTGCTTCAGCACACGTCAGCGTCGTCGCACCAGGAGCTGCGCAGGGCGGATACTCCGTTCTCACGTTCCGCGTGCCCACCGAATCCGACACCGCTTCGACCACCAAGCTGACGGTGGCGCTCCCCGACCTCAAGTCGGCACGCACCGAACCGATGCCCGGCTGGACCGCCGTCGTGGAGAAGGACCCCACCTCGTTGGTCGCCAAGTCCGTGACGTGGACCGCCGACCCCGGCGTCGGAATCGCCCCCGGCCAGTTCCAGCAGTTCGTCCTTTCTGCCGGCCCGCTGCCGGAGCAGGACGAGGTCGAGTTCAAGGCCGTCCAGACGTACAGCGACGGCAACGTCGTCAACTGGGATCAGGAAGAGCTTGCCGACGGCAGCGAGCCGGACAAGCCCGCCCCGACGCTGACTCTCGCCGCGTCCACCGGCGATGCCCACGGAGCCCCCTCTGCCGATAACACTGCCGAGACGTCCGCCGCATCCGAAGCCTCTGACTCGGACAACACCGCGCGCTGGCTCGGCGGAGTCGGCCTGGTGCTCGGCGCGTTGGGCGCTGCACTCGGCCTCGGCGCACTGGTCAGGAGCAAGCGCTGATGAGTACCCGGATCAAGGTCATCGCCGTCGGCATGCTCGCGATGCTGGCCACGATGCTCGGAATGGGCACGGCCAGTGCACACTCCGCGGTGGTCGGCTCCAACCCGGAAAACGGTGCGTCCATTCAGGTTGCGCCTGACACGGTTTCGGTCACGTTCAACGAGGCTCTGCAGGCGCAGTTCGCGGCGCTGACCGTCACCGGTCCCGACGGCAACCTCTGGACCAAGAGCGATCCGTCCGTCGAAGGACCCACTGTCAGTGCAGACCTCGGCGATCTCGGGCCGACCGGCGTCTACACCATCGCGTACCGCGTCACCTCCGCTGACGGTCACCCCGTCAACGGAACCCTGACGTTCACCCTCACCGAGGCGGGGTCGGGCACTCCCGGCGCTGCCGCCGCGTCGAGTACGGGTGAGTCGGAGTCCGGCAGCATGCCGGTGTGGATCTTCATCGTCGCCGGCGTCGTCGTGTTCGGCGGTGCGCTGTTCTTCGTGCTCCGTAAGCCGAAGTCGAGCTGATCGCGTGACGGGTACGGCAAACAGGTGGTGGTTGCTGTTTGCCGTACCCACAGCTCTGCTGGGAGTCCTGATCGCCTGGGGCCTCGCCAGCCCGTCGGGACCCGAATCGTCGAGCACGGTCCGCGTTCTCGCGATCGGATGTGGTTCGTTGACCCTCGGCATCGCGACGCTCGCCTGGATGGGCCGCAGTGAACGCCGCCCGGCAACAACCCCCGCCGTCATGTGGACTCAGCTCACCGCGGTGGCAGCAGTGTGGCTCGTCGCCGAGATCACGCTCCTCGTGCTCAATGCCGCAGCGGCCGACGGCGCCCCGGTCACCTCGCTGACCATCGGGCACTTCGGCGCATTCGTCTCCGAGGTCAACGTCGGCCGCGTCGGCGTCGCGATCATCGCGTGCGCGTTTGCCGTCGTCTGTTACGGCATCTACGGATTCACCAATCCCGAGACGGTGCCCGTCGCACCGGCATTGGTCGTCTCCGCGTTGGCGCTCGCTGCCCGCCCGATCACCGGGCACATGGCGCAGCAGAGCTTCGGATCGATCCTCGACGCCGTTCACGTCCTCGCTGCGGCCTTGTGGTTCGGCGTGCTCGCCGCACTCGCGCTTGCCGTACCGTCGCGCGGTGCCTGGGCGATCTGGTTGCCCAAGTACTCCGCTCTCGCCTGGCGATGCGTCCTCGCGCTGGTCGTCACCGGTATCGTCAACGCCGTCGTGCGACTCGACTCACTCTCCGCCTTCTACGACACCGCATACGGTCGGGTGATCCTCGCCAAGATCGTGGCGATCGGACTGCTCGTCGCCCTGGGATGGTGGTGGCGCCGGACATGGGTGGTCGCGAGCGCTGCACACCGCATGAGTTCGGACGGATCTCTGCGTCGCGCCATCGGTGAAGTTGTCTTCATGGCCATCGCATTCGGGCTTGCCGCGGCCCTTGCGACAACTGCGTAAGACGTGCCTCAGCGCGACATTTCGTGACCCGCACATTTAACGTTTCACGTCGAGATTTAACCTCTACGTGAGTTTATTTTCCCAGCTTGCGGCGGTTTCCGGCCCCCCTTAGCGTTGCTCGCATGACGGAGGCCCAACGCTCGTTTCTCGTCTGCGCTTCGCAGCGCAGCGGCAGTACTTTGCTGGTCGAATCCCTGCGAGCAACCGGGGTCGCGGGTGAGCCGGAAGAGTTCTTCCAGTACCTCCCCGAGACCTCGCGATCGCCGCAACCGAGGCAGTGGTTCGAAGACGTCACGGACGAGTCCGTCCTGGGTCTGCTCGCCCCGTTCCACCCGGGCACGCCGGACACTCGCACCTCCGAACAGTGGCGCACACAACTTCTCGAACTCGGCCGAACCCCCAACGGAGTCTGGGGTGGCAAGCTGATGTGGAACCAGACGCCGCTCCTACTCGATCGCGCGGCCGGATTGCCCTGGCGCAGTGGGACGGACCTACGTTCCGCACTCCACGACACCCTCGATCACGACCTGCAGTTCATCCACGTCTATCGAGAAGATGTCGTCGCTCAAGCTGTGTCGATGTGGCGCGCCGTGCAGACACAGGTTTGGCGCGACGACGCGACTCCACCGAATCTCTCGGACGGTGCGCAGTACAACGCAGTCGGAATCGCGCACCTGGTGACGATTCTCGGTGAGCAGGAACGCCAATGGAAGCGCTGGTTCGAGGAAGAGGACATCTCTCCCATCGAAGTCGGGTTCCGCGATCTCACCGAAGACCCGCAGTCCGTGGTCGCAAAAACCCTCATCTCCCTCGGCCTCGACGGACAACTGGCCCCGCCACCGCCGCTGCGTCGTCAGAGCGACGGACGATCCCGCGAATGGGTGCAGCGTTATCGCATCGACGCCGAACAGAACGGATATCCCGTCACATGAGCACCGTCACCGATGTCGTCGACGAACTCCGAGTTCTCGAATCCGAAGCGGTTCACATCATTCGAGAAGTGGTGGCAGAACTCGAGAGACCGGTACTGCTCTTCTCGGCCGGCAAGGACTCGATAGTCCTGCTTCGTCTGGCCGAGAAGGCGTTCCGGCCCTCCCCACTCCCTTTCCCGGTCTTGCACGTCGACACCGGTCACAATTTCGAGGAGGTCATCGAATTTCGCGACCGTCGAATCAAGGAGGGCGGGCACACACTTCTGGTTGCTTCCGTTCAGGATTCGATCGACCAGGGCAGAGTGCAGGAGTCGACCGAGACCGGCGGATCGCGAAACCGCCTGCAGACCAGAACCCTGCTCGACGCTCTCGAAGCTGGAAGGTTCGACGCCGCGTTCGGTGGCGCCCGCCGGGACGAGGAACGTGCGCGCGCCAAGGAAAGAGTCCTCAGCTTCCGTGACGAGTTCGGCCAGTGGGACCCGCGAGCGCAACGGGCCGAACCGTGGTCGCTCTACAACGGTCGGATCAGACGCGGCGAGTCCGTTCGTGTCTTCCCGCTGAGCAACTGGACCGAGCTCGACATCTGGCGCTACATAGCCCAGGAGGAACTGGAACTGCCGTCCATCTATTTCGCGCACCAGCGGAGGGTATTCGAGCGCGACGGAATGCTCCTCGCTGCTTCCGAATTCAGCACCGACGCCGAGAACGCCGCGGCAACGACCGAGTGGGTGCGATATCGAACCGTCGGCGATCTGACCATCACCGGCGCCGTTCGATCGCACGCCACCACTATCGACGACGTCGTCACCGAAATCTCGGCCGCGACGGTTTCCGAACGAGGCGAGACTCGCGCAGACGACCGAACGTCGGTCGCCGCGATGGAAGACCGAAAGCGTGAGGGCTACTTCTGATGACGACCACCATCACTCGCCAACTCCTGCGACTGGCCACGGCGGGTAGCGTCGACGACGGCAAGAGCACGCTGATCGGCCGACTGTTGCATGACACCGACAGTCTGCCAACCGATCACCTCGATTCCGTGACCGACGAGCACGGTGTCGCCGACCTGGCTGCACTCTCCGACGGACTACGTGCCGAGCGTGAACAGGGCATCACGATCGACGTCGCGTACCGATTCTTCTCCACTCCGACCAGAAGTTACGTACTCGCCGACACCCCGGGGCACGAACGCTACACGCGCAACATGTTCACCGGAGCATCCAATGCTCACGTAGCGGTCCTGCTGGTCGACGCGAGGACCGGCGTGCTGCGTCAGACCCGTCGGCACGCCAGAATCGCCGCACTGCTCGGTGTTCCGAACCTTGTAGCCGTGGTGAACAAGATCGATCTGGTGGACTTCGACGAAGCGAGATTCGCTCAGGTGCAGGAAGAATTGCGGGCCTTGGCACGGCAAGTCGGACGCGAGGACGTACTCGCCATACCGGTCTCCGCGAAAGCCGGCGACAATGTCGTGACGCGGTCCGAGAACACCGCGTGGTACGAGGGGCCGACGCTCCTCGAGTACCTCGAAGGCGTCGAACTCCATGCGCCCGCGACGCACATCGAGGAGCTTCGGCTTCCCGTGCAATGGTTTTCGCGCCCCGATCCGCAGAATCGTCGCCGGTACACCGGCCGGATCTCGGCAGGCACACTGAGCGTCGGAGACGAGGTAGTGGTCCTGCCGTCCGGATCGAAGAGCACCGTGATCAGTCTGGACACTCTCGACGACAACCGCAGTACTGCCGTTGCACCACTGTCGGTTTCGGTGGAACTGGCCGACGACATCGACGTCGGACGTGGCGACGTTCTGGTCAGTGGCGGTGCGCAGGCTCATTTGCCGGTTCTGGCCCGAGAACTCGAAGCCACCATCTGCTGGTTGTCCAACACACCGTTGCGCGCGGGCGATCGGATAGCGCTCAAACACACGTCCCGGACCGTGCGAGCGACCGTCCAAGAACTGCACACCCGTCTCGATCCTGAAACGCTCGACGAGCAGGACAGCCCAGTCGAATTGGGACTCAACGACATCGGAACGGTCACGCTCCGAACCAGTTCCGTGGTGGTCGCCGACACCTACGACCACAATCGGGACTCTGGCGCCTTCATCCTGATCGACGAGCAGAGCAACGACACCGTCGGCGCCGGCACCATTCTCGAACCACGCGTCGTCGTTCCCGGCGAGCAGACCCGCAACGACATCAAGTGGCATCCGTCCTCACTCGAACGTCAACGGCGATGGGCGTCTACCACCCAGAGGGGCGCGACGATCTGGTTGACCGGCCTGCCTGCCTCCGGAAAATCCACCGTCGCTGTGGCTGTCGAACGTGCGCTCGTCGACGCGGGACGCACCGCGTATCTGCTGGACGGTGACAACGTCCGCCACGGTATCTCCGACGATCTCGGGTTCTCGCCGGGAGACCGAGCCGAGAACATCCGACGCGTCGGGCATCTCACTCGACTGTTCGCCGACGCCGGCGTCGTGGCGATCGCGTCGATGGTTTCGCCGCTGCGTTCGGATCGAGCAATTGCGCGCGCTCTCAACGAAGCTGCCGGGCTCACTTTCCTCGAAGTTGCCGTCACCACTCCCGTCGAAGAATGCGAACGTCGAGATCCCAAGGGCCTGTACGCTCGTGCGCGGGCGGGTGAACTGAAGGGGCTCACCGGAATCGACGCGCCTTACGAGACGCCGGAGGAGCCGGACCTGGCATTCGACACAACCGGCGCTGACATCAACGAGCTGGTCGAGCGGGTCATCGCATTGTTGGAAGAGCGCGAAGCCGCAAGGCCCTAGGGGTTTTCGGTGTCCGACTCGAGGTAACCGCGGTCCGCACTGTAGGCGGACCGCACGTTGGGTCGGACACCGATCTTCTCGAGGTACGCCGCCATGCGGTGCACCGCCATCGCGCTTCCCAATGCCTCGTCCGGGAGACGATCGTCGGTTTCGGCGCGCCACGTGTGAAGCTGCGAGGACAATTCCGCCTGTATTGCCGAGACTTCCGGTCGATCGATCAGATTGATCTTCTCGTCCGGGTCGGCACGGAGGTCGTACAGCTCCCGGGGTGCGCGTACCGCAAGATGCTCGGTGCCGAGCGCTTTTCCGGAAAGACTGTCCTCGATGTCGAGCGGTAGATCCAGAGCGGGGCGGACGGCGTAGTTCTCGATGTAGCTGTAGTCCTTGGTGCGCACCGCACGAATGGGATCGAAGCTGTCGTGAAAGGTCTTCTCCGTGAACAAGGAGGTACGAACGGGTTCGGACGGTTCGGTTCCGCGGTCGACGAGGGCATCGGCGTGCGAGCGCCCTTCCACCTCGGTGGGGACGTCGATTCCGAGCAGATCGAGAATGGTCGGAACAAGGTCCACACCGCTGAACAGTGTCTCGTATTCCTTTCCGCCACTGCGATACCGCGCGGGAGGCCGAGCGATCAAGGCAATACCGGTACCCGGGGCGTAGAGCGTCGACTTGGCACGCGGGAACGCCGCGCCGTGATCAGTGAGGAAGAAGACCCAGGTGTTCTCGTCGAGCCCCTCTTCCTCGAGGGTCGCGAGCAGTTCCCCCACCGCGGCGTCGGCCACCTCTACGCTGCCGTGGAATTCGGCCAGATCCTCGCGCACCTGTGGCACGTCCGGAAGGTATCCGGGGACCTCCAGGGCTGCGGTGTCCGCCGGGGTATAGCGATCGGCGGGGTACGGGCGATGCGTTTCGAAGAATCCCGTGGTGAGCAGGAACGGCTCGGGCGGGAAGCGTCGTAGCCAGTTCTGGGCACGCGGAACCACGTAGTCGCAGAACGAGTTGGTGACGTCGTACTCGTGATAGCCCAGTCGCTTCGGATACGCAGTCTCGTGCTGCATGCCGAAGAGCGAGGTGTACCAACCGTTGTCGGAGAGGATCTGCGGGAGCGTCTGCACCTCAGCGTGGTACTCCCAGCCGTGGTGCGCCAACCCGATCAGACCGTTGTTGTGTGGATACCTGCCCGAGAAGAGCGATCCGCGCGAAGGCGAGCACAGCGGCGCCG
Source organism: Rhodococcus sp. IEGM 1302 (assembly GCF_030056935.1). Lineage (NCBI taxonomy): Bacteria > Bacillati > Actinomycetota > Actinomycetes > Mycobacteriales > Nocardiaceae > Rhodococcus > Rhodococcus sp. IEGM 1302. The sequence goes on along the minus strand of NZ_JASHKY010000002.1, from coordinate 92,215 downwards.
TCGCGTGTGCGTCGGTGAACCGGATGCCTTCTGCCGCCAGCCGGTCGAGATGGGGGCTGTTGACCCCGGCGACACCGTAACTCGCGAGGTGCCGCCCCAGGTCGTGCCAATGAATGATCAGGACGTTATCTCGCGCAGCCGACACGTGGGCAAGGCTAGTTGCCCCGCCCACGTGCGGCAACAGCTCGAATCAGCAGGATCTCAACTGTTTCTGCAGAGTTGTCTGATCCATCCGCGGGTATCGGCCGGATCGATGACGTCGTCCAGTTCGAACGTGGTCGCCGCCATCAGCGCCTTGCCCTGTGCGTAGGCCAGTTCCACGAACTGACCGAACAGCGTTTCCCGAGCCACCGGATCTTCGACGGACTCGAGTTCCTTGCGGAAACCGAGACGCACAGCACCTTCCAGACCCATCGGCCCGATCTCGCCCGTCGGCCACGCGACCGTGAACTCGGGGGCGTGGAAGGAACCACCGGCCATTGCCATGGCGCCCAACCCGTAACCCTTGCGCAGGATGATCGTTCCGAACGGCACGGTGAGGCGAGCACCGGCAACGAAGAACCTGCCGAACCTTCGAACCGTCGCCTCCTCCTCCGAATCCGGGCCCACCATGAATCCCGGTGTGTCGCAAAGCGTCACCAGAGGGATGCGGTGCGCTTCGAGCAGTTCCAGGAAATCCGAAGCCTTGTCCGAGGCTTCCGCGTCGATCGCGCCGCCGAGATGCTCGCTGCTGTTCGCCAGCACACCGTACGGAACTCCTTCGACACGAACGAGTGCGGTTACTACACCGCGTCCGTAGTCTCGACGCAGTTCCAGGACGCTGTCGACGTCCGCGATTGCGTCGATCGCTCCACGAACGTCGTACGAGCGCAGGCGATTCTCCGGCACCACATACCGCGAGAGCCGCGGATCCGGAGCGGTCCACTCTCCGCTCGCACCCTGGAAGTAGCCGAGGTACTGCTTGGCCAGCGCCACCGCATGAGCGTCGTCGTCAGCGACCAGGTGTACGACGCCGTTGCGGCGCTGCACGTCGATGGGGCCGATGTCCTCGGGGCGAAAGTTTCCGAGCCCGCCGCCCTCGACCATGGCAGGACCACCCATCCCGATGTTGGCGTCCGGTGTCGCGATCAGGACGTCGCACGCGCCGGCCAGGGCCGCGTTGCCTGCGAAACAGCGCCCGGACACGACGGCGACCATGGGCACCCGCCCGCTCAGCGCCGCCATGGCGCGGAAGGTTCCCAGCTCGAGGCCCGCCCCGGCGCCGGCGTCGGTGTCACCGGGGCGACCGCCGCCACCTTCCGCGAACAGCACCACCGGAACTCGCTTGCGATCGGCGATCTCGAGCAGGCGGTCGGTCTTGGCGTGATTGCGCATGCCCTGGGTACCGGCGAGCACCGAGTAGTCGTACGAGATCACGACGCTCTCGCCGCCGCTGATGGTCGCCACTCCGCCGATCAACCCGTCGGCAGGAGTGTTGGCGATCAGGTCTTCCTCGCTTCGCCGACTCCGCTGCGCTGCCAACGCGAGAGCGCCGTACTCGACCAGGCTGTCGTCGTCGACCAGGTCGTAGACGTTCTCGCGAGCAGTCCGGCGTCCCAGCTTGTGACGCTTCGCCACGGCTGCGGGCCGGGCCGGGTCCAGGGTCACCTCGTGGCGAGCGATGATCTCCGCGAGATCGGGACGCACGTCGTCGAGGTCCACCTCGTCGACCTCGGCGAGCTTCGATCCCGCGCTTGCACTACGGACGACGAGCAACGGTTCGCCCGCACCCACCGACCTCCCCGGTGACGACAGGACCCGGACCACTTCGAGATCACCGGGCGCCGAGAGAACATGCTGCATCTTCATCGCCTCGAGGACGGCAACCTGGCCACCCGCATGGACGCCGTCACCGACTGCGGCAAGTTCGACGACGATTCCCGCCATCTGTGCACGGACCACGTCCTCGTCCGGCGCGATGTCAACACTCGCGGAGGGTGTTTGTGGGTCCGCTTCGGGAACGAGGTCCGCCAATCGAGAACCCAACCAGTCGACGTCGACCAGGCCGTCGCGGAAGTCCTTGTCCGACAGTATTGCCTGCAGGAATTCGAGGTTGGTCGCCACGCCGTCGATGGTGAACTCATTCAGAGCAGCAATCGACTTGCGCACCGCGGCAGGGAAATCCGATCGACGCGTGTGGGTGATCACCTTTGCCAAGAGCGAATCGTAACGCGCACTCGGCGAGAGTCCGACCGTACCGAAGGTGTCCACTCGCACGCCGGGCCCGCCCGGAGGAGTGAAGTTGTCGAGCGTGCCCGACGAGGGCAACGCATTGCCGTCCGGCGTCATGGTTTCCATGTTGACGCGGGTCTGGATCGCGATTCCCGAAGCGTTTGCCACGGATCCGACTGTCTCCGAGCCCTTCTCGACAGCGATGATCCCTGTTGGCAAGTCCAAGTTCTCGAACGGAACTCCGTCCGCGATCGCGAGCTGCACGGAGACGAGGTCGACTCCGGTGACCTCCTCGGTCACCGTGTGCTCCACCTGAATTCGGGGATTGACCTCGAGGAAGACGAAGCCGCGTTCCTCGACGAGGAACTCGACCGTCGCGATGCCGCGGTAGCCGACCTCGGCGCACAGCCTCGCCGCCGCAGCGTGAAGACGATCGCGCAGGGCCCCCGACAGCCCCTGCGCGGGCGCAACCTCGATCAACTTCTGATGGCGACGTTGGACGCTGCAATCGCGGTCACCCAGAGCGAGCGCGTGGGTTCCACCTTGCCCCGGTGCCGCCACGATCTGCACTTCGATGTGCCGAGCGTGCTCACTGAGTACCTCGGCGAACAGTGCCGAACTGCCGAATCCCGACTGGGCTTCGGCCGCACACACACGGTACGCGTCGTCGAGTGCTTTCGGGTCACGCACCGCGCGCATGCCGCGGCCACCGCCGCCGCTGAGCGCCTTGATCATGATGCCGCGGGAGTTGCGCTCGAAGAATTCACGCACCTCGTCGAGGTCGGCGTTCGCCGATGTCGACGGCAGGACCGGCACTCCTGAGTCGACAGCCGCGGTGCGGGCGCTGGCCTTGTCGCCGAAAGTCCGGAGAACCTGGGCGTCCGGGCCGACGAAGACGATGCCCGCCTCTGTGCACGCCTGCGCGAATTCGGCATTCTCACTGAGGAATCCGTAGCCCGGGTGCACGTGCGTGGCGCCCGTTTCGGCCGCGATCTTCAGCAGTGCGCTCTGATCCAGGTACGCGGATGCGCCCGACGCTCCGAGCGGCACCGACTCCGTGGCCGCCGCGACGTGCGGACTGGACGCGTCGTCCTCGGCGTACACCGACACCGTCTCGATCCCGAGTTCACGGGCAGTTCGAATGATCCGCAGCGCAATTTCGCCGCGGTTCGCAATCAGCAGTCTCACTTGTCCCCCTGAGTGCGCTCGAACAGATCGCCCTTGCGCACCTTTCCTGTCGCTGTCATCGGAAGCGCCTCGAGCACTTCCACTTCGGGCACCTTGTACGTGGCCATGTTCTCCTTCGCCCACGAGACGATCTCGTCGGCCGCAGTGTCGGAACCCTCGACCAGTTGGACAAACGCAAAAGCCACCTGCCCCTTGTCCGGGTCCGGTTTCGGCACCACCGCAGCCTTTTCGATCGCCGGGTGCAGCATGAGCAGCGCTTCCACCTCGGAGGGAAAGACACTCATGCCGTTGGTCTTGATCATTTCCTTGTTCCGCGCCAAATAGTGCAAACCGCCACGCTCACTGAACTTTCCGACGTCACTGGTCTGCAGCCAGCCGTCACGGATGGCGTCGGCGGTGGCCGCCTCGTTGCGGTAGTACGCGGAAAGGATGGATGGGCTGCGCACGATGATCTGCCCGTGCTCGCCGACGGGAACCGGCCTGCCGTCGTGATCGACGATCAGAACGTCGGTGCCGGGCACCGGAATTCCGCAGAACACCGGCTCGCTTTTCAGGTCGTAGTCGCCGTCCTGGAAGCCGAGGGTGATCGTGTCCGCGGTGTGGGTTTCGGTCATGCCGTAGCTCGCTTCGCGCAGAACGCCGCCTGTAGCCTCGCGCCACCGCTGGCGCGTGGCCGGATCGAGTTTGAGAACGAACGAAACTGCCATGACGTTCTGGAGTGTCGAGAGATTTCGCTCCGCGAATCCTGGCGTGTCCATCAGTTCGACGTAATTGTCGACAGTTCCGACCAGCGAGGTCACGCCGTAAGCCTCGACAGCGTCGAGCGTGGTCTCCGCATCCCAACGATTCAGCAGGACCACGGTTCCGCCGTTGACGAGCGGAACCAGGATGCCGAAGTCCTCACCTGCGATCCAGAAGATCGGCAGAAACACCAGGGACACCGGCGGATTGGCACCCACCTGGTCACCGCCCGCAAGCGTCGCGGTGGCCGCGGTGTAAACCATGTGGCGCTGAGTGTGCTCACAGCCCTTGGGCATTCCCGTCGTTCCGCCCGTGTAGTTCAGGGCGGCGAGGGAATCGAGTTCGGTGGCGACAGGAGTCGCCCGCTCACTGGTGATGATCGACTGCCAGTCGCTCAGGCGCGGATCGTCGACCTCGAAGGGCAGTTCGACGGTCGGGATCGCCGTCAGCATGTCCGACACTGCAGTCTTCGCGACGTGTTCGAGTGGAGTCTGTGAGCGAACCTTCTTCACCAACTTCGAGAAGGTGTTCTGCGTCAGTAGGACCTTGACGCCGGCATCGTTGAGTTCGTGAATCAATTCATGTTCACGGAAGAGTGGATTGATCGGCACGTGAACCGCACCGACCTTGAGAATGCCGAGCATCGCGATATGGAACTGAGGGCAATTGACCAGGTGAACGCCGACGCGATCGCCGCGTTCGACTCCGAGTGACAGCAGCCATCCGGCAAAACGATCCGAAAGCTCGTCGTATTCGGAATACGTGATGACCCGGCCGTAGAAGACGATGGCAGGAGTATCCGGCCGCTCGATCGCCCAATGCCGCAAGTAATCGACAAGTCCCCCACCTTCGAGCGGATACTCGACGGCGCGGGGAATGCCGGCGGGCCAATGCGCTTGTTGCAGCGCAGAGATCTCCGCCAGAGCCGCTTCGAGCACGTCTTGTTCTGCCACCGATCACTCCATTCGTAAAAGAACTCTATTTCGACTCTTCGAACCCGATCAACCGCTCGGACATCGTCGTCATATCTGCAATGAACTGGTTCTGCTCTTCGACACTCGCCTTACTCAGTCGTGCTCCACCGGCCATCTGTGCATCCGAGATCATCTGAACGAGCACCGGAGGCGAAACGCAGGGATCTACGTCGTGAACCTGTCGAATCCGTTCGACAAAGCGGACGTAGCGGCTCACGAGCTTTTCGCGAACCGCAGACCAACTGCGCTCGACCTCGGAATCCACCCGCGCCCGATGCTCGATCACCGCGAGCAGGTCACCGTAGGTGTACACGGCCGTGATGAACGCCGACGTGGTCGTTCGGAGAACTTCGCGTAGATCCTCCGGGCCCTCCATGTGCTGAGCGTCGAGGAAGCGTCGGCACATCATTTCGGCGACGGCGCGGAAGACCTCGTCCTTCGACGAAAAGTACGCGTAGAAGGTCGCCCGGGACACATCAGCCCTGGTCGTGATCGTCTCGACCGTCACGGCGTCGTATCCGAGTTCGCCGAAGCAGAGGGCAGCGGTGTCGAGCAGTCCGGCACGGCGTGGACCGTCGCCGAGTTTGCGGGCTGTCCGCGCTCGCTCCTGCGTTTCGCTGGTGGTCACCGTCACAGTGTGTGTTGACGTTGACGTCAATGTCAAGAATCGCGGGCCCGACGCCCCACTTCGGCTTTTTGTTCGGGTCACCCTTTCACACCCCGCATATCGGGTGTAAGACTCTGCCTCTAATGTTTTTCGCCTTTCCCAGAAGGAGTCAATTCCGTGCCGGAAGAATCCGCCTCGCCCTCCTATTCCACAATCAAGGAAACAGTTGCAGCTTTGATGCCGGCACTGGAGTCGGAACTCGTCGAACTTGTTCGTATTCCGTCGATAGCAACAGAAGGTTTCCCCAGCGAGCCCCTGTTCGAGGCTCACGACCTGATCGTTTCTCTATTGGAGAAGTCCGGAGTCACGAAGATAGAGAAACTCGAAATAACAGGTAAAACTGCGCCGGTCATCATTGCAACAGTTCCCGGTCCAGAGGGAGCCCCGACCGTATTGATGTATTCGCATTACGACGTCGTTCCCGCCGACGACGTCGAACTCTGGGATTCACCGCCTTTCGAACCGAGCAAGCGTGACGGCGCGATCTACGGCCGCGGTACGGCAGATTCGAAGGCAAACGTCATCGGCATGATCGGCGCGCTTCGCGTCTTCGACGGAAAGCCGCCAGTGACGGTCAAGCTCGTCATCGAAGGCCAGGAAGAATTCGGCAGCCCCTTCGACAACTATCCGCCGGAAGCCCCCGAATTGTTTGCGGCCGACGCAATGGTCATCGCCGACGTCGGGAGCGTTCGGCCCGGATCACCGACCCTGACCGTCGCACTGCGCGGATCGGCCCAGGTGATCGTCGAACTCACCACTCTCGGAGCCGACAAGCACAACGGCCTCTACGGCGGCGCCGCACCGGACGCCCGCCTCGCGCTCATCCGCGCACTGGCGTCGCTGCACGACGACAACGGTGACGTGGCGATCGACGGCCTCCTGCGCGAACCGTGGACCGGCAGTTCATACACCGAGGACGAGTTCCGCACCCTCGCCGAGATCCAAGACGGGCTTCCGCTGCTCGGAACCGGCGGCATCGGCGAACGCATCTGGTCGGGCCCGGCCATCACCGTGACGGGCATCGACGCTCCCCCTGTGGACGGTGCGGTCAACGCCGTCGCAAGCACTGCCCGCGCCGTGATCAATCTGCGCGTACACCCGCGCCAACCTGCCACCGAGGCGCAGGCTGCTCTGGTCCGGCACCTGGAAGCCCTGCGCCCCTTCGGTTTGCAACTGACTGTCACCGCGGGAGAAACCGGCGACGGGTTTGCGGCAGCCGAAGGTGGACCGGCCTTCGACGCGGCATTGTCTGCACTATCGCAGTCGTGGGGTGAGCCGGCCGGGCTGATGGCAGGCGGCGGCTCGATCCCCCTCGTGATGGCCTTGGATACAGCAGTGCCCACCGCCGAGAAGCTGTTGTTCGGCGCCACTGACGGTTACGCGAACATCCACGGCCCCAACGAACGCGTCCTGCTCGACGAGCTCGAGAAGGCCGTCGTCGCCAAAGCACTGTTCTTCCAGGAGTACGCCGACACCTTCGAGGGGAAGAAATGAGCACCGAAACCGACACGGGGTCCGCACCTACTCCGGCCAAGAAGAAGTTCGAGTTCCCCGGCGCGGTCACGATGCTCGCGATCGTCACCGTCCTGGTATGGATTGCGGCACTGTTCATTCCGGCCGGACGCTTCGGCGTCGACGTGGACGGCTCACCCGTTCCCGGCAGCTTCGAAACCGTCACGTCTCCGCTGTCGTTCTGGGAACGAATCCAGCAACTGATCCTCTCCCCCGTCAACGGCCTCTACGGCGTCCAGGATTCGATCACCGGGTTCGTCGACACCGACAACATCGGACGGCTCTTCGGTTCGGTCGGCGTAGTCCTCTTCATCATGGCGCTCGGTGCGTTCATCTCGGTCAGCTTTGCCACCCGCAGTCTCGAAACCGCTGTCTCCCAACTCGCTACCAAGCTCAGCGACAAGGGCTGGTTGCTCATCACCGTCATCATGGTGCTGTTCTCGCTGCTCGGTTCGACGATGGGCTTCTCGGTCGAGACGTTCGGCTTCTACGCCCTGCTCATCCCGCTGATGACGGCACTGGGTTACGACCGCATGGTCGCGGCCACCATGATCATCCTCGGCGCTCTGGTCGGAAACATGGCGTCGACCGTCAATCCGTTCTCGATCGGCGTCGCCTCCGGTGAGGCAGGCGTCTCCATCGGTGACGGCATCGTGCTGCGCGTGATCCTGTGGATCGTATTGACCGCTGTGGCAGTGGTATTCGTTCTCCGCTACGCCGCAAAGGTGAAGAAGGATCCGTCCAAGTCGCTTGTCGGTTTCGACATCGCGGACGACGAAGACGAAGAGCCGGCCGAGCCGGTGGACATCGACGGCAAGCTCACCGGAACTCAGAAGCTGGTACTGCTCATCACCGGACTCACCTTCGGACTGATGATCTTCTCCGTCATCCCGTGGTCGAGCATCTTCGGCGCCACTACCGGTCCGGCCGAGTACGACGCGTACCACGTCACGGCAACCGAGCCCTACTGGTTCGAGTTGAACTGGTGGTTCCCGCAATTGGCGATGCTGTTCATCCTCGCCGCCGTTCTCGTCGGCATAGTCGCGAAGATGGGTGAGAAGAAGATCGTCTCCCTGATCACGCGTGGAGCCGGCGACATGGTCGGACCGGCGATCGTCATCCTGCTCGCTCGCGGCGTCTCGGTGATCATGACCAACACCGAAACCCTCGACACCATCCTCAACGCGATGGAGCAATTGGTCAGCGGCGCTTCGGCGGGGGTCTTCGCGATCCTGGTGATGCTCGTCAACATCCCGCTGGCGTTCCTGATCCCGTCCAGTTCCGGTCACGCCACCCTGGCGATGCCGCTGCTCGCGCCGCTGGGCGACTTTGCCGGAGTCAGCCGAGCACTCGTCATCACCGCCTTCCAGATGGGCCACGGCCTGATGCTGATGGTTGCCCCGACCAACGTCGTCGTTGTCGGCGGGTTGGCCATGGCGAAGGTCGGCTACGACAAGTTCCTGCGCTTCGTCTGGCCACTGCTACTGATCAACTTCGTGATCGTTGTCGTGGTGATCGGCGCGGCAGCGGTATTCGAGTAGTTCAAGCGTGGTGGGCCTCGCGTGCCGCCGTCTCCAGACGGTCGGTGTACTCGGCCCACCACGCCTCATCGCCGGGAGCCAGATTGTTGTCGCCCGCCTTCATCCCAGCGGCGCCGTCGATCAGCTCCCGCACGATGTCCGCGTGGCCGGCGTGCCGATGGATCTCGGTGACAACGTGAACGAGTATCCGGTGCAGTGTGACGTCGCGACGATCCTCCGGCCAGTGCTTCACGAAGCCGGGGGCGTCCAGATCGTGCTCCTCGATCGTGGCGTCGGCGAAAGCCCAGGTGCGGCGATAGGTTTCGACGATGTCGGCAGTGGACTCGTCGGCGCGGGCCCACATGTCGACGTTGAGTTCCTCCGAACGCAACCACGCGGGGAGATCGGGAACCCGACGGCCGAACGTCGGACCGAAATACCCGAGCTCGACGCCGATCATGTGTTTGACCAGACCCAACAAGTTGGTCCCTGTCCGGGTCATCGGGCGCCGAATGTCATACTCCGACAGCCCGTCGAGCTTCCAGACGAGCGCATCACGTGCTGCCTGCAGGTACCGCTGGAGATCTTCCTTTTCCGAGTTGGTGGTCATGAAACCAACCTAAACCGAGTGGAGCAGACATTGACAGCGGTCGAGGATCTGACCGAGGTTGCCTCCCGGGCCGTCGCCGCCGAGCGTGACGCCCGGTCGGTGCGCTGGCACAACCCGGCAGCCGTCCGCAAGGCTGCCGCGGCCGTCCGTGATTCGCTCGACGACGAACGATCAGCGCTGAGCCGACCGTCGTACAGCGGGTTGTCACCGTCGCCGCACATGGCGCGCCAACTCGAACTGATCACGACGTTGCAGCCGCCACTGCCCGCTGACGCCGGCATCGGCACCGCCGCGCAGGCCGAGGCCGACGCCGTCGCCGCGGTGACCACCGCACGGATAGCCTTGCGCGCCGCCCACCTTGCGGTTCTCGAAGCACGCGTCGCCGCGCTCGATGCCGGTGACACCGATACCGTCGCCGCCGCGATCCGTGGTTACGTCCCGCTGAACTCGGGCAACCCCGTCGTCCGGCACGTGCAGGATCTCGGCTCACGGATCCGTGAGGAAGCACGGCACGTGGTGAGTGGTAAGCCTCGGTCGATCGCTTTTCGGCTGGGGCTGAGCCTCGGAATGGGCTTGGCGTACCTGGCATTCATTCGCCTCTTCCAGTGGGACGCCAAGGAAGATCGACTGCCTTACCTTGCGCTGTATGCACTCTCGGGTGTGGTCGGAAGCGTCGTGTGCACCAATGCGCTCAGCTTCGACGCCGGCCGCGTGCGCGCTGCGTTGTCCGGTGGAACGAGGCTCTGGCACGTGCTCGTCGCGAAAAACGCGGTGATGCTGCTCCTCGTCGGCAGCGCCGGGTTCCTGCTCAGCGCCGTCCTCGCGTGGCGCTCCGGAAGCAGTGCTGACCTGGTGAAGGCGTGCGGCCAGGTGCTGACCATGATCCTGCTCTGGTTGGGGGTCGCGAACGTGATGTCGGTGAGCTTGCCGCTGCGGGCAGAACCGATGACGGCGCGGCGCCACGACGGCACGTGGAAGCAGTTCCTGCTGTCCTTCGTCATCTCGTACGGTGTCGGACTGATCGTCAATCTGATGCTCTACTGGCGCGTCTGGGCAAAGACGACGCTGCTCGAGCAGATGGGCGGTCCGTGGATTCCGGTCCTGCTGCTCCTCGCGAGCGCGGCCGCGACGTGGCTGTTGCTGACCGTGCTGGCCGTACTCCTGGCCGAGCAACCGCGCTTCCGTCGCGCCTTGCACCGGGAGATGGTGGTCTACCGCGAAGAAACCAACCACTTGCAGGCGACCATTCAGCACAATTCCGGCTAATGTAGCCGTGCGTGGCTGATCCGGGCACGTCGCGAGTACACGCAGTGTCGAGGAAGGCGTGACCCATCATGTCCGTAAAGCCTGGCGCGGCCGCCACAACGGCCGCCGTGAGCACCGCCTCCTGGCTACCACTCATCGTGGTGGTCCTCACCCAGATTCAGGCGTCGTTCGCCGTCAACGCCCTGACCGTCTCGATGGCCGGCATCACCACCGATCTCGACACGCCCGCAACAAGTGTCGGCACCGCGATCACCGCGGGCACCTTCGCCATGGCTGCCTTCATTCTGTTGGGGGCCAAGATCGGCGCCCGTTACGGAACGCGTCTGGTCTTCCAGATTGCCGTCGCGATTCACGGCCTCGCAATGGCCGCGGTCGCCCTGAGTCAGAGCCCGGCAATGCTGTTCGTGGCCCAAGCTGCATCCGGCGCCGTGATCGCCCTCATCGCTCCTGCGTTGACGGTCTTCATCGCCACGAACTTCAGTGGCGATCAGCAGGCAAAGGCCATCGGTTACCTGGCAGCAGCAATCCCGGCGGCCGGTGTGCTGGCGCTGCTCATCGCCGGTTCCTTCGCGACGACGATCGGGTGGCGATACTCGTTCGCCCTCGTCGTGGCTCTCGCGGTGGTCAACCTGATCCTGAGCTTCCGGGTCAAACCTGTTCCCCCGCAGAAGGACATCACCATCGACTGGGCCGGCGCCGCCATTGCTGCCGTTGCCGTCATCCTGCTCAGCTTCGGTTTCAGCGGCCTGAACTCGTGGGGCGTCATCCTGGCCACCGACGCTGCGCCGTTCTCGGTCATCGGTGTTTCACCCGCGGCCATCCTGATCGTCCTCGGCACCATCTGCGCGCAGGGATTCTTCCAGTGGACGCGAAGCCGCAAGGCGCAGAACAAGCCTCAGCTCTTCAACCTCGACGTCCTCAAGACCGGCGCCGAGCGCGCCACCACGATTTGCATGGCGACGATGATGTTCGTGGGAACCGCGGCCAACTTCCTCATTCCGCTGTACATGCAGATCATCCAGGGCCGCAGCAGCTTGCAGACGTCGTTCTCGATCATCCCGTACACACTTTCGATCTTCATCGCGAGCACCGTCGTCGCGCGTCTGTACAAGACGTACTCCCCGCGTCTGATCGCACGAGCCGGGTTCGTCGTCGTTGCCGCTGGACTCATCTTGTTGGCCTTCACCATTCGTGGCGACTGGCATCAGATCTTTGTCGTCATCGGACTGATCACCCTCGGCCTCGGGCAGGGCGCCATCGTTGCGCTGGTGTTCAACACCCTCCTCACCGCAGCTCCCAAGGAACTGGCCGGCGACGTCGGTGCCTGGCGGGGACTGGTACACAACATGTCCGGCAGCGTCGGCATCGCGGTGGCCAGCGTCTTCGCCGTCGGAATCCTTGGTTCCCTCGTCAGCTCGCAGCTGATCGACAACCCCACCATCCCGGCATCACTCAAGGTCGAGTCCGGGATCAATCTCGACCAGGTCAACTTCGTCCCCAACGATCAACTCGTCGTGACGCTCGAAAACACCTCGGCGACACAAGCACAGATCGACGAAGCCATCCGGATCAACACCGAAGCGCGCTTGCGCGCCCTGCGAACCTCGCTACTCGTCCTCGCCGGACTCTCCCTGCTCGCCATCATTCCGGCCGGCCGCATGCCCGACGAAGTACCTGCTCTGGAAGAACCGCAACCCACGAAGGGCAAGAAGTAACCGATGTCCAACCAAGACCAATTCGGTCCGATCGAATACGTTGCCGTCGAGTTTCCCGGCGGTGCACCGACCTCCGCAGGATTCGAGCAGCTGCTCACTCTCGTCGACTCCGGCGTGATCCGCATCCTCGACCTCGAGTTCGTCACCAAAGCCGCCGATGGATCAGTGGCCGTCGTACCGGCATCGACCTTCGAACTCGCAGATTTCGATCTGGCGCAGTTCGACGGCGCAGCCTCCGGACTGCTCGACGCCGGCGACATCGCCGCCGTTGGTGACGAGTTGGCCACCGGTAGTGTTGCCGCCGTGCTCGTTTACGAGGAACTGGCCATACTGCCGGTGATCGACGCGTGGACACGCAGCGGCGCAAAGATTGTCACCGAAGGTCACCTGAGCTTGGACGAACTTGCCACCGCACTCGACAACACCGCACCAGGCAATACGGAGAAGGACGCATGAGTTTCTTGAGGCGAGCCGGCCGGGTAGCCGTCGCAAGCTCCATTCACGGCAATGTTCAGCGCCGTCAGCGGACCCGTTGGGCCGCCGAAGATCAGGCTCGCGCAGCGCAGGCCCAGCCGGTGCCGCCGATTCCCGATCTACCACCCCTGCCACCGCAGGCAGCTCCGGCAGCATCGATGGACTTGAAGCTCGAACAGCTCACCAAGCTGGGCGAACTCAAGAATGCGGGAGTATTGACCGAGGCCGAGTTCGAGACCCAGAAGGCACGTATTCTCGCCTGACCTAGCTGCGCCTCCCGAGTGCAAAAGCCATGACGGGAAGCTGCGTCGTCGCGAGATTCAACAGAGATGCCACTCGCGCATCCGTGAATCCTGCGATGGCGCAGCCCGCAAGTCCCATCGCCTCGGTCACGAGGTACAGATTCTGAACCAGCACACCGGCATCCACGTGCATCGTGCGGTAGTGCCGCATCGCGTACTTCTCAAGTGGCGCTTCGACGTCGGCGACCACAAACAGAAGAACCGGGAACACGTCGACGAACTCGGGTTGGAGCAGGCTCGCTCGAAGGTGCTCTCGCACGTCGCCTGGCCGGACAGCTTCGGCACGGCCTCGGGCATATCGGTATACCCCGGCTCCGAGCTCGTCTCCGGGTCGGCTGAGAACAAACGACAGCGTCAGTTCGCGCATCCCGCCCGCCGTCGGGCTGCTGACAAGGCTGTGGTGCAACACGTTTGACAGCTCGCCTGCTCGGAGTACCGTCTGTGCGGGGTCGTAGCGGCTCCGTCGTGCCTGCAAGACGTCCGCGAACCCGCAGGCCGGCAGTGGCGTCGCGGCCGGCAGTTCCACGGATTCACACGTCACCGGCGGCAGTGCGTGCTCGTCGAACGGTAGCTCCGACGGACTCACCGTCCGGTCCAACACTGCATGCAGCGATACGACGGCCTCGATTCGCTCGAGTGCGGTCACGAACCCGGGTGCAGCAGGCGAGACACCTCGCCGGCCCCGTCGATCGAGACCAACTCGCCGGCGAACCACGCCTCCGGAACGGCAAAGATCGCATTCGACGCCGCGGCGGGGGTTCCGGCAAATGCCGTCCGCGCGGCATCCAGGGTGGATTCCCGAGCCGACTCGGTGGAGTAGACGACGAGGACAGCCTTCGGCGACTTCGCGAGCACCGATTCCGTGGCTACCTGGCCGAAGTACTTTCCGTCAGGAAGGTCGTTCTCGAAAAGATTGCTTCCCCCGGCGGCCTCGAGCACACTGCTGTAGAGGCCCCTGGCCAGAGCATAGGACTGTCCCTCCGAAACCTGAACCATCACAGTGGGAACCGGCTCCTGCCCGGCGACAGATGCCTCGGTTGCTGCGAGGGACTTCTTGCCGTCGGCCAGGAGGGTTGCTGCCGCGTCACTAGTTCCGGTCAAGGCGCCGAGACCGTCAAGGTCGGACCAGACGTCGTCGATCCGCCCCTCGGTGACGGCCTTGTGGCAGTAGCCGCTGTTCACGAAGATCGGGATGCCGAGGTCACGCAATTCGTCCATGGTCTGCAATCGGTCACCGTCGAACCAGTATTCCCCGTCGGAGACGATCAGATCCGGACGGGCGTCGAGCAATGCTTCTTTCGCGGGAACTCCGGCGCTCAGCACCGGCACGGCCGCGAACTGATCAGCGAGTTCGGGGCTGGGAGGAGAGAGGTCGGTATTCGATTGTCCGACAATGCGGTCGGCGGCGCCGAGCTGAATGAGAAGTTCCGTCATCGACGGATACAGCGAGACAATCCGCTCCGCCGTCTTGGGCACCGTGACCTCGCGATCACAATTGGTGACGGTGATCTTCTCGGACGACGACGCCGCCGAATCCGCCGTGGAGTTTCCGCATGCGGTCAGTACTGCGGTGGCGGTAACGGCCGAGCACAACAGCGCGGCAGTACGTATCGAGGATTTCAAGACACTGCTTCTTTCGTGTGTAGGAGCGGAGGGGCGAACGAAAGCAGGGGGCGCCCGGTCAACGGATGAGTGCCGAGATGCACCTGAACCCCGAATACTTCGGACAGCAGGTCCTCGGTGAGGACCTCGGCCGTTGGTCCTGTCGCGACAACTACCCCGCCGGAGAGCAGACAGACGTAGTCGCAATACGCTGCGGCCAAGGCGAGTTCATGGATCGCGACAATCGTCGTGGTACCGAGTTCGGCGACCAATTCCATCAATTCGAGTTGAGCACGGATGTCGAGGTGGTTGGTGGGCTCGTCCAGGACCAGCAGCGACGGTTGTTGAGCGATCGCCCGGGCCAACATCACACGCTGCTTTTCTCCGCCGGACAGTTCGGCGAAGAGACGTGATCCAAAGCCCTGCATGCCGGTTCGCACCAGTGCTGCGCTGACGATGTCTCGGTCGATCTCACCGAGTCGAGAGAACGCGCTGTGATGCGGCGTCCGACCCGTTGCAACCACCTCGCGGACACTGAACGAGAAATCGGATGAATGCTCCTGCCCCACAACACCGATGATGCGTGCCGCCGATCGAGGCGAGAGATCGTCCCAAACATTCACCTCGTCCACCTTCACGATTCCGCTTCGAGGCTTCATCGAGCGATACAACGCGCGCAGGAGGGAGGACTTTCCACTGCCGTTCGGTCCGACGAGTCCGACCACGCTTCCCTCGGGCGCTTCGAGGTCTACACCCGAAACCACGAGGCGTCCGCCCCGAACGACGTGAATTCCGCTGGCCGACAATCTCATGACTGCGCACCGCCGTCCCGTCGAAGCAACCAGAGGAAGAACGGTGCACCCAATCCGGCGGTGATGATCCCGAGTGGTAATTCGTTGGGCGCATCCAACATCCGAGCCGCAAGATCGACGATCACCAGGAAGGTGGCACCAACCAACGCGGTCGCGGGGAGCAGCTTGCCGTGATCGGAACCGACCAGAAGTCGTACGGCGTGCGGCACGAGCAGCCCCACGAAACCGATTCCCCCGGCGACGGATACGACAACCGCGGTCAGCAACGACGCGATCACCAGTAGTAGCAACCTGGTACGGCGCACGTCCACGCCGACCGATTGCGCGCTCTCGTCTCCCATGGCCAACGCGTTGAGTTGGCGCGATTGTGTCAACAGAATTGCCGCGCAGACGGTGATCACCGCGGCGGGCACACCGAGATCCGACCAACTGGCCCCGCTCACCGAGCCCAGCAACCAGAAGAGCACTCCCGAAAGCTGACTCGGATCGGCGCGCAACTGCACAAAACTTGTTGCAGCCGAGAGCAGATAGCCGATGGCAACTCCGGCCAGGACCATGCGCAGCGGGACGAGCATTCCCTCTCGCCGACCCAGTACGAGAACCGCGATCAGGGAAACCATGGCCCCCAGGAAGGCTGCCACCGGAACACCGATCGACAGGCCGGTGCCGATGCCGGTCGTCATGATCAGTACTGCACCGAAGGATGCTCCGGAACCCACGCCCAGAATGTACGGATCGGCAATCGGGTTGCGCACCAACGCTTGCAGCACGGCGCCGGCCAGCGACAGCCCGGCGCCCGCCAATGCCGCAATCAGAATGCGCGGTACCCGCAATCCCCACACGATCCGATCGAGCAACGGGTCGACCGGCGGACCGCCGACGTGTGCGTACAACACCGCGAACACGTCGGCAAAGGACACCGACGCGGCACCCGACCACACCGCGACGGTGGAGACCGCGACAAGCACAACCGCCGTGGCCAACAGAAACGGGACGTACCCGCGCTCGCCGACGGGATGTGGACGCGACGGCACTCGTGGTGCTGCCTCGCTGGTCAGCGTCATCGCACTCCTGAGTCGGTGGGGTTCGCAGTCATGAACAGGTGGATCTAACCATAACGACAGTCGTTTTCATTAATAGTCACATGCTCATTTGTGCGGATAAGGGTCGGTCCGCAGCGCGCTCGCCCACGCGAAGAGCGCCCCGACCAGCGCAAAGATGCACGCAACGAGGTAGGCGGTGCCGATGTCCCAGCGTCCTGCGATTGCCCCGGCAATCAAGGCGCCGACCGGCGAACCACCCCAGGCGACCATCCTCGCCGTGGTGTTCACGCGCCCCTGCAGACGATCCGGAGTCAGGCGCTGACGTGCACCGATGCCATTGAGGATGGTGACGGTCGCACAGCCGGAGTAGACGACGAGCGCCGTGATCGCGGCGCCGGTGTTGCCGGTTGTCGCAACGACGAACAGCACCACCGGGGCGATGGTCAGCGCCCCGACAGTGATCGCCCCGACCGGCCACTGCGCCGGTAGGCGTGGAAGCACGAGCGCCCCGACCACTCCACCCACGGAGACGGCCGTCCACACGGCGCCGATCATCGGACTCGACGTCGAAATCCCAAGCCTCTCGGATGCGTACACCACCAGGAGCGCCGTAACCGCACCCTGCGTCAGGGAATTGACGAAGCCGACGCCGGTCAAGGCTCGCAGAAGCGGCGACCGCCAGAGGAAGCTGAGGCCCTCGCGTATGTCACGCGCAATTCCGGTTCCCGACTTCTTCGGCGCCGCAGGAGTAATCGAAAACGAGGCTCCGATCGAGGCCATGGCCAGCCCGGCCAGTACGTAAGCCAGTGCATCAGCACCCAATGCGTAGGCCGGGCCGATCGAGGCCACAAGCACGCCGGCTATCGCCGGAAAGACAACATCGATCAGCGTGCTGGACGTCCACAGCGCGCTGTTGGCCGCCGGTATCCTCTGCCGACCGACCAGAGCAGGCAGCGCTCCGAAAGCAGCGGCGTCGAACCACACGAAACACGTTCCGATGCACATCGATACGCCGACGGCATGCCACGCCGTCAATACGCCGAGTGCCTGCGCCGCCGGAATACTCGCCAAAGCAAGTGCAGCTACGGCCTGCGCACACAGGATGACCGTCCGCCGGTTGACTCGGTCTGCCACGGCGCCGGCGAACAAGCCGAACACGAGATACGGCAGAACCGTCCCCGCAGCCGCGAGCGAGGTGAGAAACGGAGACCGGCTGATGTCGAACACCAGGATCGGCATGGCCACTCCGGTGACCGCCGCACCGGCTACGGCAATCGTACGAGCCGTGAAGAACAATCGAAACGATCTGTCCCGAAAGACATGTGGTTGCGCTTCGACGGATCCCGTCGTCGGGGTCTCGCTCATGTATGCACTCTCTTGTACCTGTTGCTCTCCGTGGCGATCTTTCGTACGGTGGCATCGTAATGGAAATGGTTTCCATTACGGAAGGGATGACAATGAGCAACATTTCGTTCGACAGCATCTCCAACTCGGCTCCGGCCAATGCACTCCAGGGCGTCGGCACCAACGCTCTCGTCGACAACCCGTTCACCTTCGAGCCGGTTGCCGAGGCAACGTCCGCACACGCCCTGCAGGGTGTGGGCACCAACGCCCTCGTCGACAACCCGTTCAGCTTCCAGAGCTGAAACCTCCCCTGATCCAGACTGTTTCGACAGTCTGATCTGCCGATGACCCCGCCCGCATCCGACTCGTCGGGTGCGGGCACCGACAAGGAGATCCGTGTACGCCCTCGCCGACGGACACCAGCTGTATCCGACCACGGACGGTGTTTGGCATTACCTGACACCGGACGAGAACGCGGTCACGATCGGCGCGCCGGCCGAAGACCTCGCGGAACTCGACAACTTTCTCAGGCGCTCTGGTTCGGTGCTCGGCCCGGGAGCTATCGAGATCGCCGACGCCCTCGTCTCTCGCGGCGTGCTGGCTGTTCCAGGTCAAGTGCCAGAGATTCCGCGCCCACAGCGTGTGCTGATGGACGGGATCGGGCCCGTTGCCGATGCTTGCATCGCCCTGCTCTCCAAGGCTCTTCCGCATCTCGAGGTCGTATCCACTACTGCGCCAATCGAAGACGACGTTGCGTCTTCGGACCTCGTACTGTCGGTTGCCGGTGCTCCTCCTCACGACGAGTGGTCGGAACTCGATACCTGGTGCCGCCGAAACCAAACACCGTGGCAACGCGTCCACGCGGAGCTGGGTGAGATCTGCATCGGACCCTTCTTCGACGGTATCGGCAGCGCAAGCTACCGGGACGTCTGCGGTCGACGGCTTGCCGCGTCGCGCGTCCCGGATCATCTGCAGGCACTGTGGAATCACCTCGCCGGCAGCGAACCTCGCCCGCTCGAACTTGAACCCACCGCAGCCGCAATGGCCAGTGCGCTTGCATGTTCGGACGTCGTGGCTGGTGTACATGGCGCACCGCCATCACACCTTCACCACCAGATCCGGATGAATCCGCGAACCCTCATGATGACTCGCCATCCCGTGCTACCACTGCCCGGCGGCGTTCTCGAACCCGCGCCGACGCTCCGGTGATCTCACTCGGCGTGAAGATCCCGGCAGCAGACGGTTCTTCGTTGGCTACGGATGTGCTTCTCCCACCGGATTCTTCACCGCGGGGACTGATCGTGATCCGCACCCCGTACGGGCGTGGATGGCATCTGGCGGAGGGGATCGAATGGCGATTGCGAGGAATTGCCTTCATCTGTCAGGACGTACGTGGACGGCACGATTCCACCGGATCTTGGGAACCCTACGTCCACGAGCGCGAGGACAGCGCCGCCCTGGCCGAGTGGCTGCAGGATCAGCCGTGGACACCGGAGTGCGTCATCGCAAGCGGGGCTTCGTATGCGGCCGGAACCGCCTGGGCATTTGCTACCGAGACCAACAGCGCCGATCGGTCATTTCGTGTAGACGGCGTCGTCTCCAAGGTGCCGACCATCGGAAGCGACCGCGTCAAACGTGATCCCTCGGGGATACTTCTCCTCGCCGAGCATCTGGCGTGGTGGGGCGAGCACGGAGATTCGTCTTCCTCTCGTGAGGGTTTCATCCCTGCCCTGATGCGCTCGGATTCGTCTTTGCTGGAACATCTCCCGGTGCAGTCGATGATCGAGGAGGTTGGTCTGACCTCCGATTCACCGGGCTGGTTGACGCCGATCCTTCGCGCTCGTAAACGCGAAGACTTCGGTGGCGATGATCTGGTGTCCGCGGACGAACTCTCCGAACTCGACATCGCCGGGCTGCACATCGGCGGTTGGGACGATGCGATGATTCGGGAGACACTGCGGCACTTCACGTCCGTGGGGCGCGGGCCGCAGAGTTTGATCGTGGGCCCCTGGGCGCACGACCTCCGCCCTGGAAGGGTCGGCGAGACAAGTTTCGGCCGCCTTCAGGTCGAGTGGATGGAATCGGTATTCGCTGCGCGGCCCCTGACCATCAATCGGGTATTCGACCGGGGTGTCGGCGAATGGTCGACCGAACCGTTTGTCACGGGTGCGAATCGCGTTCGTCTCGAACCAGACCCGAGGACGGCGCCTTTCAACTTCACGCACCACGCAGACGAGGGCCGAAACGACGGTGTTGTCTGGACTTTCGACATGGAGGTCGAGTGTGTGCTGTCGGGAATGCCTTCGGTGGAGTTGACAGTGCATTCGCCCGAGGGCGAAGCTGACTGGATCGTCGAGCTGAGCGTCGTCGATAGCGCCGGAGTCACCAGGTCGATCGCTCGTGGGGCCGGCGTCAGCCTTTGCTCCGGCACGTTGACCATCGATCTCGATCCCGTGTTGCACACTGTGCGCGCGGGTGATGTCTTGACGCTGCGGATCGCCGGCTCGGACTTCCCACGACTCGCACGCAATCTCGGAGACGGTGATCGCTATCGAGGAACACGCAGTACCGCACTGCACCAATCATTTTCCGGGTCGTTGACCCTGCCGATACGCGGAGGAACTGACGGTGGATGACTTGCTGGTCGACGCCCGGAGCGGCGTGCTGACCTCACTGGAACCACACATTCGCTCGGACATGCCGACGGGCTGGGTCGGTTGGGCCGCGAGGGTGGCCGACACCAGAAACTTCGGCGGCAGCGGTTCACTGTTTCGCGCGGACCCTTACGGATTCGGGGCTTCGATACGCAACGATGCAGCGGCCCGCGGGGCGGCAACCGGTGAGGCCGTCGAAAGATATTGCGGCAACGTGGTCCCCGAAGATCTGGTCCGCAGCAGTGCATCAGCGCTGGAACTGGCCGGCTCACGGGTCGTCGATCCGGCGAAATTTGCGTTGTACAGCGAGGATCAGTACCGCCTTCCCGGATTCCCCTTTGTTCCCTTCGCCTCTGATCTGAACATTCGCTGGGCATTGGGTCACACCATGGACGAGAAAGCGCCCACCTACGTGCCTGCGGCCCTGACTTATCTCGGGTACTACACAGGCACCCGTCGCTGCGAGCCACCGATCGCGTCGTTGCAGTACGCCGGAATCGCAGCGGGACGCTCACGCGACGAGGCCGAGATGTCAGCTCTGCTGGAACTTCTCGAACGCGATGCCACCGCGCTGTGGTGGTGCGGGGACCGGTCACAGCCGGCGATCGAGCTTTCCGACTGGGAGCGGTTGCCTGCGCACCGCCAACTCGGGGATCTGGAGAGCCAGACCCGGAGCGTTCGAGTGCTGCTGCTTCCCTCCCCCTTCGGCATTCCCGTCGCCGCAGCGTGGATCCGCGATGACCGACGTGGACTGGTCGCGCTGGGCACAGCTTGTCGACCGACGGTGGAGGCGGCAGTCTCGAAGGCACTGGTCGAGGCGTACGCGGTACTTGCCATCACGATCGACCTCGCCGACCCCGACGGGCCGACCTGGCGCAGCGTGGCGGACGGAACGCTGCCGGCGCACCTGTACAAACCCTTTCGGGCCGACCGTCGTTACCGGGACGAGTTCGATCCGCAATGGAAAGACATCGTCGATCTGCCGACCGTCGCCCAACTTTATCTTGATCCCACGATGGCTCTGGCCGCAGAGGAACATCTCTTCGACTACACCGAAACACTTTCGGTATCAAAGATTCCCGACGAAGCGCCGTTGGATCTGGCTTCTCTCGTAGCGTTTCTGACGTCACGGGGACACCAGCCGATTTCCGTCGATCTCACCACCGGCGACATCTCGATTGCCGGGTTGCACGTCGTCCGCGTCCTGACTCCGGGCCTGTACAACAACGCCCCGGCAGCCTTTCCCCTTCTTGGAGGTAGCAGATTGACCAGCGCATCGACCACCCATCTGCATCTGCCGGTCCCCCTCGCATGACATCTTCGCTCGTCGACCGCCGAACTGGGATCATTCGAGAGCTGGTCGACGCCGTTGTTCCCCAGCACTTTCCGCCCGAGTTCAAGCTGATTCACTCGTATGTCAGTGATTCAGCACGCTTTTCACCCTGGTCCAGTGACTCGGCCGGCGCCGGATATTGCTTCGATCTGGGCAACCGTGCACGGCCTACCGCAGCTGCGATAGGCGAAGCGGTGGAACGATATTGCGGCAACATCGTCGCCAAACCGATCGTCCGCGGGTCGGCCGATGCCTTGATCGGAGCAAGCATCGACCTGTCACAACTCGCGCGTTTCGACGCCGCCCAGTACGCGCGGCCACAGTTCCCGTTCGTCGAACCAACCGACGATCTGGAGATGGACTGGACTCGCGGAGCCGACCTGATCACGGGTTCGGATATCTGGGTACCGGCCGAACTCGTCTGGGGTTCGTATCCTCATTTCGTCGCCCGGACGGGTCCGGCGATCTCTCCGGTAGCTCAGGCGGGTCTCGCCGCCGGACCCTCGGTGAAGTTCGCAATCGACAATGCCTTGCGCGAGATAGTCGAACGAGACGCGATGACGCTGTCCTGGACCGGGCGGCGTGGTGTTCGGGTCGTCACCGGCATGCCCGAGGCGCTTCTTCGACTGGGCAATCACGACAGCCTCTCGACCAGGTGGATTTCATTCGAGAGTGATTTTGAGATCCCCGTCCTGGGCGCCCTGGTTTGCGACCGACTGACCGGATACTCGACCATGGGTACCGCTTGCCACGAAGACGCCCAGACCGCTGCGTTCAAGTCACTCGGCGAAGCGCTTCAGCTGCAGCTGCTTTCCGCCGACTACGACAACCCGCAGAGCGGCATCGGTCGAGCCGCGGCCTCCCCGACCAGTCCGCTTGCGCCTTGGCGAGCTGACCGAAGCTATGCAGGCGCCTACCGATCGGATTTTGCCGACGTGATGGACTACGGATGCCACTTGCAACTTCACCTGGACCCGGAGATCCAAGCACGATTCGAGAGTGAGCTGGTCGGTGCCGTCGTCGGCGAGGTGGGACTCGACTCTCTGACATCAGCCGCCGGCACCGAAAGCGCTCTGACGGCAGCCGGTTTCCGGCCGGCATGGGTCGATCTCACCACAACTGATGTTCTCCACGCCGGCCTGCACGTCGTCCGCGTCGTCGTACCCGGTTGTCTCACCAATGCGGCCGCCGGATTGCCGTTTCTCGGCTCGCCCCGACTAGTGGACAGTCTTGCCGGACGATCGGCTCGCACCATCCCATTGCCGCACTGACAGTTCGGGAACCGCCGCTTGCAACGACTCGGTGGTTTCCACCGCGTGGAACCACGTCGGCTTCGAGATCGCGGCATCCCGAATCACCTGCACGGCGCGCGCGGCGATAGCTGCCGTCGCGACCGACTGGCTACGCCCCGAAACCCACAGCGCCGGGCCGGTATCCGCTCGGGCCATCGCTACCCAACGATCCGAGCCCCACAGCTTCTTCGGCACGACCTTCTGTAGAGCGGGTGCCCACGTCATGGCCGCAAGTCCGAGCGTCGCGGTGGACGTGTCCAATCGCAGGTACGTCCTAACCGGAACACCGAGGTCTCGCGTCAACGCATGCTGGTCCGAAAAGTCGGCCCGCACAGCAGGACCGGTGCGGTAGCCGGTCGCATCGGCCGGTATTCGAAACGTCTTCATCCCGGTGTAGTTGCGGACCGATCGTCCGTCGGGATCAGGAAACCTCGTGCCCAACATCCCGTACGTCCACGCCGTTGCGGCCGGCCCGTGTAGTTCTCCACCGCCGAGGCCGATCAGGATGTCCACGGGTCCGTCGCCGAGTCGATGCGCCTCGGTTGCAAGGACACTGGTCAATCCCGGCGCCAACCCGACGCCCATGAGAACGGGTCCGTCGACCGCTTCCAATTCTTCGCAGTAGCTCGAGGTCGCCGTGATGTCGACGAATGCCGCCCCACCGCGTACCGCTTCGTCGGCCAGGCGAACATCCTCGAAACCCGACGCATTCACCACGACATCGAAGTCTCGAACCACAGTCGAATACGCGCCTGGTTCTTTAAGATCAACGACGACGTCCGCGCGGGCAGGGTCACGGCCGGCGGAGTACGCGGAGATTTCGGGGACCTTCGCGAGTTGTTTCATCAGGGGAATCCCGACGGCACCGTAGCCACCGAGTACAAGAACCTTCGTCATTACTTCGCCTCCCGAGTCGCTAGAGTTCGACTCTAGAGTTAGACTCTAATCATGACTGAGGTTCTTCGGGAAGACACGTCGGCGCGGCGCAAGATCATCGAGGCAGCGCGTGAGGTTTTTGTCGATCCCGGCTACGCGGCCGCCACGATCAAGCAGCTTGCCGCGGCGGCGGGCGTGTCGGTGCAGAGTGTCTATTTCGTGTTCGGCAACAAGCCGAGCGTGCTGTCAGCACTGCTCGACGTGGCCGTTGCGGGCGACGAGGAAAAGACGGCAACTCTCGACCGTCCGTGGGTGGCGGCAGCACTCGGCGCCCCACATCCACTCGGGCAACTCCGGATTCAGGTTCACCACGGACGGCTCATTCTGGAACGCACCGCAGACATCCTGCTGGCACTGCGGGCCGCCGCTTCCGCCGACGAGGACGCCGCCCGTCTGTGGCAAATCAACCGCACTCAGAGACGCACGGTGCAGGAACATCTGATGGTCGGCATCGTCGAAAAAGCGCCAACCGTCGACCTCGAAACAGCCGTGAACGTCGCACTCACGCTGCTCAGTCCCGAGACCTACACAGACCTCGTGGTCGGCGCGGGTTGGACCGGCCAACAGTACGAAGAATGGGTGGTCAACACCCTTGCCGCCACCCTCGGCCTGGACCGAACCGTCAAATCCCGGAAGTAGCTGGGATTACTTGGTGGGCTTGTCGTCGATGTGCCGTGGGTTGTTCCACAGGCGCTCCGTCAGATCGTGGAGGACGGCAAGGGTGATCGTGTCGTCGTCCCGTCGGAGCAGAGACTGGCTGACCGTCGCGCGCACCAACGTGGAGTCGGAGTGCACGAACTCCTTGACCGAGCCCGGCTCGGAACTCAGTTCACGATGGGCCTGCTCTGCACTGACGTCGTCGGCATCCTTGTCGTAGAGGATGTCCTGCAAACGCAACGCCGAGACGGCCTTCTTGGGATATCCCAGCATGTCAGCGAAGGACGGATTGGCAAAAACGATGCTGCCGTCGCGGTGAACGGCCATGACCGGCACCGGAAGCCGGTCGAGGAGAATCAGGGCAGGCATCTGCTCCAGATCCGCAATCGGCGATTGTGGCGGCTGCGCAACATTGCGGCGGCGTTCCATAACACGTCCTCTCAAGTTGCCCGAGTCGACAACAGTCTAACTGCCCAGCAAATCGCGGGTTGACTTCCCGCCCGGATGCAGTGACGAATGCCCGAATCGTGCCCGCCTGAGTCACGCCGCGAGCGCCTCCTGATCCTCCGCCAAGGAACCGTCAACAACACGATAGACAGTATCCATCCGAGACAGGTGACTTCGGTCGTGTGTCACGAGAAGGGTTGCCGCCTCGCGTTCCCGCACCACGCCGATGATCAGATCCATGACAGCGGCACCGCGCTCCTGATCGAGCGCACTCGTGGGCTCGTCGACCACGAGAAGCTGCGGATCGTTCATCAATGCTCGCGCGAGATTGACGCGCTGTCGCTGCCCGCCCGACAGCTGGGACGGCCGTTTTCCGCTCTGATCCGCGAGCCCGACAGCGTCCAGCAAATCCATCGCTTTTGATTTCACGGCCTTGCGACGGGCCCGTGACGTGAACACGGACTGCCCCAGATGCGCCATCACCTCGAGCTGCTCCAGTGCAGTCAGCGAAGACACGAGGTTCGACTGTTGGAAGACGATGCCGATCGACGAGCGTCGCAGCTCCGACGCCGCCCGCCGACTCAGCGCAGCGATGTCGGTGCTGCCTTCCGGCGTCCGGAGATAGACGTGCCCGGAATCCGGACGGATCAGCGTCGACGCCACCGCCAACAGGCTGGACTTGCCCGAACCCGAGGGCCCGGTGATCGCGGCGATCTCGCCGCGGTGCAGTCGCAGAGACACGTCGTCCAGCGCCGTCACCCGCGATTGCCCATCGGGAAACGTCAGATCGACGTTCTGGATGTCGAGAACTGTGGTGCCGGTTGTCATGGTCATCGTGCGCTCCCCAATGCTGTGAGTGGATCGGTGGTCGAGAGGAATCGAAGTGCAAAGGCCGCGCCGAGCAGACCGAGCCCGATCAATGCCACGGCAGGTACGACGGTGGTGGATGCGTCCAGGACAAACGGCATGGCGTCACCGATCAGCGATCCGGCCACGGCCGTCAGCCCGATTCCGACGGTGACACCGGCAATCAGAACGATGAGCGCCTGACCCAGTGCGTCGCGCACCAGCGAACCGGTAGTCGCACCGAGCGCTTTCAGCGTCGCGATGTCCGGAGTTCGCTGGATCGTCCACACCGTGAAGAACGCACCGATCACCAGGGCTGAGATCGCGAACAACATGAGCGTCATCAACGTCAACGACCCGTTCTCCGACTTGTACGAACCGATCGCGTCGAGCGAACCGCTGACCGTCGTCGACGTCGTCGCAGCCGCCTTGTCCGTTGCGGAAGCGTCGGAGGCTCCGGTGACAGCCAGTACTGTCGCAACTCCGCCGCGTGGATTGGCCGCCTGCCAGTCGTCGAGCGTCATCCAGACGACGGGCGAATGGCTGTACCAGTCGTCACCGCGAACGGCGCTGACGGTGAACTGCTGCGTACCGACACTCACCTGATCGCCGGCGCCCGCCCCCAGATCGCGGGCGGCACCTTCGCTCAACACCACCGTGCCTGACGCCGACGGCGTCACGTCACCGAAACCGCCATCAGCGCCGAACAGGGCCACCGACTTCTGATTTCCGTCGGCCAATCCCGCTTTCCCGCGACCGATTCCGATGGGATCGACGTCCTTCGACGTGGAGGTCCAAGCGTTGACCTGGTCCTGCGTGAGCGCCGACTCGTCGAACGACGCCCCGGCTCCGGTGTCGGCGAACACCACCGTGTCGGCATTCATGGCCTCGATGGCCGACACGTTCTGATGGCGAAGTCCTGCAGTCAACCCGCTGAGAAAACTGACCAGAAGTGCAACCAACAGAACCACGACGGAGATCAGCGCGAAACGACCTCGCGCTGCCCGTAAGTCCCTCATTGCGACAAACACTGTGAATTCCTTTCCTGTGCTTGCCTCTACGCTCTCGCGGATGCAGACTCTTTCCATCGCACCTCGGATCGACATTCCAGCGCTCGAAAGAACCATCCCGGTTTACAACTTTTGATGGATGAACCAGGCCCGAACCTCGCTAAGCTGGGCGAGATGCACCGATCTCCGCTCACGCCTGTCTTCGCCGGCCTACAACTGGGCCTGCATGTCCTTGTCATGGCGCTGGCCGGTGTGGTGTTTCTTCGAGCGCTGATCGACGAATCCGACCTGACCGCAACAATCATCGCGTTGGCCGTGATCTTTGTTGCCGTCTATCTTTTCGGGGTCGCCAAAAGGCTGCGCGGCAACGCTGCCCGCTGGTGGCTGGCCGTGCTGACCCTCGTCTGGATCGCGACGATGGCGGTATCCGCCGACGCCGCCTACCTCGCGTTCGGACTCTTCTTCCTCTATCTCCATATTCTGCGACGCCCCTGGAGTCTTCTCGCCGTCACCGCGGCAACGGCTGTCGCCGTGGTCGGCACCGGCCTGCATCGTGGATGGACGATTGCCGGCGCCGTCGGCCCGATCATCGGCGCTGCCGTAGCGGTTGCAATCGGCCTCGGATATCAAGCGCTGTACCGCGAGGCAGCCGAGCGCGGTCGTCTCATCGACGAGTTGATGAACACCCGTGAAGAATTGGCGTCGACGTCTCGCGATGCCGGAAAATTCGCGGAACGTGAAAGACTCGCCGCCGAGATTCACGACACCGTGGCCCAGGGACTTTCGAGCATCCAGATGCTCCTTCACGCTGCCGAACGCGCCGATCCGGACAGCCCGGCCATCCGTCAGATCAGCCTCGCACGGGAAACTGCCGCGGACAGTCTTGCCGAAACCCGCCAACTCATAGCCGAATTGACGCCCGCGGCCTTGGACGGTCAGTCGCTCGCCGACGCGCTTCGTCGAATCTGCGAACGCGCGAGCAGTCCTGAACTGGAAGCGCGCTCCGTGGTCGAAGGCGAGGCAGTGCGGCTGCCGATGCCCCTCGAAGCAACATTGGTACGCATCGCTCAGGGCGCGGTGTCCAATGTTCTCCGCCATGCCGATGCAACCAGAATGGCTGTGACACTGACCTATTCCGATGACACCGTCAGCCTCGACGTGGTCGACAACGGTCGCGGCTTCGACGTGGCAGTTCTCGAACGTGGCCCGGCGGAATCTTTCGGCCTCAATGCAATTCGCCGGCGCGTCGAACTGCAGGGCGGGACTTTCTCCATCGAGTCCGAGCCGGGACACACGGCCGTCGCGGTGACGTTTCCTCTCGAAGTCGGCGAACCGTGATCCGCCTGCTGCTCGCCGACGATCACGCGATCGTGCGCGCCGGGTTACGAGCGCTGCTCGAAAGCGAAGCCGACATCGAGGTAGTCGGCGAAGCGGGCACCGCCGAGGAAGCCATAGCCTTCTGCGCCACCACGCCGGTCGACCTCGTGCTCATGGACCTGCGATTCGGCCCCGGGAAGACGGGCGTCGACGCCACCCGCGCGGTGTGCGCGCTGCCGAATCCGCCGCACGTACTCGTCGTGACCAACTACGACACGGATGCAGACATCTTGAGCGCTGTCGAGGCCGGGGCCAGCGGGTACTTACTCAAGGACACACCACCGGTCGAGTTGCTGTCAGCCGTCCGCGCCGCTGCGAGCGGGGACAGCGTTCTCTCCCCCGCCATCGCGTCGAAGCTCATGACTCGGGTACGCAAACCCGAAACCAGCCTCAGCCCAAGGGAAATCGAAGTTCTGAAGTTGGTGGCGGCGGGTCGCTCCAACCGAGAGATCGGCAAAGAACTGTTCCTGAGTGAGACCACGGTCAAGTCGCACCTGGTTCACATCTTCGGCAAGTTGGGAGTGAAGTCGCGGACGTCGGCGGTAGCTCGTGCGCGGGAGCTGGGTTCGATCTGACATTTGCCCGAATTGTCGAAAGTAGCTGAACAGCAGCTATTTTCGCCTGCGATTCTCTTGTGTTCGAAACTTTGTTCGATTAAACTTTGAGCATGGACAGTCGGGATGCGTGGCAACTGGATGGCGAGGACCTCAAGGGTGAGGTTCTGGATCTGGTGCGTGTCCGGCACGAGTTGCAGTCGCGGATGGTGTTGCTGATCGTGGAGATGTTTTCCCGGGAGGTTCTCGGTGGGAAGGGTTTTCGGGCGATCGCGCAGTGGTTGCATGGTTCGACGAATCTGGAGATCGGTGAGTGCAGTCTGCTGGTCGGGTTGGCGCGGTTGTTGATGCTCGAACCTGTTGTGGCGGATGCGTTTCATCGTGGTGACGTGGATGCGTTGAAAGCCCGTCAGGTGGCGTCGTTTTGTCAGCATCCGCCCAAGAACATGACGCCGGCGGATGTGGACAAGGCTCGCGGGATCCTGTTGGGTTTGGCGTCGCAGAACATTGCGGATTGCGATGCGGTGCGGGCGGCGATCCGGCGGATCGAGAAGCAGTACGGCAAGCGCGAGGACGGCGTCCCGGTCGGCGAGGATTCGGAGCGTAACGAGTTCTACGCCTCGAAAGGCCTGTACGGGCGCGTGTCGGTGAAGGGTGATCTGGATGCTGTGAACGGGGCCCGTCTGATCACGTTGTTGTCGAGTCTGTCTGCGCCGATACCGGAGAAGGACGGTGTGAAGGACACCCGTACGCCGGCGCTGCGGCGGGCGGACGGGTTTTGCGAACTACTGCGGCGGTATGAGCGGGCGGGGTTGGGTCCGATCGAGGGCGGGGTGAAACCGCACATCACGGTGACTGCGTCGGCGAAAGACATGACCGACCTCAAAGCAATGAAGGATATGTTGCCGTCGACTCAGGAACTGGGTTTCGCGTGGACGGATTGGGTGGGCCCGATCAGTATCGACACTGCCCGGATGTTGGCCTGCGATTGCACGGTCACGCGAATTTTGTTGGATGAGAATGGTGTTCCGCTCGACTGCGGTAAGGAAGCGAGAACGGCGACGGTGCCGCAGCGGCGAGCGTTGGCGGTTCGTGATGGCGGGTGTGCGTTTCCCGGGTGCGGAACTCCGTCGGGGTGGTGCGATGCCCATCATATTGTTCACTGGAACGATGGTGGCCCAACAGATCTCGACAACCTGATCTTGTTGTGCGGTCATCACCACCGGACGCTGCACCACACGGAGTGGCGGGTGGAGATCGGCCCGGATCGGAAATCGGTGTTCTATCCACCGATGTCGGTTGATCCGTATCAACAGCCGATCGGCGGGAACAGCCCACCGACAGCGGCGTGAACCGACATAACTGAAAAGGCCAGCGTGTGCACCGGGGAAGAATCATGCCCCGGGGCATACGCTGGCCTTTTCGGCTGCGCTCGATGTCCGTCTTGCGACAGCATCTGTCTCCACTTCGACACGCCGGACCCATAGGGTCGAGGCATGTCTTTCTGCGAACCCGCCCGCGTTGTCACCGTCACGTCCCTGACCCCGCACATGCGGCGAATCAGCATCGAGGCAGAAGGCGACTGGCACTGGCCGACCGGCGGACAAGGCGACGAGCGCATCGACCTCGCGTTCCCGAAACCCGGTGAAACAGAAGCAGAATACGACTACTTCAACAATCCCGACTACGGCAAGGCCGATCTCGGAACCGAGCCACCGTGGCGGCACTACACCGTGCGCAAGGTGCACGACGGCGGCCGACGTCTGGACATCGACTTCGTCGTGCACCCTGGCGGTATTGCAGCGGATTGGGCCCTGCGGGCCGAACCAGGTCACCTACTAGGCGTCTTCTGGTCGGACAGTTCGCGGTCCCACTACCAAGCACCGGCGGGTCCTCGCTGGCAGCTGCTGGTCGCAGACGCCACGGGTCTCCCCGGACTGGGCAGGATTGTCGAAGAACTTCGTGAAGGCGATGTCGCACAGGCGATCATCGAGGTCGAAACCGAAGAGGATCGACAGGAATTTGTCACTCGCGGCGACGTCACGTACACGTGGCTCGTGGGGAGTGGCCTCGGAAAGGCGCCGAGCGCGCTGTTCGAAGCTGTGGAGAAGGTCGAGTTTCCCGAATCCGAATCGGCCGACATCTACGCGTGGGTGGCGTGCGAAAGCGCAACAAGCCGTCGCATTCGTAAGCATCTGAGGGAAGTTCGAGGAATTGCTCGCGACAAGCACAATGTTGTCGGGTACTGGCGAGAGGGCGCCGACGGCCACGTTTCCGGCATGAACAGCGAGGAAGTCACCGTCGGCGCCTGAGCGCCGTGATCACTCTGCCGGCAGCGTGGCGGTAGATTCTGCGTGAGCCTGCTGCGCGTCAGCCGGCTTTTCCGCCAGCATCTCGAACAGTGCTCGGCGTGCCTCGGCGAGAATTGCCTCGGCCTTGGCTACCTGCTCGGCGGTCCCACCTGCGGCTACCGCGACAGCGGCACCTCGGAGTAGGCCCATCGCGGGACGGAGCGCTGCGCCGGCTTCACCGAAGTGAGGCCGACCGTGTCCGCGCTGGTCAAGTCGACCGCGCCGGCCTTCGGGGCGTCCTTCTGCTCGGTCTTCGAAGCGACCCTCGGGTCGCTCGCCCTCGAATCCTCGACGGAAACCGTGTCCACGATGCGGGCCTCGGCGGCCATGCTCGCGACGTTCTTGCATTTCTGGGTTGTTGTGTGGGGCGTACATGTTGTCCTCCTGGACTGTCTGTGTTTGTTTGACGTATCGACGATATATCGACAATAGATCGAACGCAAGGGTCTGGAGAATAATTCCCGCACCCTCGTCCGGATACGCTGAAGCCGTGAACACGGATCTACAAGCCCAGGCCGCAGACGTCCTACGCCGCCTCGCACTCGACGAATCCCTGAAAGAACGCACCATGGCGAACGCTGCGACTGCAGCACTCGCACGGAAAGTCGCCGCTCGCTACATCGGCGGCGAAACCATCGACGACGCTTTCGACCGCCTCCCCTCGATCTTCGCGCGAGGACACAAGGCGAGCATCGAATACACCGGGGAAAGCGTCCGGGATCCCGAGCTCGCGAACGCCGAAACCGATGTTTTCGTGGAACTCGCGGAACGAATCGGCACGTCGGGTGTCGAGAGCACCGTGTCGTTCGACCTCTCGCACATCGGCTTGGTGATCAATCCGGAGCAGTGCTTTCGCAATGTCGTGCGCCTGGCCGAGGCCACGGAACGCGCCGGTGCCGAGCTGATCATCTCCGCCGAAGCGTCCGATCGCACCGACCTGGTCCTCGACATGCACGCGCGACTGGCCGAGCGCTTCACTCACGTGGGGATCACCGTTCAGGCCCGACTGCACCGCACGGCAAAGGATCTCGCCGCTCTGCTGGACCGACCCGGCCGCATCCGTCTCGTGAAGGGCGCCTTCCTCGAAGCCGAGTCCGTCGCCTACCCACGCGGTAGTGCCGAACTGCGCAGCGCGTATCTCGACTACGCAGCCCGAATCGTCGACTCGGGTCACCAGGTCTCCATCGCGACACATGACCGCGACATCCTCGAAGCACTACGCGCCGAACATGATTCGAAGCTCAGAGGCGAGCACGTCGAGTTCGAGATGCTGCTCGGCCTCGGCACCGAGCAACTGGACGCACTCCGAGGAGCGGGCTTCACCACACGCGAATACGTCATCTTCGGAACACAGTGGTGGCTGTACGTACTCAATCGCATCGCCGAAGAACCGGAGCGTGTCTACACCGCGCTCATCGACGCTGCGCTCATCAGCACTGCAAACTAGATCTCCAACAACAGAAGTGGGGCCGCACTCGAATCGAGTGCAGCCCCACTTGTGTCAGTTTCTAGCTCTCCAGAAACGCCTTGATGCGCGCCAGGGTGGTTTCCATTCCGGTCTGCATCAGCTGATCTCGACCCCGACCGAGTAGGCCGCTACCCGACATCATGCGCACGTAAAGCGCTGGCGTCGCATAGATCTCACGAGTCTCGGTAAGCACGGTGCCCGTTCCCGAAGGCTCGAGCACATAGGTCCACCGCGCTTTCGGCTCGTCCGATTCGAAGGAGAACCTCCGGCAGTCGACCACGTCGACCACCGTGCAGTGCGTGCTCCACCGAATCAGACCATGCTTGTTGGTGCCCTTGAACTTTGCACCCACAGTGCCCGGAGTTCCGGAAGTCCATGTTCCACCGGTATTTTCAGGACTGAAGCGACCCATACCTTCGATGTCGCTGACAACCTTCCACACCGATACTGGCGTTGCCTCGATGTACGCGCTGGCGGTTTCCACCCGTTACCGGCCCGGAACCCAGGACATGATCTTGATGGCGTGAGGCATGAGCTTTGCCCACACCTTGGCCGGAAGTCCGCGCGGTCCACCGAGATTCATGACGCGAGTGGTGGCAACGGTCTGCGGTTCGGTGTACTTGATCAGCCCCTCGGCGCCGTGACGACGACCGACGCCCGAGACACCCATACCGCCCATCGGTGCTGCGGTGCTGCCCCAGGTCGGTGCGTAACCCTCGTCGACGTTGACGGTGCCGGCGTGGATGCGCGCTGCGATGGCTTCACCGGCAGCCTTGCTTCCCGCCCACACACTGGCGTTGAGGCCGTACTCGGTGTCGTTGGCCGCAGCGATGGCCTCTTCGACGTCCTTGACGGGGTAAATCGAGACGAGCGGCCCGAAGGTCTCGTCGCGGTAGCACTCGGCGTCTTCGGGAACCCCGGTGAGCAGGGTGGGCTCGTAGAACAGCGGTCCGATGTCCGGCCGAGCCTTGCCACCGGCAATGACGGTGGCGCCCTTGACCACTGCGTCATCGACATGAGCGGAGATTGCCTTGACCTGCGCCTCGGAGACGAGGCTGCCCATCTCGATTCCGAATTCGTATCCGGCGGCGAGGTTCATCTTCTTGACGCGGTCACCGAACATGCGGATGAACTCGGGTGCGATGGACTCTTCGACGTAGATGCGCTCGATGGAGATGCACAGCTGACCGGAGTTGGAGAAGCACGCACGCACAGCGGCGTCGGTGACCTCGCGCAGGTCTGCGCCGGCGGCAACGATCATCGGGTTCTTGCCACCGAGTTCGGCGGAGAAGCCGATCAGTCGACGGCCGGCCTGCTCGGCGAGGAGCTGACCGGTCGCGGTGGAACCGGTGAACATGAGGTAATCGGTGTTCTCGACCAGGGCGGTGCCGACGACGGAGCCCGGCCCGGGAACCACGGCGAAGAGGTCGCGAGGCAGACCCGCCTTGTAGAGCAGTTCGACGCAGGCGAGCGCGCAGTACGGTGTCTGGCTGTCCGGCTTGAGGACAACGGCGTTACCGGCGAGCAGCGCGGCGATGGCGTCGGACACGGCCAGCGTCATCGGGTAGTTCCACGGCGAGATGACGCCGACGACACCCTTGGGCTGGTAGCGGACGACGGTCTTCGTCAGGCCCGGGAGCATGCCGGAGACGCGACGCGGACGCAGCAGCTTCGGAGCCACACGTGCGTAGTGCCGCGACGTCATCGAGATGTCGAGGACTTCTTCCTGAGCTGCGGTACGCGACTTTCCGGTCTCGGCCTGAGCCATGTCCATGAGGGCGTCGCGGTTCTCGAGGATGAGATCGCGGTAGCGGTGGAAGACGGCGGCCCGATCGAGGACGGAGCGCTTGGCCCATTCCTTCTGGGCGACGCGGGCACGGGCGATGGCCGCAAGTGCGTCGTCGGCGGTGCCGACGGGGATGATCGCCAGCTCCTTGCCGGTGAACACCTCGGTGATGGACTTCGTCGGGCGATCGGCAACATTGTCGATGGCGATCAGATCGGCGAGCCGCGAGAAGGTCGCAGCGGACGGAGCAGGCATTTCAGTACCCCTACTGGTGAGTAGTTCTTGGAGTTACACACAACTTACCCCGTCGGTGGTACCGATCACAGTGCCGAATCAGACAGAGTCAACCAATACTGCCTCTTTCGGACGTTTTGCGATCAACAACGACATGACTGCAGCGATCGCGCAGAGCGCGCCGGCCACCAAGAAGGCAGCGTCGTACGAGCCGATCTGATCACGAACGAGACCGGCCAAGAAGGCCACCAGACCCGCACCGATCTGGTGCGATGCCAGCACCCAACCGAACACGATGGGGGCGTCGGCGCCGAAGTGTTGACGGCACAGCGCGACGGTCGGCGGAACCGTCGCCACCCAATCGAGCCCGTAGAAGATGACAAACGCGATCATCGGTGGATTCACAGTGTTGGCGAGCAATAACGGCAGAAAGAGCAGCGAGATTCCGCGGAACAGGTAGTAGATGCCGAGAAGTTTTCGCGAGTCCATCCGGTCGGTGAACCAACCCGAAGCAATGGTGCCGACCATGTCGAGGATTCCGATCAACGCCAACAGGGACGCGGCAGTCGTGATCGGCATTCCGTGGTCGTGCGACGCCGGGACGAAGTGCGTGCCGATCAGGCCGTTGGTGCTCGCGCCGCAGATCGCAAAGGTACCGGCGAGAAGCCAGAACACCTTGGTCTTCGACGCCATCACCAGCACCGAGATCGCCCGGCCTCCGGCACCGCCGCGCTGGTAGACAGGCTTGGCTGGTGGGGCGTAATCGGCGGGCGCGCCGTAAGGCGTCGTACCCACGTCTGACGGATAGTTACGCAGGAACAGCAGAACGAACGGCACAACGGCCAGTGCGGCAAACGAAACTGTGAAGGCGACGCTCTTCCAGTCGTACGTTTCGGCGATCTTCGCCAGGACCGGGAGGAACACCAGCTGACCGGCAGCACCACCGGCCGTCAGGATGCCGGTCACGAGACCACGCTTCTCGACGAACCAGCGATCGACGACGGTGGCGACAAACGCCAGCGCCATCGAACCGGTACCGAGACCGACGAAGACACCCCACAGCAGAATGAGCTGCCAACTCGAGGTCATGAAGATGGTGAGACCACTGCCGAGCGAGATGAGCGCCAACGCCGAGGTGACGACCGCCCGGATACCGAACCTCTCCATCAAGGCAGCAGCGAACGGCGAGGTCAACCCGTACAGAATCAGGTTGACCGAGACGGCCGCCGAGATGCTGGCGCGCGACCACCCGAAATCTTCGTGCAGCGGATCGATCAGCACCGATGGGGCAGCGCGGAAGCTCGCCGCACCGACCAACGCCAGGAACGCCACGATCGCGACGGACCAGGCGCGGTGAAAGCGCGGCGGGCTCACCTGCTGTTGGCCTGATTCGGGGAGAGCGGTCTCAGAAGTCACAGAGAGAATTCTGCAGTTCGGATTCGATCGAGAACAGTGGCCGGATTGCCAATATATGAAAGAATCAAGCCATGTCTGGTCCGCATCGCGTCGTCGTACTGGCTCTGAATGGAGTCATTCCCTTCGAACTCGGCATCCCGGCGCGCATCTTCGGACGTGCCCTCGACGTCGAGGATCGGCCGCTGTA
The DNA here is from genome assembly GCF_030056935.1 of Rhodococcus sp. IEGM 1302. Lineage (NCBI taxonomy): Bacteria > Bacillati > Actinomycetota > Actinomycetes > Mycobacteriales > Nocardiaceae > Rhodococcus > Rhodococcus sp. IEGM 1302. The sequence goes on along the minus strand of NZ_JASHKY010000002.1, from coordinate 55,686 downwards.
CGAGATCCTGACGTGCACCGTCGACGGCAATCCCGTGCAGACCGACGCAGACTTCAGCATCTCGGTCGACCACGGGAGCGAGTTGCTCGCCACCGCCGACACCGTCGTCATACCCGCGTCGTACGAGTTGGGTCCGGCCTACGAAGACGGCTACCTCTCCCCCGAGTTGGCCGCGGCTTTCCAACACATCCGGCCGGGCACTCGGCTGGTCTCGATCTGCACCGGGTCGTACATCCTCGCCGCGGCGGGTTTGCTCGACGGACTCCGCGCCACGACGCACTGGCGCAACACCGACCATTTCCAGCGTGTCTATCCCAAGGTGAACGTGGATCCCGACGTGCTGTTCGTCGACGAAGGCCACATCCTGACCTCGGCCGGGGTGGCGTCGGGAGTCGACCTCTGCCTGCATATCGTCAGGCGTGACCACGGCATGGAAGTGGCGAACACCGTCGCGAGGCGTTGCGTCGTACCGCCGTGGCGCGACGGTGGCCAAGCTCAGTACATCCGACGCCCCCTGGCCGACAAACCTTCGGAATCGACTGCCGACGCTCGGCACTGGGCCCTCGAACATCTCGACGACCCGATCACCCTGGCGGACCTGGCGACGCGCGCCAACATGAGCGTCCGCACGTTCAGCCGTCGATTCCGCGACGAAGTCGGAACCACACCGAACCGCTGGTTGACCAGCAGACGCGTCGATCGGGCGCGGGAACTACTGGAGGAATCCGATCTGTCGATCGATGCGATTGCTGCTCGAACCGGCTTCGGGACTGCGACATCCATGCGTCAACACATGAACGAGGCCCTCGGCGTTTCACCGAGCGCCTACCGACGCACGTTCAAGGCACCGGTGTAAGCGGCAGTACCAGGCACTATCCTGGATGCCATGGCCGAACAGACTCGCCCGAACTTTCCTCAGTACTGCGGATACCTCCTGGGGAAGACGCTCCCCGACCGGTATCAGGACTGGGTACGGAACGATCTGGTCGGCCCGGGCGCCCAGGCCCGCTACATCATCCGCTTCACCGTGCCGGCGACGCTGATCCTTCTGCTGTTCCTCTTGATCCCGGGACCGATCTGGATTCCCTTGGCCATGATGGCCTTGTTGCTCATCCCGCTCGCGTACTTCGTCGTGGCGCTCGGGACGATCTACCGCCGTCACCGCCTGCTGAGCCACGGACTCGATCCCGAACTGCTCGACGAGAAGGCCCAGCGCCGTGCCGATCGCACTCGCGAGGACTACGAGAAGCGGCACGGTCGCTGAGCACCCCTCAGCGGAACATCGTCACTGCGGCCTTGGCGAGGACCTTCGGATCCTTCTCGTAGTGATGCATCTTGGTGAGCTTGTCTTCCGGAATCCCCAGGAACTTGTAGACGGCTACCTGAGCGCAGCGCACCGAGTACTGCTCGGTGAACACCATGTCGAACGGCAGCTCCGCGAACTGACTGATGAACGCCAGGTTCTTGGAGTGCTTCGGCACCACCAGCGGCCGGTCGCCGACGGCGCGCCGATTGAACAGCGCACTGGCGTAAGGCATATGGCTGGGTATCGAATTCACGACGCTGTCCATAATCTCTTGTCGACGCGCGGCGAGCGCACCGCTCTCGTCGAGCGCCTCGAGGTGTCCGAGCGTCTCTTCCAGCATTTCCCGCCCGGTCATCTCGATGAACGGCTTCTTCACGTAGTCGCCGTCCTTGCGCGGGAACAGACAGTAACCCCAGAAGACTCCTTCGTTCTCCTTCTGCGCGTGATAGTGCGGCTGATGGTGAACCACGATCGAGAGAAGCACGTTCGAGTCCACGAATGTGTTGAGCGCATTTCCGGGGAGCTGCTTGGTGATTCGGGAAATCTCGTTGATGAGCTCGTGTGACGAAGTGGTGACGGTGAAGCTGGTCCACTCACTCTGCGCCCGGTCCCCGAAGAACTTGTCGGGATTCCCGAGATCGTAGAAATGCTCGGTGGCCTGCTTCCACAGCAGCGCACTCGGTGCGTATCTCATGTCTTCGACGATCGGGGTATCCAGATCGCCGATCGAAGAACTGTCGGTGATGCTGCCGTTGGTGTCGAAGACGAAATCGCCCTCCGCCACGTCGATTCGGCCCTTCTCACCGGTGCGGACGTTTTCGTAATCGAGTCCCGTCACGATGATCTCGTCTCGTAGCGGGGTGTCCTTGAACACGAACTCCGTGATCTTCAGTTCGTTGACGAACTTCACGCCCTTGCCTTCGAGGAAGGCCCGCATCGGCAAGATGATGCTCTCGTACTGGTTGTACGGGGATCTGGTGACACCGGCAAGAGTTTGAATGCGACTGAACTCGAGAATCATTCGGTTCATGTACCGGCGCAGCTCCATCGCCGAACTCACCCGCTTGAAAGCAAATGTGGTCTCCCACATGTACCAGAAGTTGGTGGTGAAGAAGTGCGGAGTGTCCTCGAACCACTGCTCGATACTGATGTCGTCGAGTTTTGCCTCGTCCGACTCCGGCATCGTCATCAGCTTCGTCAACAAGTACCGATCCTTGTTGTCGAATTGCATGTGCTTGTAGTCGTTTTCACCCTTGTTGCGAATGCCGTCGCGATCGATCAATCGTGCGACGTCGTGCGTTGGATGCGCGTGGTCGAAATCGAGAATGTCATCCGTCACCGATTTTCCCGGGTTGTCCAGCGACGGAACCACACTCAGCACGTCCCAGAGGTTCTCATAGGTCTCCTCGTTGAGCATGCGACCGCCACGATTGATGAAGCCCGCGTCGTTGCCCAGCTCGCGATGACCGTACTGGTGCTGGAAGGTAGCGGCAGATTCGCCGTCGTTCGCTCCATGCATGTCCAGCCCCATGATGGTGATGTCCTCACCGCTCCACTCACCGTCTCGAATCAAATAGACGGCAGCCGAGAGGTTTCCGATGCCGGCACCGATCATGTAGGCCTTGTGAGACAGCTTGGAAGACATTGGGTTTCGTTCCTTACTCGAGTCGCGGTACGGATACCTTCCAAGCATGGACCCCTTTGCCCGCTGGCGCATCACCCGAACCGGATGACGTCCGTCACGGTCGCTGAAGGCGCACCAGATCCAGTGCAAAACGCGCGTAGTCGCGTGCAATTTCCTCGGGCGTTTGCGGCCCACTCGGCCGATACCATTGCGCGACAGAGACACACATCACGACGATTGCACGCGCGGCCTGTCGCGGCCGATCCGTCCCGAACACACCGGCAGCGATTCCGTCGTCGACCTGCTTCGTCATCAACCATTGCTGGTAGTTGCGTGATTCCGTGATGCGCAACCTGTTCTCGGCTGTGAGACTGCGCATTTCGCTGGCGCCGAGGAATCCTTGATCACGCCGATAGATATGGAACAAGGTCACACATTCGACGAGGAAAGCCAGCCTTTCGGAGGGACTTTCGCCCTCGTCGATAGCCGCCAACGATCTCGTGTTCAGTTCAGCCATGGTGAGGTCGAGAATTTCGGCCAACATCTGTTGCTTGCTGGAATAGTGGTGATACAGACCCGGAACACTCATCTGCGCACGATTGGCGATCTCACGCATCGCAGCACCGTGATATCCGGTCTTCACCATCTCCGCGAGCGCGGCCGCCAACACCGGATCGAACGAACTCGGGCCGAACCTTCGCCACTCGTTCGGGCGAAAATGTGCGTTCGGGTCGGCGTCGTCGCCTCCCCATCGTGGCTGTTCTGGCGGACGCACTATCGCAGCCGGGAGCAGAGCGTCGAAACGCACTCCGAGAATCCCGCCGATTGCCGCCAACCTGTCGACGCTGACTCTGGTCTTTCCGGTCTCGACGGCGCTGAGGGTAGCTGCGCTGACGCCGAGACGCCTGGCCAATTCGCGCAGCGAGAGCCCACGGTGACGCCGGGCTTGCCGGATCGACGCTCCGATCAGGACGGCATTCTCGAATTCGGTCACAGTGTTCAGTATTCCCGAACATTGGATTTCCAACAATGCGATGACCACGGCAATCGGTGAACCTGTTGACTACTGATTATCGGCCTGAACATGATGTGGATCACAAAGACCCAGGTCCGCCCGAGCGATCGTTCGGTGTCGGTAGCGAGAGGATCGAATCACCATGACCGAGGCGCCATATCTTGGAGAACTCCTGCGCGACGCACCCAGCAACTGGGGCAAGTGGGGAGAGTCCGACGAGGTCGGTTCACTGAACTACCTCGACGCCGGACAGGTGCTTCGTGGCGTCGGAACCATCAAGCAGGGTTCCGTGTTCACACTCCAACGTCTTATCGGCGATCCCAAGGGTGATCCGGTGTGGCCGGGACGCAGCCCTGCCGAGCGCACACAGATCTTCGACGAGAGCAGCTGGGACGGCGACGACGCCCCCAACTTCCCCGGTGGCCTGCATTACGCGGACGACAAGATCGACGCGTTCCTGCAGGGTTCGACGCAGTACGACGCGCTCGGCCACGTCTGGTACGACGGCGCGCTGTGGAACGGATACTCCGCTGACACCACTGTCGGCGGCCTGGAGAAGGCCAGCGTCGAACCGATTGCCGACCGTGGCGTCGTCGGACGCGCAGTGCTTCTCGACATGGCAAAGTTCCGCGGCAAGGAAAACCTCGACAAGGCCGAAACCTTCACGCACCATGATCTTTTGGCCTGTGCCGAAGCGCAGGGGGTCACCATCGAGAAGCGTGACATCCTCGTCATCCGCACCAACTTCCTCAAGCTGTTCTTCGACCAGGGCGAAGCCTTCTACGAGGGCTTCTGCGAGCCCGGCCTGATCTACAGCCCCGAACTCGTCCAGTGGTTCCAGGACATGGAGATCCCCAACCTTGTCACTGACACCATTGCCAACGAGGTCACCACCGACCCCGAAAACGGTGTGGCACTGGTTCTCCACAACGCATTGATGCGCAACCTCGGAGTGGTGTTCACCGAGATCTGCGATCTGGAGAAGTTGGCCGCGGACTGCGCGGCCGACGGCCAGTACACGTTCCTGTACGTCGCCGCGCCACTCAAGGTCGCAAAGGCCAGCGGCTCTCCCGTGAATCCGGTTGCCATCAAATGACATACGAAGATCGCCCTTGGTTGGCGTTGTACCGCAACGACGTTCCCCCCGACATCGACGTCGAACACCCCACGATGCTCGAAATGTTGGCAGCGGCGGTCCGCTCTGATCCGGACGCCACGGCTGTGAAGTACTTCGACGGTCAACTCAGTTACGCCGAACTGGATCAGCAGAGTGACGCGCTGGCCCGAGCACTCCGAGCCGGTGGACTGGTGAAGGGTGACCGCGTCGCTCTGTTCCTCCAGAACGTTCCGCAGTTCGTGCTTGCGCTCGCCGGAATCTGGAAAGCCGGCGGCGTCGCAGTCTCGATCAATCCCATGAGCCGTGAACGAGAACTGGGATACCAACTCGAAGATTCCGGAGCAGCGGTTCTGATCGCTCTCGAGGGGCTCTACGAGTCCGTCGGCCGCAATGTCGTCTCCGACTCGCCGGTCAGGCGAGTTATCACCACCTCGGAACTCGAGTATCAAAGTCGCAACGATCCGAGGATTTTCGACGGAATCGTCAAGAAGGATCTCGGTACCGACGATCTTGCGACGCTGATCGACGAACATCGTCTCGGCGATCCGATCACCACTGACGCTGCACCGGAAGACATTGCGGTACTGACGTATACGTCGGGAACCACGGGTCCGCCGAAGGGAGCGATGACCTCTCACGCGAATATGACCTTCAACGCCCAGGTCTACCGGGACTGGCTGGGGCTCACCCCGAAAGACACGGTTCTCGGAGTTGCACCGCTCTTCCACATCACGGGGTTGATCGGTCACATCGCGGTGTCCGTCCTGGCGAGAATGCCGCTGGTGCTGGCCTATCGCTTCCACCCCGAGGTGATGCTCGACGCGATTCGTGAGCACCAACCGACATTCACAGTCGGCGCCATCACTGCTTTTACGGCACTGCTCAACACTCCGGGTTGCGCGCCGGAAGACTTCACCTCCATACGGTTGCTCTACTCCGGCGGCGCACCCATCTCGCCGACTGCCGCCGAGGCCGTCCGCGCCATGACCGGTGCTGCGCTGCACAACATCTACGGGCTGACCGAGACCACGTCGCCGACCCATGCCGTTCCCGTTGGTGCGGATACGCCGGTCGACCCCACATCCGGAGCACTGTCTGTCGGCGTTCCCGTACCCAACACCGTGGTCCGCATCGAAGACGAGGGCGGTGCGATCCTGCCGATCGGAGAGATCGGCGAACTGGTCGTCCGAGGTCCACAGGTGGTGCGCGGTTACTGGAACAAGCCGGAGGAGAGTGCGTCGGCCATTCGCGACGGGTGGTTCCACACCGGCGACGTGGGGTTCATGGACGAAGCCGGCTGGTTCTACGTCGTCGACCGTAAGAAGGACATGATCATCGCGTCCGGCTACAAGGTGTGGCCACGCGAGGTCGAGGACGTTCTTGCCGAGCACCCCGCAGTCCGTGAGGCGGCAGTCGTCGGGATCGCCGACGAATACCGCGGTGAGACGGTGAAGGCGTTTGTCAGCCTCGTCGCGGGGGCGTCCGTCACCCCGGAAGATCTGATCGATCACTGCAAGCAGCGGATGGCGGCGTACAAGTACCCACGCTCCGTGGTGCTGGTGGAGGAACTGCCCAAGACCGTCACCGGCAAGATACTGCGACGGGAACTGCGCACGATCTCTTGATCGCGGGGCAGCGGGCGGACTTCGCGGTCCGCCTGCTGTCTGATCGCGCACAGTTTCCGGTCGACCGCGCCATTGGGGTAATGGAACAGTAATATGTGCTGAGTACCCACGGACAAACGGGAGACATCAGTGAGCAAGTTCGGACGTAAGAAGCAGCCCACGCCCAAGAGCTACCAGTGGCTGGCCATGACCCTCATCGCGTTGTCGCTCTCCGTGTCGATCGGGATTGCCGCCAAACCCTCCTGAGCTCTGCGAATCCGAAACTTGTAACCCCGCGTCCATCTGCACATGGGCAAATAGGTGCAATTCGGACGCTTAGCTGTTCTAACTTTCCTTCCGTCGTGTCACCTCGGCACCGACGGAGAGGATCAACTCACCATGCGAAGCTCACGCTTCGGCGTGCTGGCCGCTGCCGGCGCTGTCGGACTAGTGCTTGTCACCAGCAGCGTCCAGTCCATCGCCACGGCGTCACCGTTCGGTTCGCTCGACGCCGGTTCGAGCTCCGGTTCGACAGAGATACCAACCGTCAGCGACGGCGGCTTCACGTCCAAGACGCCCTACACTCCCGGCCAGCGCATCGCCGACTATCAGGCGCCGCCGACGGGATACTCCCCCGTGTACACGGAAAGTGTTGCGCGCCATGGTTCCAGAGCACTGTCGAGCCTGAAGTACGACGACCTGAGCCTGCAGCTGTGGGAAATCGCCGAAGCCGAGAACGCATTGACTCCCGTCGGCAAGGAATTCGGCCCGGCCCTCCGTGATCTCATGGCCGCCAACAAGAAGCTGGGGTACGGCAACCTCAGCGGACGCGGGATCACCGAACACAGACAGCTCGGCGCGCGGGTCACTGAACGCCTCCCCCAACTGTTCGACGCCATCGCAGCGCAACAGGGCACCATCACCTTGACCTCGTCGGGTGTGGACCGTGCCGTGGACAGCGCCGAGAACTTCGCGCAAGGGCTGACCGGTGCGTTTCCAGCCGTCGCCGGCGATGTTGCACCGGTGACCACGGATGCCGACCTTCTCTACTTCCACGACTCGGATGCAAACGCCGACTACAAGGACTACGAAGAGTCCGATCCTCGACTGAAAGCCGTCGACGACCAGATCGCCGATCTTCCCCGCACCCGCGAAGTCTCGCGGCACATGATGCTCAGGCTCTACTCGGAGGACTTCGTGAACCGGCTGAGTGCGGGCGAGTTCTCACTCGTCGACCGTGGCAAGGGTTCCAGCACGATCGACAACGAAGTCGACGCCGCGTACATGCTGTACAACACGTACATCATCACTCCGGGCATGGCCGAAGAAGGCAAGTGGAATTTCGAGCGGTTCATCGAACCTGCTGACGCGCAGTGGCTCGCATACACGAACGATGCCGAGGACTTCTACGCCAAGGGCCCGGGCTTCACCGGTGAAGACGTCACCTACCGGATGGCAACTGTCCTGCGCGACGAGTTCCTGCGCGGCCTGCAGAAACATACCGGCGACGACGCCGTCCCGGGAGCGGATTTCCGGTTTGCACACGCAGAAACGATCATCCCCTTCGCAGCACTCTTGAAACTGCCGGGAAGCACCGTCTCGCAGGCGGAGGGCGACCTCTACACCTATGCGAACAACCCCTGGCGCGGATCACAGGTCAGCCCGATGGCTGCGAACGTGCAGTGGGACGTCTACGCCGGACCGGAGGGTAAGCGTCTGGTCCGAATGCTCTACAACGAGCGCGAGACAGCATTTGCTGCCCCGTGCGCTCCGGTGAGCGCCGGGAGTTTCTTCTACACGCCGGACGAACTGGCCCGCTGCCTGCCGGAGATTTCACCGGCAGCCTGAGATCCGGCAACTCGGGATCCAGCCAGCGGTCGACGAGGGCGCGCCCATACCTGGTGCAATGCCAGCATGCGCGCCTTCTCGTCGTCTTCCATCAACAAGGCGTCGCAGATCCTCACGATAACCGGAGCCGAAACACCAACGGACGTACCCTGTTCCAGCCGCTGATAGTGATTGAAGCTGATGTCGGCAATCTGCGCGACATCGCGCCGACTGAGGCCGTGCATTCGGCGAGCACCCTCGCAGCGCATGCCGACCTTTTCGGGCGCAAGACTGTTTCGTTTTTCGACGAGCATCTGGCTCATCAACTGACGCGCGCTCGACCCGTTCACGTCGCCACCTTTTCCATCCCTGAAATATGCTTTCACCTAACATGTTTCAGAATATGGGATGGGGCGGACCCGGCGGTATCTCCGAGATGACAGATAATCACGCGATACCGCCAACCCTGTGCCCGTCCAGGCCGCGACGATGAGGCTCAAGATCAGGCTATGAACCTGCCGATCGTCGGATTCGACTGGCAGATGGGACTACTGCCCCAGTTGATCGAACCGAACGCCGTCGCAACGACATTGCCGACGCCGGTGTTCACCGTCGCGGACAGGTACGGATAAGTACCGACCAGGTCGACGATTCCAGACTTGCCCGTGTCGGTGTTGACCCACGCAACGGTCACCTGACCCGCCGCCGGGATGGGTGCAGCGGCCGGGAACGAATCGAAGCGAATGTCACCCTTGGCGATGGGCGGATTGGACTCTGGTCCGGACTGGCCGGTGAGCCCGGTCAACGAGGCCAGTGACCCCTGATTCGGGCACCCGATAGTGACGGCGGCGCCGCCGAAAGGGTGGGGCGGATCAGCCGAGGCGACTCCGGCGAACATGACGCTCGCGGCAATCGGTAGTCCGATGGCCGCAAAAACCCCGGCCGTGCGTGTGACGCTCATAGCTGCTCCTCGGGTCGACAACACTTTCCGGATACCCCTGGTACAACGCCCGAAACGAAGGAAAGACGACTATTCACACCCCCTAGACAACGCGTGTTGTCAGAACTACAGTCGGTGGTGCAGCTCACACCTATCTCTGCCGCGCGCAGACCAGTCCCAGGGAGTGTTCAGATGAAGCGCTACGACCTCCGCAGTCGCACGGATCAACTCGATCCCGAAACCGATTACGAAGAGATGTCGCGCATTCTCGCGGCGCAAGAGTTTCCCTGGGACATCAATCAGGCGCTCAGCTTCGCACTGTTCCGCACATACGCTGTCCCCTCGATCGGCAAGCTCCTCTTCTCCACAGGCGAGTTCACCGACAAGGTTCAGAAGCGCTACGACGACACCAGCCTGATCCTCGACGCCATCCTCGAGCACGGCCTCAGCAGCACCGAAGGCCGCAAGAGCGTGCGTCGAATGAATCAGATGCACGGCTCGTACGACATCTCCAACGACGACATGCTCTATGTCCTGGCCACCTTCGTCGTCACGCCGGTCAGATGGCTCGACGAGTACGGCTGGCGGAAGATGACCGACAACGAGATCGTCGGGTCGACGAATTATTACCGCCACCTGGGTCGGTACATGAACATCAAAGACACGCCGGACACCTACGAGGGCTTCGTCAAACTTCTCGACGACTATGAGCGCGAACACTTTTCATTCGATCCCGGCGCCCGAGCCGTCGCTGATTCCACCCTCGACCTGATGTGCACCTTCCCGCCCAACAACCTGGCACCGAAGGCTCTGGTCAAGGGATTCGCCTTCGCTCTCATGGACGATCACCTACTCGACGCCTTCCACTACAGGCACCCGAGCACTGCGATGCGCGTCGTCTCACGCGGTGCGCTGAAGGTCCGCGCGCGCCTGCTGCGGTTCTTCCCCGTGCGTACGAAGCGGAAATTCGCCCGCGAGCTGCCCAACATCCGCAGCTACCCGAACGGTTACAAGGTCGAAGACCTCGGCACCTTCCCCACGGCATGCCCGGTCAAGCACCTGCAGGCAGACCAGCAGGCCCAAGCGTAAGCACGCTGGAACGCATCGGATTCACTGACGAGTTTGTCCGCGGAACGTTCAGGAGACGATGGTCATGATTCCGATACCGCCGTACGGACTCGGCGACAGTTGGAAGATCTGGACTCCCTGGCTGGTCCCCATCGTGGAGTGGTGGAACTCCTGGCACCCGGGCTGATTCGCGTTTCTCATGCCTAGATGAGGGAGGAGTCGCGACCAGTACGACGAAGGGTGATCAATTCATGGTTCGTCTCGGCGTCGTGTCGACGCCCCTCTTCTTCGAACTCCATCAGCGCATAGAACCTGCGGGCGCGATCGTTGAGGGTGTAGACCTCGAGTGTCACCTCGCCGTGCATGGTTGTGGCGTGTTCGACCAACGCCCGCCCGACGCCCAACCCTTGTGACGCCGGCGCGACGAACAGTCCCCCGATTTCGGAGCCGATCATTCCCAACAGTCCAACGACAGCGGAGTTGTGCTCAGCGACCCAATTGTCGGCCTGAATCAGATAAACCTCTCGCATCTTCTGCTCCCGTTCGCCCGTTCCCTCACCCGCAAGGAACGGGTGGGCTTCACGGGCAGCGCGCGACCACAAGTCGACGACCACATCCTCATCCGAGGATACGTAGCGGCGAATGATCAGATCCTGGTTCACAATCCGACCATACATTCCGGCCTCGGAGGACTCTTTGGTGTCGGAGGCGATCCATTCGAAATCGTTTCGATCTCAGACCGATCCGCAAGCAATCAAGCGGAAAGCATTGATGAACAATACCTTTCGATTGCGTTGGGCACTGCGCCTTGAGCCCGTCGGGATCAGTTCAGATTCATCCCGTGTTCGCGGCTGTCGAGGGCCAGCTTCCAGAACGACTCCCGCTGGAGGATCGTCTCTGATTTCGTCTTCGGGTCAAAGATCTCCAGAATCGAATACTGGAAGTTCTCGATGATGTGCGAGTCGCCAAGGTCTCCTCGCATACTCTCCAGTTCCTTGTTGCCGCCGGTCAGATTGCGCAGGTGCGCATAGCTAGACCAACGCTGCCACAGCCCGTTCGCCTCGCCCGAGGCCGACCCGACGTATAAACGCCCGTCGGTGAGATCGGTGATGACATAGACGCCCTTGACGCTGGAAAGGGCGTCCTTCCAGCTCGGCTCGTCGTTGGCGATGATGCGCTGCAACTCGGCGTGCCTGAGCCTGACGTTCTGGTAACCCGGGAACGTGCCGAGCTTAGTGTCCGGCGCAAGTTCGTACACCTCGGGCTTGAGCTTGCTGTCCTGAATCTTGTCGTACCACCGGAGATACAAGTCTCTGCCGACCGGCTGCTCCAGCTTCACGATGAGCCGCTTGATGTACTCCGAGTACTGGTCGAGGAGCTCCAGCTCGTAGCCCGGGCCGCCGATGATCTCCGGGGCCATCGGGCGAACCCGAAAGAACCCACCGAAGATGAAGTATTGGGGCCCATAAGGGTAGTACTGCGCGAACGCGAGCAGATACTCCGCGTGATCGAGATTATTGTTCTGGTGTCGCTCACGATGGCGGCTCATGTTCAACCACTCCTCGGAGTCCTCCGCCAAAAGTAAGTCCCATGCCGCCGCACCGCCGACGCCTGCTCGTATATTGAGCTTCACCTTCGTCTTGCTCGGCACTGGGACTGGCATGAAATCCGTGAACTGAATCATTTTTCTCCTGTTTTATCGCTCGGTAACAGAAATCGAAAGTTTTCGAGACCCTACAGCCGCCGCGAACGGGTGGCACGCATGAGACTTATCCACACCCGTGGCAGCACATGTAACCTCTATTTTCAAATGTCGTGGAGGTAGCGCCTCAGCTACACAGACCCCGAACGGAAACTCTCATCGAAATCGGTTACGTAATCATTGCACCATGCGGCAAAATCGCCTTGTTCATTGCCTGATCTTTCAGCGATGTCAGAGGGGTGGTGCATAGTGCATCGAGAACTTCACCGAGCGCATATTCAGAACAGAGGACTTAGCATGCCCGCAACAACAGATGATCGGGTTGACCTTCTCGCAAAGCGCTGCGATAGCGATCTCGGCGACCCCGACCTGTGGTTCCGACCCGACGGTTATCCGCACAGTCTTGCCCTGTGCATCATCGACTCGATTGCATCCACCGGCGCGCACTACAACTCTGTCAAGAACGTCCTGCGTCACTACATCGAATATCGGCAGGCCCAAGGCGGCAATGCGGATACCGACAATGCGGGAGCTCTACTGGGCACCTTCACAGAACTTGGCGGTCCACAGCAATGGGCTGAGATGACGAACAATCGCAAACCAACCTCGACGAGCAAGGGTGCTCCGCTCAAGGCTGCGGCTATTCACGAGGCTGCTGTTCAGCTGCGTGAGCAGGGAATCAACAGTACCTATGACCTCTTCAACGCCGCCCCAAGCAAAATTGAGGAGGCAAAGAAGGCGTGGATCAGTGTGCCGGGACAGCGCTCCGGGATCACCTGGAACTACTTCTTGATGCTCGCGGGTATTGGGGGTGTGAAAGCTGACCGCATGGTCATCCGCTTTGTGGCGGATGCGATCGGATCTGCGCCCGAGAATGTCAGTCCCACTGATGCCGCGACCCTGGTGAAAGCGGTGGCCGAGAAGTCGGGCCGCAATGTCACACATCTTGATCATGCGATCTGGCGATTCGAATCCGGCCGACCCGTGAACCAGCAGCACTGAGCACAAGCGAGGGTTCGATCGAGAACTCCTCGAAGGACGGGAAAGTTGACCAGCGACACACGGTTCGAATAAGAAGTCTCAATCTGATGGCGGTTACGGCATTTGGCAGTGCGCTGCGCAGAATAGACCTGGAGTGGAGAACAGATGAGTGCCACGAAAAAGAATTCATCCGCTGAAGGGGTGGTGGAATTCATCAGTTTTCTCATCGTCCTGGCGATTGTCATCGGCGGGATCGTCGCCGCATGCTCCTGATCGTCATTCGTTGCACAAAATACCGACCTCCGCCGTTCCAAGGAGTACTGACATCAATGCATGGTCACCGCTATGAGTAACGGACGCAACGCCGACCCGGCCGCTGTCGCCGAAAAGAAGCGCCGCATCCACGATCCCCATGTAGCGCCGTTGAACGCGCTTGCGAATCGGATAGCCGACGCTGAAGGCCTTCCTCATGGATACGTGCCCTACGTAGATCCAGACCAGGGCGGAATCGATGCACGGGTCCTTGTCCTGCTCGATAATCCGTCCACGAAAGCCGAAGCCGGCACGGGATCTGGCCTACTCAGCCTCGACAACAACGACCGCACTGCACGTAACTGCCGCGAAGCGGGCTCACGTGCCGGCATCTCGTCCTCAGACGTCGTGCATTGGAATGTCGTCCCCTTCCCCGTTTCCGGCGTCAAGAACGGTGGTTCGACGCCCGCCGAACGCGCCCGCGGGACCCAATGGACTACCGAATTCGTGGGGTTGTGCCCAAACCTGGAGATCGTGCTGCTGCTGGGCGTCGCAGCCCGAGATGGATGGAACCGTGCAGGAATCGAACGGGACCTGTACATCATCCCGGGAAAGGTTCCACACTGCTCTGACCGGGGCTTGAACTCACCCGGAGGACGAGAGCGATTCGAAACCGCGGTCTCCGCGGTCGCCCACAGACTCGCCCCCAGAAACACGACACCGACAGGATGCATGCCCCGATGAATGACACACCGGCCGTAGAGAACTCCCTTTCCCCTGCCGTTGCCGATGGCAGTGGTCCAGGAACCGAACTCGCTATATCCGTTGAGCCCGAAGGCATTCTTGTCGCCGGAGACCCAGAGGTCGTTGCCGGGTATCTCGCACGAATGACCGATCTCGCCGGCGAAGCCCTGGACGTGTCCGGAGTCAGCAAGTCATCGATGGCCGGTGCTGCGGCCGCTGTGTTCGGCGTGCAGTCCGTTCTCGCCCAGGCCGGTCAGTTCGTGCGACTGTCCCCGGAAAGCGTTCAAGCCTTGAAAACTCACCGGGTCCTCCCTGGGGACAACGGTTTCTTCCGAATGACCGTTGTCGATCAGAGCGGGAAATTCCGGAATCAACTGCAATGGCAGAAGGTGCCTCTCGGTCCCACGCAGGCGCTGTCCCTGCAACTACTCGCCGTGCAGGTCGCACTCTCGGCCGCGATCGCGTCGGTGAACGAGTCGATCGCCCGCGTCGACGGCAAAGTCGAACAGCTACTCGTCCTTGCTCAAGCGACCCGCGTCGGAGACGTAGTCGGGCACTTCTCCACCCTCGAACGACTCGTGGCCACTCTCGACGACCACGACGCGCTTCCGACTGCGGACTGGGAATCGGTTGCCGCACTCCGTCCGGCCCTGAGCGTGACCATCGAACGCCTCCGCGAACACGTCAAGCGCACCCTCGCCGGGTTCGATCCCACGCGCCCGGTACAGGATCGGGCTGACTACCTACGCCGCGCAATCGAAGAAAATCGGCTCGGAGAATCCTTGCACCTGTTGGTGGTCAGCGAGCAGTCGCTGTATCTGTGGCAACGACTGCGGATCGCCCGCGTTCAGGCAACCGAACCGCAGCATCTGCAGACGGTGCTCGACGATTCGCGCGCCCTGCTGGCTGAGCATTTCGAACGCGACGGCCAACTCCTACTCCATGCTCGCTCGGAGCTGTCGAACTTTGCGCAGATGCGCCGACTCGATGGATTTCGTTGGGGCGCCGCCCACAACCTCACCCACGATATTGTCACGCTCAAAAGCGATCTCGACGATTTTGCGCAGGCACGCGGCAGTCAAGTCATGGGGTGGACCGAGCACGAGAGTCCTAGTGTTATCGACGCACTCGCAGAGGTGGGAAGTAGAGCTGTCGCCGCCGGCAGTGCGGCAGGAAGGGCGATCGGCTCCGGTGTGTCAGGGGTCGGTGCCGGATTCGGGCGATTGGGGCGTGGAATTGGGAATCTGGTCGGATCGCAGCAGCCGCAACCCGAGAAGATCGACCTACGTGCCACCAGCGATATCTCCACCGCCCAGCATGTCGCCGGAGCCCCGGGCGCCACGCACACACCTCCGCCGGAACAACCAGCTTCCAACGCAGTCGTCGATCCTGAAGTCACCTACGACGACGACATTCTGCAGCTCATGCTATTCGGGTATCTGCAGGTCGACCAGCAGCTGAGCTACCACGACATCGGGCGCGGGCTGAACTTCACCGCGACGGTCACACGGGACGGAGCGCTCGAGGTAAACGGAAAACGCTACGGTTCCCCGTCAGCGCCACTGACAGAACTCATGGGGCAACAGAGGCACGGCTGGAGAGACTGGCAGCTCGCCGACGGACGACAGCTTTCCCAACTGCGACGCGAGGGCCGCACCGAAATGGCCTGGTAAGCGCCACTGGCTTCCTCGGTGCGTCAGCGGGAACAATTCCACTTGCCACTCCGCGGCTACTGCCTTGTGCAAGGGTTGTCCGATGACTGACGGTGATCCGACAACTGAGCGTGGAGGTCCGGCATCCTGGTGGAAGGTGACAGCGATTGTCACCGCAGTGCTTGTCACTCTCACATGCGGCGTCATCGTGTGGTCCTTCATGCCGCCGGTTGCGTACTTTCCGTTCTTTGCGCTCGCAGCCTCAGTACTGCTCGGTTTGGGCGGAGTGTGGTTGATACTCAGCCTGATTGGCTGGATGAAGTACAAAACTCTGCGTTTGAGCACGATCGCGCCGGTGATCGTGCTCGTCACCGGTGCGCTCGTGACCTTGTCCGTCCCTTCGCATGTTGCGTTTGCATTGTCGAAAGATTCGCTCGAAGCAGTGGCCGCGGATTGCCAGAAGTCGTTGGAAAACCGAACAATTGGCGTCTACCGGGTCCTGCAGGTCTGGCCCGTCGGCAACGGGTGTCGCTTCCACATCGAGGGCGGTCTGATCGATTCGATCGGATTGGCGTACTTACCCGACGGCGCACCATATCTCGGCAAGCCCCGCCGCGACGGCGAGATCGGATACCAGGAGTTCGACGGCGACTGGTACTCGTTCGTTCAAGCGTTTTAGCGGCCCGCAACTAGTCGACGAGCTTGGCCTTCAGAAGTGCGATCGTGTCCGCAGTGAGTCCGAGACCTTCGGTGAGATAACCGTCGACGGTTCCGTAATCGCTGGCTATCTGCGCGAGTCCAGCTTCCAGGTACGAAGCGTCGACACCTAGGGCCGGTTCGAGATTGGTCGCTACCTGCGGGCTCAGGGCCTGAGAGATCTGCGCAAGGATCTTCTCGTTGGTCGCCTGAAGGTAGGTGTTGCTCAACAGATAGTCGTCCATGATCGTCTGGGCGGGGACACCGGCGATGGACTGCAGCAACATCGCGGTCCAACCCGTGCGGTCCTTGCCTGAGGTGCAATGGAACAACTGCACCCCGTCACTCGCAGCGATGTCCGAGAGGACCTGCTTGAAGCCGGCACGGCGAACGGGATCGGTGACAAAACTGCGGTTGGTGTCGACCAAGAACTGCTTGGCCTCCTCCGGCGACTTGATCGTCGTCGCGAGCTGGGTGAGATCCTTGAACTCGATGGGGATGTTCGTGTACGTCACACCGTCCGGGAGTTTGTCCGCGCCACCGATGAACGGGTTGGAGATCTCGGTTGCGCCGCGCAGGTCATAGGCGTCGGCAAGCCCGAGGCCGGTGAGTGTCGTCTTGTCTGCGTCGGTGGTAGCGGTCAGCGCATTGGACCGGTAGATGACGCCGCGCTTGAGGTGTGAGCCGTCGACGGTGGCGTATCCCCTACCGTCGTTGCCGGCAACGTCGCGAAAGTTGGCCACGGAGGCCAAATTCGGTGTCGGCGCGAGGACAGGATCGAGCGAGCCGAGATCGACCGCTCCAAGCGAGCCTGTGTTGAGAGAGCCCAGGTCGAGCGGGATTGCCGTGGCGGGAGCAGCAAACATCAGACCACCTGTAACAACTAATGCGGCGGCCTTTGCAGTGCGAGCGAACAACATTCGTGTGCGTGTGGACATGTGGCAGTGCCTTTCTCTGCAGTTTGGGATTTGTGGTGTGGTGATCTGGAGTTACGGAGCGACATCACCGATGCCGGTAAATCCGTATCGCTGGTGAGGTCCGATGACTGCTACCTCGAACAGGCCTGTCCCGGTGCGGGTTACGCCGTCCTCGACGAGGGTGAACCGAGCCAGGTTGTCGACCGGGCACAGCATCTTCTTCCACGATTCGATGTCCGAAACCTTTTCCCGCAGGCCTTGAACCACCAGTTCGCCCTGCCACATCCCGTGGCGCCAATCCTGCTCGAGTCCGTAGCCCGTGCCGACACCGATGTAGTTGGGCAGTATCGGTTCGCAGGTGATCTCCAGGATGTGGTCGGATTCGCCTGGTGCACCGGGGCGCCGGAAGTACAGAGTTCCGCTCTTCACCTCGCGAGTACCGGAAATGAACGTGAGCTGGTGGTCCGGTCGACCCAACCACTCCGGCTCGCGCGAGCGGTCCGCCCAGACGCGAGTCGCATCTTCGAGGATTCGGCGTCCCTGCTGATCTTCTTGAACGATCGTGACGATGGTGAAGTCGCCGAATTGCATGATCGAGTAAATCCAGAAGAAGTTCTGACTGCCGGCTATCGCCGGATCTGCCTTGCGTCCAGGCGGTTCCGCTTCGCCGACCGGTCGCACACCCCAGGACCGATCGCGATTACCCCGCCACGTCTCCGGGGTGACCGGGATGACGTCGCCGTCGACGGTCAGGGATCCGGACCATGTTCCGGTCTGCACGAATCGTTGCGTGTCGAAGGTGACTCGTTCGAGCTGGCGATGGAAATGTCTGGCCTCGAGATTGGCGGGGCCGTCGGACTCGAAGGTGAGGTCGAAGCTCAGGTCCGGCGCTTCGGGACTCGGGTCCAACACCACACGTAGGCGGTGCAGACCCTCGATGATTTCGATTCGCAGCGGGCCTACTGACAGGTCCATACGATCGTCACCCAAGGCTCGGGATGCCCGGAAGACAATATGGTCTTCGCCGCGCCGAAGAACCGCAAAGCCGTCGCATACACCAAGATTGGGGTACTGACCGAGACCGATGATGAGAAACAGCGGCTCGGTGTCGCCGTCGACGCCGGCATGGCAGTTGAAGTAGTAGCGGTCGTAGAAGTTTCGATCCGAGGTGCCCACGTGGCGGATGGTCTCGGCGATCTGATGTACCGGGTAGTCGTCGAGCGGGGACAGTGTCATCGTGCATCTCCTGTTGTGAGCGGGGATGTTGCGAGCGACTCCCAATAGGTGCCGTCGAGCATGGCTTCGAGTGTTTTGTGGTGCAGGATCATCTCGTCCGGGTTGTCGGGGAATTCGGCCTGACCGAAAGCCACTGCGCGGCTTTGGACTCGGAACATGATCACCGCGTGCCGCAGCGCGGCGTAAAGGATGTAGAAATCTAGATCCGCAACCTGGTGGCCGGAAAGCGAGCCGTAGGCCTCTGCCACGTCCTCGCGACGAAGGAAGTCCGGCATTCCGGGGAGTCCGGCCATGGCAGCGAGATCCTCGAAGAACCTGTGCTGGAAGATCATCCAGCCGAGGTCCAGCTCACGCGGCCCCAGTGTGGCCATCTCCCAATCGAGGACCGCCGCCGGCTCGAAGTCGCGGTAGATGACATTTCCGATCCGCGAGTCACCCCAGCAGAGCACTGCGGAACCGGAATCGACGGGAAAGTTCGCTTCGATCCAGTCGAAACCGCGCTCGATCAAAGGAGATCCTGGTCCGTCGGCTGTTGCCCACTCGTAATAGCGCCGCTGGTCCTCGAGGTGCGCGCGAAGTGCTTCTGCCCCAGTCGGTTCGGCACCATCGCGGCACAACTCGGGGAGTGCGAGGTGCGGATCGGCCATAGCGTGTAGCTCGGCGAGCACCCGGACCGATGACTGCTGGAGTCGAGAACAGTCGTCGGCCGAAGCTTCCGAGAGCCAGGATCCGAACGTGTACGGCATGACATCGGGCGGGATTTCGCCCTCACGCCGTTCCATCACGAAGAACTCGCCGCCGAGCGCGTCCGGGTTGCTCTCGGACCAGTACACCCGCGGGATCGGCACCGACGTGTGAGCGGCGACGGCGCTCATGACCCGAAACTGCTGGTCCAGGTTGTAAGACGGAAAGATCGGTACCGCACTGTCCCGCGGGGCGATACGGGCGACCAAGCGATGCTCGGCTCGAATCCCGTCCTCGATCCACGTCGCATCGAAAAGCACAGTTTCGTTGGACATGCCGTTCGCGGCCGGCACCTCGACCGAGGTCACGGAAGGTTTCGAACCTCGCCACAGCACGGTCGCGAGCCAGCCTTCGAGGCTGCGCCGCATCTCCGCCGGGTCGTTGCGGGATTCGCCGGGCCTGGCAAATTCGGCGTAGTCGGGATCTTCGCCGGAGGTTTCTGTTTCGGTTCGAAGGTTCATCACCACTCCTCGTGGTTCGGTGGCGCCGATGCGCACGTGCCGATTGTCGATACAATATGTATCGACTAAAGCCGTGACAGAATGTAACGGCCATCACAGCGATACCGCAAGGGATTTGCCCAAAATGTCCAAAGATTCCGAAACTCAGCACCGCCTGGGCCCGCAGCGAAACCCTGCAATCGACGACGCAGTACTGGACGCGACCAGGCAACTGTTGGAAGAAAAGGGGTACGCGGGCACGTCCATCGACGCCATAGCCACGCGTGCGGGAGTAGGACGTCCAGCCATCTACCGTCGGTGGCCGTCGAAGGCACACATCGTCAACGACGCGATCTACCCCGTACTCGACGTCGAACAGGGCGCGGACATCGACACCGAACTCGGCACCGAGGGCACGATCACGGATCAGATCCGCGCGCTGGTGCACGGCGCGGTTGCTCTGTTCGCAGCTCCCGCCACACGAGCCGCTGCTCCCGGATTGATGAGCGAAGTGCGAACAAACGCGGAATTACGCGACGTTCTCGTGGTGCGGCAACTGGCCGGAGTCCGCGTCGAGCTGAACCGTCGACTCGAGGCGGCGAGAGAGCGCGGCGACATCCGAAGCGGCGTCGACGCCGACGCTCTTCTCGACATCATGGCGGGCGCGGCCATCTTCGCGCTGTCGGTTCGTGACGTCTCGGACCCGGGACCGTTTGCCGATTCTCTTGCCGACATAGTGCTGAACGGCATACTCCCCGACGACAACTAGGCGCCAACCCCGCCGACTATCCTGTGGGCATGACCGAGCCTGTAGCGACCGCTGACCTTGCCGACGAGATCGGACCCGACATCCGTAGCTGCGACACGCAGTTCACCCAGTTCGGTGGACGTGAAGTGTTTGCCGGCCCCATCACCACCATCAAGTGCTTCCAGGACAACCTGCTCGTGAAGCAGACCCTCAGCGAACCGGGCAACGGCGGAGTCCTCGTCGTCGACGGTGACGCGAGCATCCACACCGCCCTGGTCGGCGACATCATTGCCGGCCGCGGCGTCGACAACGGCTGGGCCGGCGTCATCGTCAACGGAGCCGTCCGCGACTCCGCGATCCTGCGCACCCTCGACATCGGCGTCAAGGCTTTGGGCACCAACCCGCGCAAGAGCACGCAAACCGGTTCGGGCGAGAAGAACGTGCCGATCGAAATCGGCGGAGTCACCTTCAACCCCGGCGAGATCGTTTACAGCGACCAGGACGGCGTCGTCGTTCGCGAAAGCTAGTCAGAAGTCGCGGGATCAGGCGGGGGCTTCCACTTTGGCGGCCATCCCGCCGATCTCGACGACATCGCCGTCACGAAGCTGACGGCCCCGACGATCCTCGACCTCACCGTTGACCGAAACCATGCCGTCGGCGATCACTTCCTTCGCCTCCGCGCCCGATTCGATGAGGTTCGCGAGCTTGAGAAACTGACCGAGCCGAATCATTTCGTCGCGGATGGGTACTGCTGGAATGTTGTCGGTCATGTCAATCATCTTCCTCCTCCCACAAAACTGGACACGACAGACCACACTTAGCGTGAGGATCTGATCGACCGGTAGGAGAGGAAGCTCGATGGCACCATTGACCGAGGTATCGGACACCACTGCAGAGTTGGTGGAATCGCCACCCGAAAATCCGCGCCAGGCGCGTCGATTCCGCAAAGGGCGGTTCAGCCAGGTTCCCCATATCTCGGGACTGATCCTCGGAGTCTTCTCCGTACTGGTGTTCCTGTGGAGCATCTCGCCGGTACTGCGGCACATCCTCCGCGTCCCACGCGAATACATCGACAGCTACTACTTCGACGCACCGGATACGAGCCTGTCGTGGGCGCTCGTCGTCGCCCTGCTCGCCGCCGCCCTCGCGAGCCGCAAGCGCATCGCCTGGTGGCTGTTGACGATCTACCTGTCACTGATCACCCTCACCAACATCGCCTCCGCGATCGTCGACAAGAACCCGAACAACGCCGTGGCGGTTGTCGTTCTGCTTGTCGTGATCGGAATCCTCATCGCGGCGAGGCCCGAGTTCTACACACGCGTACGGCGCGGCGCCGGCTGGAAAGCACTCGGCGTGCTGATCGGCGGCATGGCTGTAGCGACCGTGATCGGTTGGGGCCTTGTCGAACTCTTCCCAGGTGACCTACCGCAGAACCAGCGATTCCTCTGGGCCCTGAACCGCGTCACCGCTGCAGCTTCGGTCGACAACGAGGTGTTCGACGGCCACCCGCGTGTCTTCGTCAACACGGTCCTCGGTCTCCTCGGTGCCATCGCGCTCCTCGCCGCCGTCATGACGCTCTTCCGCGCGCAACGCTCCAACAACGCGCTCACCGGAAACGACGAGTCCGCGATCCGCGGGTTGATCCAGAACTTCGGTGCCGACGACTCTCTCGCTTACTTCGCCACCCGCCGCGACAAGGCGGTCATCTTCGCGCCGAGCGGCAAGGCCGCGATCACGTACCGCGTCGAGATCGGCGTCTGCCTCGCCAGTGGTGATCCCATCGGTGATCCCGAAGCCTGGCCGCACGCCATCGAAGCGTGGCAGGGGCTCGCATCGCAGTACGGCTGGGCGACGGCCGTCATGGGCGCCAGCGAAACCGGGGCGACGGCATACAAGAAGGCGGGCCTGAGCGTCCTGCAGCTCGGCGACGAAGCGATCCTGCGCACCCGCGAGTTCAATCTCAACGGACGCGACATGCGCCCGGTGCGCCAGGCGGTCACCCGCGTCAGGCGTCACGGCGTCACCGTGCGGATGCGACGCCATCGCGACGTCCCGCCGGAGGACATGGCGGCCGTCATCATCCGCGCCGACGACTGGCGCGACACCGACACCGAGCGCGGCTTCTCCATGGCGCTCGGCCGACTGGGCGATCACCTCGACGGCGACTGCCTCCTCGTCGAAGCCGTCATGGGTGAAGGCACCGAGGACGAAAGCGTCGTCGGCATGCTCTCGCTCGTGCCGTGGGGACCGAACGGTGTTTCGCTCGACCTGATGCGCCGTAAGCCGACGGCGCCCAACGGTGTCGTCGAATTGATGGTCTCGGAGTTGGCCACACGTTCAGACGAGATCGGCGTCGTGCGAGTCTCGCTCAACTTCGCCGTGTTCCGCTCGGTGTTCGAGGAAGGTTCGCGCATCGGTGCGGGCCCGATCCTCCGCATCTGGCGCTCGGTGCTCGTCTTCTTCTCCCGCTGGTGGCAGCTCGAAGCGCTGTACCGCTCGAACGTGAAATACCAGCCGGATTGGGCGCCGCGCTTCCTCTGCTTCGAGGACAACCGCGAACTGCCGCGCGTCGGATTCGCGTCGGCCATCGCCGAAGGCTTTGTGGTGCTGCCCAGTTTCGGGCGCAAGTCCAGCCAGGTCGTCAAGCACACCGGTACGCATGCGGCGGTGCCGGCAGCTCTGGTGACTTCCGAAGGACTGCATGCCGACGGCAGCCCGCCGGACTCGGCGCCGACGTTCACGACCAACGGTCCGCGTCGACCCGAGCAGGTCCGCGTGCGCATGAACAAGCTCGCGCAACTGGCCGACGAAGGGATCGCCGCCTACCCCGTCGCCTATCCACCGACGCACACGATCGCGGCCGCAGCGAAGTCACCGGAGGGCACCCGCGTGCGAATCGCGGGACGCCTCCTGCGGGTCCGCGACTACGGCGGAGTGGTGTTCACGGACGTGCGCGACTGGTCCGGCGACATTCAGGTCCTGGTCGACCAGGACAACGTCGGCCGCGAGAAGCTGGCGGAGTTCGCTGCCGAGTTCGATCTCGGTGACCTGATCGAAGTCAGCGGAACCATCGGGCGCAGCCGCAAGGGCGAGCTGTCGCTCATTGCCGTCGAGTGGCGCATGAACGGCAAGTGCCTGCACCCGCTGCCGGACAAGTGGAAGGGCCTCTCGGATCCCGAGACCCGCGTCCGCCAGCGGTACCTCGACATCGCCCTCAACCCGAAGGCCCGCGAACTGCTCGAGGCCCGAAGCGCCGTCGTGAAGTCGCTGCGCGATTCACTCGGTGGTCGCGGATACCTCGAAGTCGAGACCCCGATTCTGCAGCAGGTGCATGGCGGCGCGAATGCCGCTCCGTTCCTGACACACATCAACGCGTACAACCTCGACCTCTATCTCCGCATCGCACCCGAGCTGTACCTGAAGCGGTTGTGCGTCGCCGGTATGGAGAAGGTGTTCGAGATCGGCCGCGTGTTCCGCAACGAGGGCGTCGACTTCAAACACAATCCCGAGTTCACGATCCTCGAGGCATACGAAGCCCACAGCGACTACGAGGGCATGATGCGGATGTGCCGCGAGCTGATCCAGGCGGCGGCCGTCGCAGCATTCGGTCGCGAGATCATCATGCGTCCCGGCCCGGACGGCGAACTGGTCGAGGTCGACATCTCCGGTGAGTGGCCGGTGAAGACGATGCACGGCGCCGTCGCCGAAAAACTTGGTGTCGACGTCTCCCCCGAGACAAGTCTCGAAGACCTGCAGAAGTTGTGCGACGCCAACGAGATCCCGTACCAGTCCAGCTGGGATACCGGCGCCATCGCGCAGGAAATGTACGAGCACCTGGTCGAGGACTACACGGAGTTCCCGACGTTCTACACCAACTTCCCCACCTCGATGTCGCCGCTCACCCGGCCGCACCGCAGCATCCCCGGCGTCGCCGAGAAGTGGGACCTGGTGGCGTGGGGCGTCGAACTCGGAACCGCATACAGCGAGCTGACCGACCCTGTGGATCAGCGCAACCGGCTCACCGAGCAGTCGATGCTCGCGGCCGGCGGCGACCCGGAAGCGATGGAATTGGACGAAGACTTCCTCCAAGCCCTCGAACACGCGATGCCGCCGACGGGTGGTCTCGGGATGGGCGTCGACCGAATCGTCATGCTGATCACGGGTGGCAGCATCCGCGAGACGCTGGCCTTCCCCCTCGCGAAACCGCGTCAGTAGTCCGGATTCTCGCGTGCCGGAATTGTTCCACGTGAAACCACCGGGCGAGATATTGCAGGTCGGCGAGAGCCGACTGCATGTTCTTGCCGAGGGCGACGGCCCCGTCGTCGTCCTGTGCGGCGGGCTGGCGGGCAATTGGTTCGACTGGGATGACTGCGCGCGTCATCTTCAGTCGGACCACACCGTCGTCCGCTTCGATCGCCCGGGCTTCGGGCTCAGCGAGCCGTCTTCCGAAGTTCCGACCGTCCGCGGCGAAGCTGAGCGGATCCGCGACGTGCTCGACACTCTGGGACTGAGTGGTCCGGCCGTGGTGGTCGGCCACTCCATCGCCGGCTTCTACGTCGAAGGCTTCGCGCGCCTGTTCCCCGACCGGGCGGCGGGGATGCTCCTCCTCGATTCCAGTGCCGAGAAGGAGCCGAAACGTCTGTTCCCCCGCGACCTGCTGCTGATCGCCTCCCGAGCCGCCGCGGCTTCGTTCAGCACCACCGGGCTCCAACGACTCCTCGGTACGACGACGCGCAAGATCCTCAACCAGTCCGTGCCGCCGAGCGGGTCGTCCGAAGCCACTCTCGAATGGGTCCGGAAGATCTACCGCGAGCCTCATTATCTGGAAGCGGCGATGATCGAATACGTCGCGTACACCGATATGGCGCTGGAGCTCACCGCTTTACGACGCTCGAGCAAGCATCCACTGCCCGACATCGACCTCAGCGTCGTCGCTGCACACACTGGCCACACCACTCCCTGGTCCATCGCCTGGATGGCAAAGCAGCAGAAACTCGCCACCTACCTCGGCGGGAGTTTTCACGTCCTGCGCCCGGCGCATCACCACGCGATGATCGATCAGCCCGAGGAGTTGGCGAACTTGATTCGGCGCCTCACGCAGCCGAACCGTCGGGGATGACACTTAAAGTTACAACTCGGACAGTAGCCGGATCATTGCTAGTCTCGGACAGCTTCTGCTTTCTACGACAGGCTGACCATGGACCGTTCGACACGTCGGGTGCGCTCGTGCCTGATTTTCGTGGCGATCCTCGTTGTCGCCCTGGCGGGCATCGCCGCCCGTCCGCCCGGTTTTCTGTCGACCTTCTGGCCCGCCAACGCGATCCTTCTGGGCATTCTCCTCCGTAACCCGCGCTCGTTTGCGCCGATCGGACTCGCTGTCGGCGGCGCCGCGCTGCTGACGGCGGATCTTGCGACCGGAAGCCCCGTGCAGAGGGCCTTCGAACTGAATGCGATCAATCTGGTCGGCGTCACGACAGGATTGATCGCCGCGAACTTGCTCGGCTGCTTTCCACGGCGAATCTCCGAGACGAAGTACACGGCCAGAATCTTCCTCATCTCGGTTCTGGCGTCGTTCACGGCCGGGTCCGCCAGCGCACTACGCACTCAACTCCACGAAGGAAGCGGTGCGGCAACGGAATTGGTGGGGTGGTTCTTCGCCGATCTGTGTACGTATCTGATCGTGCTGCCGATCGTTCTGTCGGCACCGACGCTCGAACACATTCGAAGAACCTGCGGGCCGTCCGTGCGGCAGAGTCTGCGCTTGAGGCGGCTCGCACAGATCCTGGCACCTCTGGCCGCTCTCCTGGCCTGTCTGCCACTCGCCCTGGAGGTCCAGGGAGCCCTTGCGCTGCTGCTGCCGATGCCGGCGCTCCTGTGGTGCGCAATGCGTGTCTCACTGTTCAGCACCTCGCTCCTGGCAGCCGGATGGAGCGCGTGGGCACTGGTCATGGCGGGTAAGGGACGTCTGGCGCTGGCAGATCCGGTGCACCTACTCAGTGAGGGGGTGACCACCCGGATCTCCGTCATCTTGATGGCACTCTCCCCCATCGCCGTAGCCGTCGCCACTGGCGCACAGCGGCGCGCTGAGCGAGAACTCCAACGCATCGCCGAATGCGACGCCCTCACCGGAACGCTGAGTCGCCACGCGTTCTGGACCCAATCGCAGGAACTCCTCGACGCCCAGCACGCGGCACAACGACCGATCGCCGTCATGATGCTCGATCTCGACCACTTCAAATCGATCAACGACAACCTCGGCCACCTCACCGGCGATTCGGTCCTCGAACAGTTCGGAAACACCCTCCTCGCCGCTACCGAAGGACTGGGACTCTCCGGCCGACTGGGTGGTGAAGAATTTGCCGTCGCCGCCGCCGACTGCACCTTCGAGGAAGCCATCCAGCTCGCGGAGCGCATCAGAGAGGCGCAAGAGGCCCACGCGCGATCCATTCGCGGTTTCGCGGGAACGGTCAGTATCGGCGTCGCCTGGGCCGATCGCGCGATGCCGGGCATGGAGACTCTGCTCGATATCGCCGACAACGCGATGTACCAGGCAAAACGCGACGGCCGAAACCTCGTGGTGGCGTTCGATCTCTACATGGCAAGGTGACGTAGGTGCAACTACTCCTGATCCGACACGCGCTCCCCGAACTGGCCGAGGTCACCGAAGGCCGCGCAGATCCCTCGCTGACCGACGAAGGTCGTGCCCAGGCACTACGGCTGCCCGCAGCACTGGCGCCGTACCGGATCACCGGGCTCTTCAGCAGCCCGCAAAAGCGCGCACTCGAGACCGCAGCCCCGGTAGCGCAGATATTGGGCCTTCCGGTCACCCAGCGCGAGGGTCTGGCGGAATACGACTACGAGCAGCCGCACTACATCCCGATGCACGAGGTCCTGGAGCGGGCGC
The DNA here is from genome assembly GCF_030056935.1 of Rhodococcus sp. IEGM 1302. NCBI lineage: Bacteria > Bacillati > Actinomycetota > Actinomycetes > Mycobacteriales > Nocardiaceae > Rhodococcus > Rhodococcus sp. IEGM 1302. Next base: position 28,169 of record NZ_JASHKY010000002.1, on the reverse strand, counting down.
CGGAAACCTATGCGCGAATCAAAGCCGGCTGGCTCCCCGAGTCGGTGGACGGCGACGCCTTTCGTGCGCGAGTCCTCGGTGCGATCGACGAGATCGTCGCGGCAACGGACAACGACGCCACCGTGGCGATCTTCTGCCACGGCGGCGTCGTCAACATCGTTCTGCAGGAACTGCTCGGACTGGAGCGCCCGTTGACCTTCCCGATCGAGTACGTGTCCGTCACGCGCATTCTCGTGTCGCGAAACGGAAGCCGCAGGGTCGGGTCGATCAACGAAACCGGTCACGTACGCAACATGCTTCGCGTGTAGTCACACGTTGTGGCACGCCACCTGATGGCCGCCCTCGACGAGACGCAGCTCGGGAACTTCCTCGGCGCAGAGATCAGTAGCCAGCGGGCACCGCGTGCGGAAGCGGCAGCCACTGGGCGGATTGAGCGGCGAGGGCAGTTCGATGACCTTCTGCTCGACGTTCTGCGCCGCGGTGACGGTGGCGTCGGGATCGGGAATCGACGCCAGCAGTAGCTGCGTGTACGGGTGCAGCGCGCGGTTCTGCATGTCTTCTGCGGGAACGATTTCGCAGACGCGACCCAAGTACATGATCATCACGCGGTCACTGATGTTCTTCACGACGGCCATGTTGTGCGCGATGAACAGCAAAGACAGCCCGTGACGCTTCTTCGCGTCCTCGAGCAGGTTCAGAATCTGCGCCTGCACGGACACGTCGAGGCTCGAGACCGGCTCGTCACAGATCAGGACCTTGGGGTCGAGCATCAATGCGCGGGCGATGCACACGCGCTGGCACTGACCACCCGAGAGTTCGCGTGGGGTTCGATCCCACACCATGTCCGGGTCCAGACCGACCTCGGCAAGAACCTCGCGCGCCCGAGCTTCGATGGCAGCCTTGTCTTTTCCACCCCAGATCGACGGACCCTCGGTGATGAGAGCCTTGACCTTGCGACGGGGATTCAGGGAGGAGATGGGATCCTGAAAGATCATCTGCAACTGAGTGCGGCTGCGACGCAATTCTTCCGCGCCCAGTGCCGTCATTTCCGTCTCTCCGAGGCGGATCGAGCCCGAGGTCGGTGAGGGCAACTGCATGATCGCCCGGCCCGCCGTGGACTTGCCACAGCCGGATTCACCGACCACGCCCAAGGTTTCGCCCGGAGCGACGGTGAAGCTGATCCCGGACACGGCGTGAACGGTCTGGCCCTTGCCGACGTTGAATTCGACGACCAAGTCCTCGACCGTCAGGGCCGCGTCCACCGTCTCGGACTTCCTGGTATCCACTGATGCAGTCATCAGACCATCTCCTTCACCGCGAGCGTCAGGCCCGCTGCGGTAGTGCCGGCCTTCTCGTTGGCGACCAATGCCGTTGTGCCTTCGGGGGTGTCGACCGGGTAGTGGCACGCGAACGTGTGGCTTTCGGTTGTGTTGTCCCCCGGTCCGCCGGGAGCCAGGGCCGGGTCGCCGGTCAGGCAGTCGTCCTGGGCGTACCGGCAGCGAGCGGCGAAGCGGCAACCGGTGATCGGCTTCGTCATGTCCGGGAGCCCACCCGGAATTGTTTGCAGCACTGTGTGCGTCGGTGATTCGAGTCGCGGAATCGCGGCCATCAGCGCTTCGGTGTACGGGTGGCGAGGACGAGTGAACAACTCTTCGGTTGCCGACGTTTCCACGACGGAACCGGCGTACATGACGGCGACACGGTCCGATCGCCCCGAGACCACACCGAGGTCGTGGCTGATCAGGATGACGGCCATGTTGAGCTTGTCATTCAGTGAGGCGAGCAGATCGAGAATCTGCTTCTGCACCGTCACGTCGAGAGCGGTGGTCGGCTCGTCGGCGATCAGCAGTTTCGGCTCGCAGGCCAGCGCCATCGCGATGACCACACGCTGTCGCATACCTCCCGAAAGTTCGTGGGGGTACTGGTCGAGCCGACGCTTGGGCTCGGGGATACCCACCATCGACAGGAGTTCCGCTGCGCGATCGCGCGCCGCGTCCTTCTTCAGACCCAGGTGGAACTTCAAGGATTCGGTGATGTGGGTACCGATGCGCTTGAACGGATTGAGCGAGGTCATCGGATCCTGGAAGACCATGGCGATCTCGGGTCCCCAGAAGTGCTTCATCTCCGACTTCTTCATCGTCGACATGTCGCGGCCGGCAAACGTCACCGTCCCGCTGATGTCGAGAGCCGGACCCTTCTGGAGCAGTCCCATGATGGTGCGCCCGAGAACCGACTTGCCGGAACCGGATTCACCCACGATGCCGAGAGTCTCGCCGGCGGAGACGTGGATCGAGACACCGTCGACTGCTCGCAACTGGCCACGGGGAGTGGCGAATACGGTTCTGATGTTGTCCGCCTGCAGTAGCGGAACGCCGTGCTGAGCTGAAGTGGTCACAGCTTACTCCGATACTTCTCGCCGATGAGGTTGAAGGAGAACACCGTCAGGAAGAGGAAGACGCCTGGTACCAGGACGATGAACGGATGCTTCTCCACGATCCCGCCCTGACCTTCCGCAATCATGTTGCCCCAGGTCGGATCAGGTTGTGCGATACCGAGTCCGAGGAAGCTCAGTGATGCTTCCGCGACGATCAGGCCGGAGACGGCCACCAGGCCGAGCGCGGCGACGGGAACGAGGACGTTGGGAACCAACTCGCGCCAGATGACGCGCCATTTGGTGGCGCCCATGGCTCTCGCGGCAAGCACGAACTCCCGTTGGGCGACGACGATGGTGTTTGCCCTGGCGATTCGAACCATGCTGGGAATGCAGAGAATCGACAGTGCGAGGGTGATGTTGCGCAGGTTCGACGTGAGCACCGCGGCCAGTGCGATGAGCAGCACCAGAGAAGGAATGGCCAGCAGCGAGTTGGTCAGGATTCCGACCACGGCGTCGACCTTGCCACGGAAATAGCCGGCCATGACGCCGATGGTGCCACCGATGATCATGCCGATCAGCACGGCGCAGATGGCGACAGTCAAGGAAGCGCGCGCACCGAACAGGGCGCGGGCGAGCAGGTCGAGACCGAAGTTGTTGGTACCCAACGGATGATCGGAGAGCAGGCTCGGCGATGCGAAGCCCGGCTCGGCCAAGGTCTTGACCGTGTCCTTGTACTCACCGAGCGGCAGCAGCGGCGCGAAGATCGCGGCCAGGATCAGCGCGACCAGCCAGATGCACGCCAACCAGTACGAGAGATCGAACTGACTGCCCCACTTGGACGTACCGAGTTTGCCGAGCCCCTTGAAGAGGAAAACCAGGGCAACGAGCGCGAGCACGATGCGGACGGTCATCATGATCGCTGAACCGAAGAGTGCGGTGCCGAGCAGCGCAACGCCGACCACTGTGAGAATCGATCCGATCAGGACCAGATTCTTGGGCTGTTCCAGCGTCTCGACGGGACCGGGAGCCAGCAGGACTGTCTGCTGCCGGTATGTCATCACCTCGGACGGGGCCGGCGACGGGGCCGCTCCGTCTGGCGTCACTTCAGACATGGACACGACGACTCCTCGGGTCAAGATAGGTGTACAGAACATCGATCGCACTGTTGACGAGGACGTAGATGACCGCGATCACGACCACCGCGCCGAGCAGCATCGGCGAATCACCCTGCTGCGCTGCGCGGACGATGAGCGTGCCCATTCCGGGCAGCGAGAACAGCGTCTCGACGATCACGGTGCTGCCGATCATGCCGCCGAGAGCCAGACCCATCATCGTGATGAGCGAGAACGACGACGGGCGGAGCGCGTCACTGAAAAGCACTCGCAGCGTGGGCATTCCCTTGGCCTTCGACGCGAGGATGTAATCCTCACGGAGCGTCGTCACCAGGTCGGATCGGAGAACGCGAGTGAACATCGCCATCTCGAGGAGGCTGATGGTGATCGCGGGAAGTATTGCGTGTGAGAGGTTTCCGGAGAGGCTGTCGCCGATGCGCACCCACTGTGATCGCGGGAACCAGCCGAGCCAGTTGACGGTGACCATGATCAGCAACAGACCGGCGAGGAAGCTCGGGACGGAAAGAACACCGAATGTCGCGGCGCTGATGACGCGGTCGATGACGCCGCCTTCGTGGTGCGCCGACCAGAGTGCGAGCGGAACTGCGACGACGAGTGCGATGACCAGACCCATCACTGCCAACTGAACGCTGACGGGGAGAGCGGAACTGATCGCGGTGAGGACGTCCTGCTGCGGGGGAACGAGCGAGTTGCCGAGGTCGCCCTGGAGAGCGCTGGTCAGCCAGTCCCAATAGCGAACCAGGAGTGGATCGTTGAGTCCGAGCTGCTGCCGAACTTCCTCGTACTCGGCAGGCGTTCGGCCTTCACCGAGAACGGAGACAGCGGGATCGCCGGGGATCAGTGATGCCAGCACGAAGGTTCCGAAGCTGACGATCAGGATCACAATGACGAGCTGGCCCAATTTCTTACCTATTGCGCCGATGTTCATCGATTTCGTCTCCTTCGGACAGCGAGCTCGCAATACACAGCAGTTCCTCTGATTTCATTTCTTCGTTCGCAGCCGGCCCCGATCCGCTGCAATACGGGCGCGGGGCCGGCTGTGAACTTCAGGCTCTCTAGGACTTCCAAGCTCCGTCGAAGAGCACGATTCCGTCGAGGCTCTGCTCGAGTCCGTGAACGTTCTGGTTCCACACGTCGAGTGCGGCGACGTTGCCCCACACCTGCCACGGGACGGTCTCGTTGGCGCGTTCCTGGATCTGTGCCAGGACTGCCTTCTTGTCCTCGTCGGTGGTTGCGACGCCCAACTTGTCCAAGAGAGCATCCATTTCGGCGTCGGAGTAGCCGGTCGCGTTGTTACGGCCACCGGACTTGATGCCCGTGTACAGACGCTCGTAGGGATCGGCCTCGGCGAGGCTCAGTGCTGCGGTGCTCATGTCGTAGTCGTGATCGGCGTACATCCGCTTGACCAGATCACCTGCACCGGTGACGTATTCGATCTGAGCGTCGAAGCCGACTGCGTTGAGCATCGCCTGGATGGCCAGAGCCGTTGCCTGTGCGGACGGTTCCTGGATGGAGAGGAAGGTGATCTTTCCGTCGTAGCCGTCGGCCTTGGCCTGATCGAGCAGTTCCTTCGCCTTGGCGGGATCGACGCCGATCGGTGCGACGTCGTTGTGCCAGCGCGAGGTGTCCTGGAAGATCTCCTGGCCGGGCAGTCCCTTGCCGTTGTTGACGCGGGTGTTGAGCGTCTCCGGATCGACGGCCAGCGCCATCGCCTGGCGGACACGGACATCCGAGCCCGGGCGGCCCGGGGCCATGTTCACGTTGGCGATGTAACCGAGCGACGGGATGTCGACGAAGCCGGGGTAACCCGACTCGATCAGATCCAGGATCGGGGTGAGCGTACGCATGTACGCGGCGTCGATGCCGCCCGTCTTGAGTGCTTCGGCGGTGGGCTGAGCTCCGACGATGCTGATCAGCTTGAGCTTGTCGATGTTCGGTGCGCCGTCGTAGTAGTCGGGGCGAGCAGCCAACAGCAGTTCCTCGTTGGGAGCGAACTTCTCGAGGGTGAAGGCGCCGGCGCCGATCGGGGTGAACTGGTCACCCTGCTGGGCGCTCGGGGCGACGATCATGCCGGGTCCGGTGGCGAGCATCGACTGGATGCCTGTCCACGGATCAACGAGGTTGAAGACCACGGTCGTCGCGTCGGGGGTGTCGATCGAGGCAACCTTGGAAGCCCACAGGCTCGACTGAGGTCCCTTGTTGGTGACGTAGCGGTTGATGCTGTCGGCGACGGCCTTCGAGTCGAGAGCTGTACCATCGCTGAACTTCACACCGTCGCGGAGCTTCAGCGTCCAGGTCTTGCTGTCCGAACTCGCTTCGAGCGACTGAGCGAGCTTGGGCTCGAACTTCTGCCCGATGGGGTCGTAACGCATGAGCACGTCGTAGATGGCGCTGAGCTCGCTGCCACCGGTGGCGCCGGCAACCTGAGCCTTCGCGGGATCGAGAGTCGTGACCGCCGAGTAACCGCTGAACGTCAGCGTGCCGCCCTTGGTGGGAGTGCCGGGATCAGCCTGCTCGTTGACCATGCCGATCTTCAGCGAGGAACCGGAATCAGCGGATTCGCCGCCGCCATTGCTCGAGCCGTTGTCGGCGCACGACGCCAGGAACATACTTGCGGTGATCGCCAGCGCAGCCGCAGCCAATCTGCGACTTCCGCGGCGGGAACTACGACTCATTCGAATGCCTCCAAGGCGGGGTAAGACCGTGACGTGATGTTGAACACGAAACAGTCTGTGATGGGAGGCACAGAAAATTGGATCGAGTCTCGCTCAGTGGAATCGGTTAAGTTGCAGGCCTCAACAGTCAGGTAAACCGACCCTGGCCAGCGGTTACCTTCGTGGACAGCAGACCAGCCGGTCTAGTCCCGGTCGAGCGTCGCTTCCTCGAGATCGAGCTCGCGAAGCACCTTCCGGAGGACCTCGTCGTCGATCCGGCCGGCATCGCGTTCGGCGATGAAGACGCCTCGCTCGGCATCGATCATCTCGAGGCGCAGCGAGCGGAAGGCGTTCGACGGGCTCTCCCCCAGATCCTCGTCGCTGCGTCCCAGTCGCTCCCACGCCGAGTTCGCGCGGTGGGTGTTCCAGCTTCGCAAGATGTCCGCGGCACGATTGCGGACCTGAGGGACGTCGTCGGCGTCGGCTCCGACCAATTCGTCCAGCCGCGCCGCAGCGGCCCGTGCAGCCTTGTCCTGGGCTGCCGCCTCGGCGCGGGCGTCGGACTGCTCTTCGTCCCCCTGCACGCCGAGGACACGGATCACCCACGGCAACGTCAGGCCGTGCAGCAACAGTGTGCCGACCACGACGACAAACGTCAGGAAGAGGATCAGCGAACGGCCCGGGAAGTCCTCCCCACTGTTGACCGTCAGCGGAATGGCGAAGGCAGCTGCCAGCGACACGACCCCTCGCATACCGGCCCACGACACGACGAACACCGCCCGCGCCGAAATCTCCGGCTCCCTCGCTCGAATACGCGGCGACAGCCAGCGCGGTACGTACGTGAACGGGAACACCCAGGCGATTCGGACCACCACGACGGTCACGAGAACGGCAACCGACGCCCAGACGACGATCGAAGTGCTGTACCCCTGCAATCCGTTGACGACACTGGGCAATTGGAGACCGATCAACAGGAAGACGAACGACTCCAGGATCAGGTCGACGGCCCTCCACACTGCCGTGTCCTGCAAACGCGTCGCATAACTCGCGCGGGTGGAGCGCTGGCCGAGGAACAATCCGGCTACGACGACCGCGATGACGCCCGACGCGTGGACCTCTTCCGCAGCGAGGTAGGTGAAGAACGGCACCACCAATCCGATTCCGCTCTCCATCACCGGATCCTGGAGCTTGCCGCGAACCTTCGAGATGACGAACCCCACCGCGAGGCCGATCACCGTTCCACCGACCGCCGCGACGAGGAAGGTCTCGAAGCCGCCGATCAGCGTCGCACCCGTACCGACGGCAGCCGCGAGAGCGACCTTGTACGCCGTCAGAGCGGTGGCGTCGTTGAGCAGGCTCTCCCCGCCCAGCAGGGTCATGATCCGGCGCGGCAGGCCGAGCTTGCGTCCGATTGCGCTCGCGGACACCGCGTCCGGCGGCGCCACGATGGCGCCGAGAACCAGAGCAGCCGCTATCGAGAACTCCGGCACGATCAGGAAGGCGACAAAGCCCACCGCAGCCGTCGTCGCCAGCGGAAGCCCCACCGCGAGAAATCCGATCGGACGCAGATTCGAGCGCAAAGCCAGGTATGAACTGTCCAGTGCTGCCGAGTACAGAAGTGGAGGCAACACGACGAACAGGACGAGGTCGGGATCGAGTTCCAATTCCGGAACACCCGGTATCTGACAGGCGATCAAACCGACCAGGACGAGGATCAGCGGCGAAGACAGCCCGAACCTTCGCGCGACCGCCGCCACCAGCAACGCCGCTACTACAACCCCCAGTAATATGCCGTTCACCCTGGCAGCATGCAGTATGGAAGGCGATGAAGAAAATCCTGAAGCGAGCAACAGCTCGCACACAGCAGCCCGCACCCGCTCCCACCGGTTGCGAGGAACTAACCAACGCGCCCGAAACGGACCCGGCGGCGCTGACGCCCGGCGTCTGCCAGGAGTGCGCCGAGTTGGGTGAGGATAACTGGTCTCACCTGCGCATGTGCCTGTCCTGCGGCCACGTCGGATGCTGCGATTCCAGCCCTCATCAGCACGCCACCAACCACTACCGCGAAACCGGGCACCCGGTCATGCGCTCACACGAGCCCGGCGAATCCTGGCGCTGGTGCTACGTCCACGACCTGATGGACTGACCGCGCGCGACTGGCAGTGCACTGCGCATAGTGCCCACCTGTCACGGCGCACAGCCCTCGGTGTTGCGCACATTGCTCAATCCACCGGGTAGCTATTGCTCAATCTGTATGCCGATGATGGACTTTGACGCAGAATCTGCACAACAGATCGACAGGTGCGGCTGGACTTTGCCGCACCGAACGGTTCGGCCTCAGGAAGTCCTGCCAAACATCACAACCACATCGTCGGCCCCACGATCTGGGGTACAGGCGGTGCGGTGATCGATGTCCACTACTGAAGGCAGGACCGGCCGTGAACAGCCCCAACATCGACCAGAACGCTCCCGAGTCACTGGCGGAGATCGAGAAGCGCGTTCTGTGGTTGTCGACCGCGATGATCCATCACGCCAACCGTGTCCGTCCGAATCCCAGCGGGCTCAAGGTCGGCGGCCATCAGGCCTCGTGCGCGTCGATGGTCTCGATCATGACGTCCCTGTGGTTCGGCCAACTTCGTTCCGGCGACCGGGTTTCCGTCAAGCCGCATGCGGCGCCGGTGCTCCACGGCATCAACTATCTGCTCGGTGAACTCGACGAGTCCTACCTGACGACTCTGCGCGAATTCGGGGGCCTGCAGAGCTACCCGAGTAGATCGAAAGATCCTGATCCGGTGGATTATTCGACCGGTTCGGTGGGCATCGGCGCGACGGCTCCCATCTGGGGCGCCATCGCTCGCCGATACGTCGACGCCTCCCTCGGCGGCGCCGGAACCGGGCGTCAGTACTCCCTGGTCGGTGACGCCGAACTCGACGAGGGCGCTGTGTGGGAAGCAGTTCTCGATCATTCGGTTGCCGAACTGGGTGAGATCGTGTGGATAGTCGACCTCAACCGCCAATCACTCGACCGGGTGGTGCCGAACATCGCGGCAACCCGCCTGGAGCGCATGTTCTCGGGTGCCGGCTGGCAGGTCATCACCGTGAAGTCGGTGCGCTGCTGGAATCACTGTTCACCCGGCCGGGCGGCACCGCGTTGCGCGAACGAATCCTGGACATGCCGAATCCGGAGTATCAGCGTCTGCTGCGATGCACGGCCGACGAGGTACGTCTGAGACTGCCCGGCGACGCGGCGGACGCCGACGCGATCACGGCGCTGATCGACGACCTCGACGACGCCACGGTGCTCGAGGCCATCCGCAATCTCGGTGGCCACGACCTCGACGCTCTGCGAGAGGCGTACGCACAGATCGACGACACCCGTCCCACCGTGATCATCGCGTACACGATCAAGGGTCGGGGTCTGCCGACGCAGGGTCATCCGCAGAACCACTCGTCGCTGCTCACCGCCGAGCAGTTCGAGCACCTGGCGGCGGAACTCGGCATGGATCCGTCGAAGCCCTGGGAACGGTTCGAGACCGACAGCCCGTCCGGCCGCATCTGCGCCGAAACCGCTGGGCGCCTGACTCGCCCGAAGGTGGAGCATCTGGTGCCCCCGGCAGTTCCGAAAGACATCGGCCGTACGCCCTCCGGCACGTCCACCACTCAGGCAGCTCTCGGCCGGGTACTACTCGACCTGAGCCGCGAAGCGCCGGACGCCGCGAAACGTGTTGTCACACTGAGCCCGGACGTCAGTTCCACCACCAACCTCGCAGGCTGGCTGAACAAGGTCGGGGTCTGGTCCCCCGACGAGCGGCACAACTGGTTTGCCGACGACGCCGAAACGATCATGCACTGGCGTGAGAAGCCCACCGGTCAGCACATGGAACTCGGTATCGCCGAGACCAACCTGGTCGGACTGATGGGCGAACTCGGTGCAACCTGGAGTCGTTGGGGCCAGCCACTCTTCCCTATCGGCGTGATGTACGACCCCTTCATCGAGCGGGCTCTCGAACCGTGGTCGTACGGCATCTACGCCGGTGGACAGTCGATCATGGTCGGCACTCCGTCGGGCGTCACCTTGGCCGCCGAAGGTGGTGCGCACCAGTCGATCAAGACCCCGTCCATCGGACTGGAACAGCCGGGTTGCACCAGTTTCGAACCGGCATTCGCCGTCGACGTGGAGTGGACGCTCCTCGACAGCATCGGACGCCTGGGCCGACCGGACGGCAGCTCGTCGTACCTGCGCCTGTCGACCCGTCCGGTCGATCAGGCCCTGGCCGCGGTACCGACCGATCCGGCTGCGCGAGAACGCCGTCGACGTCAGGTGGTGGCCGGCGCGTACACACTGCGGCACAACCCTGATCCGGCCGTCACCCTGGTCGGCATGGGTGCCACTGTCACCGAAACACTGGTCGCAGCCGAAAGACTGGGCGAGCAGGGCATTTCCGCCGACGTCGTCTGCGTGACCAGCCCCGGCTTGCTCTTCGAAGCACTCCAGTCTCGGCGCGGTCTCGCGGACGGTCCGTCGTGGATCCTGGATCAGGTCTTTCCGAGTAGCCGGTCCGCGCCGATGGTGACCGTTCTCGACGGGCACCCGCACACCCTCGCGTTCCTGACGGGAATCAACAACGTTCCGGGTGCTGCGCTCGGAGTGAGCCGGTTCGGTCAGGTCGGTTCGCTCGAGGACGTCTACCGATACCACGGCCTCGACTCCGACAGCATCGTCCGCGCTGCCCTCGATCTCACTTCTTGATCTATCCCACTCTCTGATGCCGAGAAGCGTCCCCGCAGGGACGCTTCTCGGGTCCATTCAGTCATTCAGGTGTCTAGTTCTTCCAGGCCTTGTCGAAGAACATGATTCCGTCCAGGCTCTGCTGAATGCCGTGGACGTTCTGTCCCCACACACCGAGCCACGGGGTGTTGCCGTAAACCTGCCACGGCACAACCTCATTGGCGCGCTCCTGGATCTTGGCGAGCACCTCGATCTTCGAGTCGGTCGACGTCGCGACACCCAATTGATCGAGCAGCGTATCCATCTCGGGGTCGGAGAAGCTCGTGGCGTTGTTCCGTCCACCCGACTTGAGATTGGAGTACAGACGCTCGAAAGGATCGGCTTCCGCGAGGCTGGCGGAACCTGTTGCCATGTCGAAGTCGCGGTCGGCGTACAAACGCTTGACGACGTCGGCAACCGAGTTGACGTACTCGATCTGGAAATCGAATCCGACGGCGTTGGCCATCGACTGCAGTGCGAGAGCCATCGCCTGCGCCGAATTCTCCTGCAGCGTCAGGTATGTGATCTTGCCGTCGTAACCGTCGGCCTTGGCCTCGTCGAGAAGCTGCTTCGCCTTGGCGGTGTCGACGCCGATCGGAGCGACGTCGTTATGCCAGCGGGAGGTGTCCTGGAAGATGACCTGTCCGGGCAGACCCTTGCCCTCGTTGAGTCGGTTGTCGAGTGCGACGGGATCGGTTGCGAGCGCCAATGCCTGACGGATGCGCACGTCGGCACCGGGACGACCGGGTGCCGTGTTGACCAGCGACAGGTACGACAGCGACGGAATGTCGACGAAGCCCGGGTAGCCGGAGTCGATCAGATCCAGCACGTTCGGTAGCGAACGCATGTATGCGACGTCCGTGCCGCCGCTCTTGAGCGATTCGGTGGTGGACTGCGAACCGACGATGCTGATCAACCGCAGCTTGTCCACGTTCGGGGCACCGTCGAAGTAGTCCTCCCGAGCGTCGAGGATCAATTCCTCGTTGGGAGCGAACTTCTCGAGGGTGAAGGCACCCGCGCCGATCGGGGTGAACTGATCACCTTGCTGGGCGCTCGGCGCGACGATCATGCCGGGGCCCGTCGAGAGCAGTGACTCGATACCGGTCCACGGGTCGACGAGATTGAAGACGACCGTCGACGGATCCGGAGTGTCGACCGACGCGACCTTCGACGCGTACAGACTCGACTGCGGTCCCTTGTTGGTGACGTAGCGATTGAGGCTCGCCGAGACGGCCGCCGAATCCACCGGCGTCCCGTCGCTGAACTTCACACCGTCACGCAGTTCGAGGGTCCACGTCTTGAAGTCGGAACTCGGCTCCATCGACTCTGCGAGCTTCGGAACGAATTCCTTGGACGCCGGGTCGTACCGCAGGAGCGTGTCGTAGATCGCGCCCAACTCCGAACCGGCGACCGAACCGGCGATCTGAGTCTTCGCCGGATCGAGATTGGTGACGGCGGAGTACCCGCTGAACGTGAGGGTGCCGCCCTTGACCGGATCGCCCTCGCCGGACTGCTCGTTGACCGGGCCGATGGACAATCCCGAACCGGAGTCCGGTGCGTCGCCGCTCCCACCCCCGTTCCCGCTGTCAGCGCACGACGAGACGAACAGGCCGGCGGAGACTGCCAGCGCGACGGCGGCAACCTTGCGGTGACCGCGCCGAGAACTGCGACTCATTCAAAACCTCCAGGTCAGAAACTGTGATGTGAAGCATTGTCGAGACAGTTTGTGACTTAAGGCACAGGTATTAGTCGCAGGTCCCGCTCAGTGGAATGAAGCGCGACGATTGGTCAGTTTTCGAGCGACATTCGCAGGTCAGACCCTTAGCGAAGGTCAGGAATTCATTCTGATTCAGGCGCCTTTCAACGGATGAATCGCCGGAGCGCCGTCGAGAAGTGGTCCGGCAGCGGCCAGCGCGGCCTGCAGATGCGGGGACTGCATGTGAGCGTCCAACTCCTCCTGCCCGCGCCAAGTTTCGATCGTGACGAACGTGCCGGGCGCAGCCGCTGACTCGAACAACTCGTACGACACACAGCCGTCCTCGGACCGACTCGCCTCCGCGAGAGTTGTCAGAGCCGATCGGACGTCGTCCTCGGAACCGGACTTGGCCGGGATGGTTGCAACTACACGAAGCTCGCTCATCGGATACCTTTCGCAGAGGGGAAGTCAGCTAGAGACACACGCCACAAACGTACACACGAAAAGGGCAACCAATGGGGCTACTCAAGGACGTCACCGGCTGGCGACGCGGAACGAAGTTGCAGCGTCGACTGCGCGATCTCACCGGCACGCTGGTGGTGATCACCGGTGCGGGCAGCGGCATCGGGCGTGAAACGGCCCTCGCCTTCGCCGCCCAGGGAGCTATCGTCGTAGTCTCCGACATCAATCTCGAAAGCGCGCAGGACACTGCGGCACTTGTAAACATCCCTTCGCAAGCCGGCGGCGCCGAAGCAGTGTTCGGTGGCGGTGCCCACGCCTATCAGGTGGACGTGTCCGACGAACAGGCCGTGATTCGGTTCGCGGAGACCGTCGCGGCACATCACGGCGTACCGGACATCGTCGTCAACAACGCCGGAATCGGGTTCTCCGGGACATTCGCCGACACCGAGCAGCGCCAGTTCGAGCGCGTCATGGACATCAACTTCTGGGGAGTTGTCTACGGCTGCCGGGCATTCACCCCGATGATGATCGACCGCGGAACAGGAGGGCACGTCGTCAACCTGTCCTCGGCCGCCGCGTACACACCACAGAAGGCCCTCACCGCGTATTCGACAAGCAAAGCAGCGGTATTCATGCTCTCGGATTGCCTACGGGCAGAGCTGCTTCCACACGGCATCGGCGTCAGCACCATCTGTCCCGGCCTCGTTCACACGAACATCCTCAAGACCACCGAGTTCGCCGGGACGACCGCCGAGGAGCAGCTCGAGAACCAGACCAAGGTCGACAACTTCTACCGCAAGCGGAACTTCACTCCTGATCGAGTGGCCAGTGCCATCGTGAAAGCAGTTCGCACGAACAAGGCCGTCGTACCCGTGACCGTCGAAGCCAAGCTCGGACGCACCATCAGCCGGTTGTCTCCCGGGTCGATGCGCGTCGGAGCTCGGTTCGAGATCTAGGTCAGCTTCCGAAACTCAGGCTGCCCGTGAAACCCTGCTGCACATCGGCTTCCGAGCGGGGAAGAACCTCGTAGGTGCTGGCGTACTGGCCACTGAAACCGGTGACGGTGATCGGGCGTCCGACGGCGACGGCATCGACGTCGATTCCCGTCTGTGTGTTGACGAAGATGACGGTGTTTCCCTCGGCGCCCGAGACCAGGATCTTGTGGCCGTACGGCAGATCGTCGACGACGGGTCCGCTCACGATTCCGGACACCGTCACGAGACGACCTTCGCTGCCCTCACCGATTGCATTGAGGGGCAGTCGCGCCGGGCTGATCTGGGAGGTCGTGCCGATTACCTCGACGGCAGTCGGGCGGACGACGAGCAGGCCTTCCTGATCCGCGAGGACTCCGGTGACCTGAACCCGATCGCCGAGAGCAATCCCGGAGTTGTCCGGATCGCTGATGTAGATGCCCGAATTGCCGCTCTGGAGACCAAAGCCCTTGTCGTAGAAGCTGGATTCGAACACTCCCGACGGCGTTGTCGCGGTTCCCACGACGGTGACCGTCGTTCCGATGGCCTTCGCACGGGCTGCCGCAATGGAGTCCGCGGACACCTCACCGACAACTGCCGCCGGCTCCGCCGTCGCTGCAGTACCGACAAACATGGTGGCTGCGGCCGCAACTGCCAGTGCCATCACACCCCGGCGCAGGACCGGACCGGCAAGAACGCTGTCTCGAAACATGTTTGAGGACTCCCCTGTGATTTCGTGGCCGCGCAGGTGCTCCTGATGGAGTGCCGCCTTCGCCCACCCTGAGGCACAGGTTATTACAGGTCGGACGCCGCAGCGGTGGTGACATTCCGTCACCACCGCTGCGTCTAGGCTTCCGATTTTTCAGGAACCGGAGCTTCCGGACGAACCGCTCGAGCCACTGGAACCGCTGGATCCTGTTCCGCCGCCGAGATCGTCGAGAGGATCGCTACCGGTGAGGCCGCCCGGGTACAGGTAGGCGTCGGAGATCGTGCTGAGCGAGGTTCCGGACGTGGCCGGTACCTTTGCTCGCCAGTTGACGATCGGGTTCAGCACTCCGAACGGTCCGCAACCACTGGCGGCGGGCAGCGCGAAGCCGGTTGCCTCGTTCCCGACCGGGCTCACCTTCAGTGCATTGTCCGGCAGCACCGTGTAGGTCGGTACCACCGACGGGTCAGGCGCGAGACGAAGATTCACCGGCGCCGCCGCGGAACCCAGGTAGCAGTTGTCACCGAGGAACGCGTTGTTGATCTTCATCCGCACCGGGATGCTCAGATCCATGTCGGTGATGATTCCGTTGAGGGTCGGCGCAGCCGTTGCCTCCACTTCGGCCGTTACTGCGGCCAGGCCGAAGAGATTGCCGAACGGAAGATCGATTCCCAGGACTCCACCCGGAACGGTCAACGGCTTGGAGTAGACACCGTGGTGTCCGTCGTCGCGCGGGAGAAGAACGGTGGACTCACCTTCACCGGAGCCGGCCTCGGCGGCGATGATCATGTCGCCTTTTCCGATCGGGAGGTTGAAGCCGTTGTTGTCGAAGGTTCCGCTCTGAACCACAACCGACACACAGGATTCGGCAGTAGCCGGACACACTGCGGCGCCCGGTACCGAATTGTCGACCGGGTCCTGAGCCGAGGCCATCGGCGCTGCGAACGCGAGGACCGCACCTGCGGTACCTGCAATGACGGCCACGCGCGTGCTGAGACGTCTGTTGCCGTTCTTGTGAGATTTCTGCACTGATTTCTCCCTGCCGTTTATGTGATGGGGGACGAAACTCGCAGTCATTGCTTGTGTTTCGACCGCCGCCGACAAGGTCTTCGCGGTGTGCTCCTACTCACAAGTAACAACTGAACAGATGTATATCACAGGACTTCGACTTAAAAACAGGGCAAAAGGGAGTTTCCTTAAAACGGACAAAATAAGCGGTACGGTGTGTAACACTCACGGGTGATGAACACGAACAGACTGGTCCTCTGCGTCGCGGCAGCGGGCCTACTCCTCAGCGGCTGCAGCAGCCAGTCCGACAGCGACGCATCGGAATCCACTTCTGCGGCCACCAGCACGTCGGTTGCGGCGACGTCGAGTTCGACTGCCCCCAGTTCGCTCCCCGAATTGCCGACCAGCCCACTCGCCGCACCTGCGGAAGCAGCGCCGAGCATCGTCGAATCGACTCCGCCGGCGGTGTCACTACCGGTAGCGCCTCCGGCGAACGCACCGATCGACGCACGCTCACCGGAAGAGATCGTCGCGAACGCGGGCGAGAAGGGACAGCGGTACATCGCCGCTCTGCGTCTGGCCGGGATCCCGCCCGCCGGAATGGATTCCGCCGAGATCCTCTACGCCGACGGCACCTGCAAGGCGCTCGCTGACGGTATGCCTCGGTCCGAAGTGCTGGCGGAGTTCAACTCCGTCGGCGAGGTGTACTCACAGATCACGCCGATGTCCTCGCAGCGCGTTGCCGAGATCTACGTCGACACGGCGGAGCAGACGTACTGCTGATCAGGCCTTGCCGGCCAACCAGCCGTGCAGCCAGGATGTAGCCGAATTGCCTGCGCCGTCAACGACGTAACGCGTGTAGTCGGTGTGGACCTGCGAGCCGTAGAAGTCGACCAACTGATCGATGCGCCGCGAGTTCGCGCCCGGATCGAGCTGGGCCATCAAAGCGGGGAGACCGCCTGCGGTGATCAGATCATTGACGATCACGGCGGCCTCGTCGCGCAGCGCGAGCGCACTGGCCGGAGTGGGATCGGACGCCTGAGCCATGAATCCGGCCAGACGCATCACGAAATCGTCCTTCGGCGTCGAGCAGTACAGGTCACCGACCGCGCAGAGCGTCACCGTTTTGCCTGACAGCCAACCGAATCCACCGATGCGAGGGCCGCTGGCACCGTTACCGCCGACAGCGGGGCCGATCAGGACGTCGGACTCGGAACGACGGGGATCGGACAGCAAGCCGACGCCCTCGACGCGAGTCGGGGGGACCACGCCGATGCCGGTTCCGATCTCGGCGGCGAGATCGCCTGCCGCGTCCGCGCCCTGGCTGTATCCGACGATGGCGAAGCGAGTGTCACCGCACGAGGCGGCCATGGCGCCGATCATGCCGCGGGCATTGTCGACGGCCTGCTGCTTCGACTTGGCGTAGACGTTGGACTCCCACGGGAAGGCCGTCGCCGAGTAGGTGACGTAATCGGTGCGTACGGAGCCCGGAAGCCCGTTGGTCACCGGAGCGAGCATGCCGGCGCCGGGCCTGGTGCCCGAGGGCTCCCAGGTTCCCGGGATGGCCACGACGTACAGGCTGGGGCAGGGATCAGCCGACGCCACGGGAGCACTGACAACCGGTACCACTACTGCCGCAGCAAGTGCCGACAACACCGCAACGAGACGCCTCGCACGCATGAAACTCCCCTGTTTTACCTTCAGCAACCCATACACCACTATCGGTGCTCCGGAATCATACTGTCTGGGCGTTGTGTCTGTCCGATGCACGATTGATGAAGGTTTGTTACAGATCTTGCGAATTGCTTGCAGAAACAAAGCCGCACCCCACCGAATGCGGTGGGGTGCGGTTTTGTGAGAGCCTCTAGCGCTGCGGAGCCGCTGTCGGGTGGATCGGTGACGGAAGGGCCGTGACACCCTCGAGGTAGGTGTCCACAGCGGCTGCTGCGGAACGTCCCTCGGCGATGGCCCAGACGATCAGGGACTGACCGCGGCCCATGTCACCGGCGACGAACACGCCGTCGACGTTGGTGTTCCACTTCGACGTGCGGGCGACGTTGCCGCGCTCGTTCAAGTCGACACCGAGATCGGTGAGCAGACCCGGCTTCTCGGGACCGACGAAGCCCATTGCCAGGAGCACGAGATCGGCTTCGAGCTCGAAGTCCGAGCCCTCCACCTTCTCGAAGCGACCCGACTTCATCTCGACCTCGTGAGCCTTGAGTCCGGTGACCTTGCCGTTTTCACCGACGAAGTTCTCGGTGTTGACGGAGAACAGACGCTCGCCGCCCTCCTCGTGAGCCGAAGCCACGCGGAACATGAGCGGGTACGTCGGCCACGGAGTCTGCTCGGCGCGAGTCTCCGGCGGACGCGGCATGATCTCGAACTGGTGGACGCTGGCCGCACCCTGACGGTGCGAGGTGCCGAGGCAGTCCGCTCCGGTGTCGCCGCCGCCGATGATGACAACCTTCTTGCCCTCAGCGGTGATGGTGGGAGCGTCGAGGTCACCCAACTGCACGCGGTTGGCGATCGGCAGGAACTCCATCGCCTGGTGGATGCCGTCCAGTTCGCGGCCCGGGATCGGAAGATCGCGAGCTGCGGTGGCGCCGCCGGCCAGAACCACTGCGTCGAACTGCTCACGCAGCTCGTCCGCGGTGATGTCCACGCCGACATTGACGTTGGTCTTGAAGACGGTGCCTTCGGCTTCCATCTGCTCGAGACGGCGGTCGATGTGCCGCTTCTCCATCTTGAACTCGGGGATGCCGTAGCGCAGCAGGCCGCCGATGCGGTCTGCCCGCTCGAAGACCGTCACTGCGTGACCGGCGCGGGTCAGCTGCTGCGCTGCAGCCAGACCGGCCGGACCACTGCCGACAACCGCAACCTTCTTGTTGGTGGCGTGCGCGGCGCGAACCGGCTTGACCCACCCTTCGTCGAAGGCCTTGTCGATGATCTCGACCTCGACCTGCTTGATGGTGACCGGATCCTGGTTGATGCCCAGGACACAGGACGCCTCACAGGGTGCGGGGCACAGACGACCGGTGAACTCCGGGAAGTTGTTGGTCGCGTGCAGACGCTCGATGGCGTCGTGCCAGTGGTCCTTGTAGACCAGGTCGTTCCACTCGGGAATCAAGTTTCCGAGAGGGCAACCGTTGTGGCAGAAAGGAATTCCGCAGTCCATGCAACGGCTGGCCTGGGTCTTGAGGGTTTCCTTCGGGAACTCCTCGTAGACCTCTTTCCAGTCGAGCAGGCGCAACGGCACCGGCCGGCGAACCGGAAGTTCGCGCGACGTGTGCTTCAGGAAGCCGCTTGGATCACCCACGAGCTGCCTCCATAACTGCCTCGTCCACGTTCTTGCCATCCTTCTCTGCGGCCGCGATGGCCAAAAGAACCTTCTTGTAGTCGCGGGGCATCACCTTTGCGAAGTGACCCACCTGCTGCGACCAGTCAGCGAGGATGCGCGTGGCAACCTCGGAGCCGGTTTCGTCGCGATGACGTTCGATGGCGCCCTTCAACCAGGTGAAGTCGTCGCCCGAAAGATCCTCGAGGTCCACCAGTTCGGTGTTGAGGTTCTTCTCGAATGCCTTGTCGGGGTTGTAGATGTACGCGACGCCACCGGACATGCCGGCGCCGAAGTTACGTCCGGTGGCTCCGAGGATGACCACCTTTCCACCCGTCATGTACTCGCAACCATGATCGCCCACACCCTCGACGACGGCAGTGGCGCCGGAGTTACGGACTGCGAAGCGTTCGCCGACGACACCGCGAAGCAGAGCCTCGCCGCTGGTGGCGCCGAACAGGATGACGTTGCCACCGATGATGTTGTCCTCGGCGACAAAGCCTTCCGCTGCATCGAGCGGCGGGCGTACGACGATGCGTCCACCCGAGAGGCCCTTGCCGACGAAGTCGTTGGCGTCGCCGTGCAGGCGCAAGGTCATACCGCTGGGCACGAAAGCACCGAAGCTGTTACCGGCGGAACCGGTGAACGTGATGTCGATGGTGCCGTCGGGCAAGCCCTCTCCACCGAACGCCTTGGTGACCTCGTGGCCGAGCATGGTGCCGACCGTGCGGTTGACGTTGGTGATCGCGGACTCGAAGGAGACCGCCTCACCCTTGTCGAGTGCGTTGCGGGCCGAAACGATCAACTGCTGATCGAGTGCCTTGTCGAGACCGTGATCCTGCGTGCCGGTGCAGTGGACGTCCTGGTCCATGAACGCGGACTCGACCTGGGTGAGGATCGGCGA
This sequence comes from Rhodococcus sp. IEGM 1302, assembly GCF_030056935.1. Lineage (NCBI taxonomy): Bacteria > Bacillati > Actinomycetota > Actinomycetes > Mycobacteriales > Nocardiaceae > Rhodococcus > Rhodococcus sp. IEGM 1302. The sequence goes on along the minus strand of NZ_JASHKY010000002.1, from coordinate 8,159 downwards.
CAGATCGAGATTGCCTGCCTTGCTTCCCTTCCAGTGATCGAGAGCGCGCGTGGTGTCCAGCATGTCGACCTGGCCGACGGCTTCGAGCAGCGTGCGGAAACCGAGTTCCGCGAGAAGCTCGCGAACCTCTTCGGCGATGAACATGAAGAAGTTCTCGACGAATTCCGGCTTGCCACTGAAACGCTGACGCAGCAACGGGTTCTGCGTCGCGACACCGACGGGGCAGGTGTCGAGGTGGCAGACGCGCATCATGATGCAGCCCGAGACAACCAGCGGTGCGGTGGCGAAACCGAACTCCTCGCCGCCGAGCAGGGCAGCGACGACGACGTCGCGACCCGTCTTGAGCTGGCCGTCGACCTGCACGACGATGCGGTCACGGAGACCGTTGAGCAGCAACGTCTGCTGGGTCTCGGCGAGGCCGAGTTCCCACGGTGCGCCCGCGTGCTTGACGGAGGTCAGCGGGGTGGCACCGGTGCCGCCGTCGTGACCGGAGATCAGAACGACGTCGGCATGTGCCTTGGAGACACCGGCCGCGACGGTTCCGACGCCGACCTCGGAGACCAGCTTCACGTGGATGCGGGCCTGCGGGTTGGCGTTCTTCAGGTCGTGGATCAGCTGAGCGAGATCCTCGATCGAGTAGATGTCGTGGTGCGGCGGCGGCGAAATCAGCCCGACGCCAGGCGTGGAGTGCCGAACCTCGGCCACCCACGGGTACACCTTGTGAGCCGGAAGCTGGCCGCCCTCACCGGGCTTGGCTCCCTGCGCCATCTTGATCTGGATGTCGGTGCAGTTGCTCAGGTAGTGCGAGGTGACACCGAAGCGTCCCGACGCGACCTGCTTGATGGCACTGCGACGCAGATCGCCGTTCTCGTCCGGCGTGAAGCGCGACGGATGTTCGCCGCCCTCACCGGAATTGGAGCGGGCGCCCAGACGGTTCATCGCGATGGCGAGAGTCTCGTGAGCCTCGGCGGAGATGGAGCCGTAGCTCATCGCACCCGTCGAGAAACGCTTGACGATCTCGCTGGCCGGCTCGACCTCGTCGATCGAGATCGACGGCCGCTTGCCGATGTTGAAGTCGAACAGACCACGCAGAGCGGCAAGGCGCTCCGACTGGTCGTTGACCATGGTCGTGTACTCCTTGAACACCTCGTACTGACCTGTGCGAGTTGCGTGCTGGAGCTTGAAGACGGTGTCCGGGTTGAACAGGTGGTACTCGCCTTCACGACGCCACTGGTACTCGCCGCCGACCTCGAGCTCGCGGTGAGCGCGCTCTTCGGGGCGATCGAGGTATGCGACGGCGTGACGTGCCTGGACGTCGGCTGCGATCTGGTCGAGGCCGATGCCACCGAGCTGCGACTGCAGACCGGTGAAGTACTCGTCCGTCAGCTCCTGCGAGAGGCCGATGACCTGGAACAACTGAGCACCGGTGTACGACGCGAGCGTCGAGATGCCCATCTTGGACATCACCTTCAGGACACCCTTGCCGGCTGCCTTGATGTAGTTCGCGATGCCCTTCTCGAGGGTCAGACCCTCGAGCTCGCCGTTCTGCAGGAACTCGTCGATGGTCTCGAAAGCCATGTACGGGTTGACCGCTGCGGCACCGAAGCCGATGAGGAGCGCCATGTGGTGCACCTCGCGGGCGTCGCCGGCCTCGACGATGAGACCGACCTTGGTGCGCGACTTCTCACGAACCAGGTGGTGGTGCACGGCCGAGGTGAGGAGCAGCGACGGGATCGGCGCGTAGTCCTCGGTGGACTCACGGTCCGAGAGCACGACGATGCGTGCGCCACCCTCGATTGCCTGCGAGACCTGGTACTTGATGCCCTCGAGCGCACGACGGATACCGTCGCCGCCTTCCTTGACGGGGTACAGGCCGCGGATCACGACGCTGCGGAAGCCCGGGAATTCGCCGTCGTCGTTGACGTGAACGAGCTTCGACAGGTCGTCGTTGTGCAGGATCGGCTGCGGGAGCGCAATCTGCTTGCAGGAGTCCGCATTCGGGTGCAGCAGGTCACCCTCGGGGCCGATGGTCGCGCCGAGGCTGGTGACAACCTCTTCACGGATCGCGTCGAGAGGCGGGTTGGTGACCTGAGCGAAGAGCTGCGAGAAGTAGTCGAACAGCATCCGTGGACGTGACGAGAGCACGGCGATCGGAGTGTCGGTACCCATCGAGCCCAGTGCCTCGGCACCGGAGAGTGCCATCGGCTTGACCAGCAGGTTGACCTCTTCGTTGGTGAAACCGAAGAGCTGCTGACGCAGCACGACGCGCTCGTGCGACATGTACGTGTACGGACGGTCCGGCAGGTCGTCCATGTGGATCAGACCTTCGTCGATCCACTGCTGGTACGGGTGCTCGGCAGCGAGTTCGTTCTTCAGTTCCTCGTCGCTGATGACCCGGCCCTGCGCAGTGTCCACGAGGAACATGCGGCCGGGCTGGAGGCGGACCTTGCGGACCACGGTGGACGGATCGATCGGCAGAACGCCGACCTCCGACGCCATGACGACGAGGCCGTCTTCGGTGATCCACAGACGCGACGGACGCAGACCGTTGCGGTCCAGCACGGCGCCGATGACGGTGCCGTCGGTGAAGCACACCGACGCCGGTCCGTCCCAGGGCTCCATGAGTGCCGAGTGGTACTCGTAGAACGCCCGACGTGCGGGGTCCATGCTCTCGTGCTTCTCCCAGGCTTCCGGGATCATCATGAGAACCGCGTGCGGGAGGCTGCGGCCGGCGAGGTGCAGCATCTCGAGCACCTCGTCGAAACGAGCGGTGTCACTGGCGCCCTGGGTGCAGATCGGGAAGATCTTGTCCAGGTTCTCGCGGCCGCCGAAGACGTCACTGTCGATCAGGGACTCGCGAGCGCGCATCCAGTTCTCGTTGCCGGTGACGGTGTTGATCTCACCGTTGTGAGCGACCCGGCGGAACGGGTGCGCCAGCGGCCACGACGGGAACGTGTTGGTGGAGAAGCGCGAGTGGACCAGGCCCAGTGCGCTCTCGACACGATCGTCCTGCAGATCGAGGTAGAAACCCTTGAGCTGCGGGGTGGTGAGCATGCCCTTGTAGACGAACGTCTGGCCGGACAGGCTGGGGAAGTACACGGTCTCGCTACCCGGGCCACCCTTGCCGGCGCCTTCGGAGCCGAGTTCGTGCTCGGTGCGCTTACGCACCACGTATGCACGACGCTCGAGATCCATGCCGGTGTACTTGTCACCCTCGGAGCCGATGAAGATCTGACGGAACGTCGGCATCGCGTCGCGCGCCAATGCGCCAAGCGAGGAGTCGTCGGTTCCGACCTCGCGCCAGCCGAGAACCTTCAGGCCCTCTTCGACGACGATCTTCTCGACTGCAGCAGCAGCCTCGTGTGCATCGGCGTCGCCCTGCGGGAGGAATGCGATACCGGTTGCGTACGCGCCTTCGGCGGGCAGCGCGAAGTCCACGACAGCTCGGAAGAACTTGTCGGGAACCTGCAGCAGAATGCCCGCACCGTCACCCGTGTTGGGTTCTGATCCGGCAGCGCCGCGATGCTCGAGGTTGACCAGAGCGGTGATCGCCTTTTCGACGATGTCCCTGCTGCGGCGACCATGCATGTCGACAACAAATGCGACTCCACAGGAGTCGTGCTCATTGGACGGGTGATAGAGGCCCTGGGGGCCTGGAAGTTGCTTCATACCCAGCCTTCGTATGCCATAAAGATGCACCGACGACCAGCAGCGCTGATGGCCATCAACTTGCAATGCAAGTCCTTCAAAGCACCGACACGACGATGTGTTCGGTACCACCGAAGTAGCCGCCCTGCGCAGACGCGATGGTGTGCGTTCTGCCACCCGGCGACGTGAGTCTTCGGTCGGTTGAAACTTTTGTGAGTCAACCGTGTAACGAAAACGATAATTCAGAACCCCGGCACGGGCGCAACTAAGGTAGCCCTATAATTGCTCTGAACTGCGGCGATGCAGGGAGCCAGAAGGCCCCTCGACAGATTTCGGAGCTGCGTCTGTGCAGAGAAGTTCCGATTCACAGGATACCGAATCCGCAGGAAACAGGCGCGATGGGCGATGAATGCAACAACTGGCCGCAGCGATAAGAATCAGCTGCGGCCAGTGCGCCTCGAACTGTAACAAAAGTTGATCGATCAACCAAGGTCTAGGCCTGAATTGTTTGCTCGCAGAATGCCATCGCTGTAATTTCCGTAGGCTCACCCTTGAGAAGACGGGTGGCGAAGAGCAAATGACAACAGCAGTAGTGGTAGGCAGTGGTCCCAACGGTCTCGCGGCGGCGATCGAACTCGCCCGCGCCGGAATCGACGTCCATGTCATCGAGGGTGCGGACAAGATCGGCGGTGGCACCCGCAGTAGCGAATACATAGTCGACGGACTCGTCCACGACGATTGCTCCGCCTTCCATCCCACGGCCTTGGCTTCTCCCTACTTCAAGGAACTCGATCGCGAATTCGGGCTCGCCAAGCATGGCCTGACGTGGCTGTGGCCCGAGATCGATCTGGTCCATCCACTCGACGACGGCACCGCCGGGGTTCTGTGGCGTGACATCAACCGGACCGCTGACGAATTGGGTGCCGACGGTAAGAGGTGGCTCGACGTCTTCGGATACCTCGCCGAGAACTTCGACGAGTTGGTGCAGGACGTCTTCAAGCCGATCGTCCACGTCCCGAAGCACCCGCTGATGCTCGCCCGTTTCGGGACGGGCGCTCTGCTTCCCGCGACGGGTTTCGCGCGGATGTTCAAGACTCCACAGGGGCGGGCGCTGTTCGGCGGCGTCGCGGCGCACATGTTCGGGACGCTCACCCTTCCACTCTCCAGTGCTGTCGGCTCGATGCTCACAGCGGCCGCTCATGCTCACGGTTGGCCTGTGGCGCAGGGTGGTTCAGGATCAATTGCTGCGGCGCTCGCGTCGATTCTGCGCAGCCTCGGTGGCACCATCGAAACCGGGAACTGGGTCACCAACTACTCCCAGATCGCCGGTTACGACATCGTCATGCTCGACATCGCCCCCGACGCGGCCGGTCGTCTGCTCGACGGCCGGCAGCCCGACCGCATTGCCCGGGCCTACCGCAAATTCCGCTACGGCACCGCCGCGTACAAGGTCGACTACGCCGTGCGTGGTGACTCCGACGGGAGCGTCGTGCCGTGGACGAATCCGCACGCCCGCAAGGCCGGCACCCTGCACCTGTCCGGGACGATTTCGCAAACTGCTGCTGTCGAACGCCAGACCGTCCGGGGTCAGATGCCGGACAAGCCCTTCATTCTGTTGGGCCAGCAGTTCTTGGCCGACCCCTCCCGTTCCGTCGGAGACATCCACCCAGTGTGGGCGTATGCGCATGTGCCGCACGGCTATCCGGGTGACGCCACCGATGCGATCACGCGTCAGATCGAGCGGTTTGCGCCGGGGTTCCGGGACCGGATCGTGGGCATCCACGTGCGCAATGTGCCGCAAATGCAGGCCTACAACCCCAACTACGTGGGCGGCGACATCTCCGCGGGGGCGAACACTGCGCGGCAGATCATCGCGCGCCCCCGGTTCGGGCTCGACCCCTATGCCACCGGCGCCCCGGGCGTGTACCTCTGCTCGTCCGCAACTCCCCCGGGCGGCGGGGTCCACGGGATGGGTGGGTTCAATGCTGCGCGGGCGGCGCTGAAAGCTCGGGGTTGAGGCGTCCCCGATGGGGACGACATTTCGGACAACGCCTTCGGAGGAGTCCCTGACTCAGCCGGCCCACACGGACGAAACGAAGATGCCCGGCCCAGTGGCCGCAGCGAACCCACGACAGAGCAACTAATGGCATGAGACGCAGAACATGCATTGCTGGTCAGGCACCTCGCTGTTGGTGTCGAACTACCCCGCTCCGACCTCGAGGGATTCCGCGACAAGAGTGCGGATGCTGCGGATTCCCATGCTGTCGAGCTCGCGCTGAGCTGCCTCGATCTGGTCAAGTCCGGCGGCTGCCCCCGGACCGGTGCCGATGACAACCCAGATGCCAGATGACGGACGTGGCTACGGCTTGCTCAAGTGCGACGCGGTAGTGGGTTGCCGCATCGGCACCGATGACATCGGTTCGCGACAAGCGCGAGGGTGGTCGGTGAGAGCGATCATCACGACGGAATTGGCGGGGACGAATCCGAGCAATGCCGGGATTGCGGCCAAGACATCGGTGGCGGTCCTCAAACGGATGTTCTGCATGTCGTTCCCCTTGCTGTGAAAGTGACCGGGCCTCGTGCCCCGCCAATTCTTTTCGCCTTCTGGCAAAGGAGAATCGCGTCGGCATGAAGGGCCGGAGTGCCACCCCTGGGCCGAGAAAATTTTGACGGGAGCTTGCGAGTGGCGAAAATTTCTCGGAGCCATCGGCCGGCGCTTGCGCCGCGAGGGGTTGCGCGCAGGTCACCGCCGACGAGAATCGGAAGGCCAGAAGGAGAAACAAATCAATGTTCTTCACAGAACGGAGCGCAGCGGAGTTCATGTCGGGGGACACCGAAGGTGGCCGGCCGCCGGGCAGGCGTCACCTTTCCGCCGGCAGCGTGCAGTCGCGGCACTCCCACTGACCACCGACGCGGGTACAGGTGCGGCGTTGCTCGCACCGCCAGCACCGTTGATTGCGTCGGCTCAACACCTGACCTCCGGTCGCGGCGGGCCGTGGGTAGTCAGAGTCCTCGGCGCGCTCTCGCTCGGATACGGGCCTGATCATGTCTCCGAAAATGCGGCGGCACTCCGAGCAGATCTCTCCGACCTCGGCCACGATGTTCGAGCATCCCGCGAGAACGCATCCCGTGAACATCTGCGGATCCACCATCGTCTCTGCCTTCGCGGCATTCACCATCGGAATCGGATTCCGTGCGGTGCAGCGGCGCGCTCGACTCGGCCGTAAACCCGATTCACCCGTGAGGGTGCGATCTGTCCGGCGTCGTAGGCGCGGCGGGTCGCGACGGCGAGCAGGGCGACGGCTTCGCGAGCGGTCACTTCGTGCGCGAAGGTGAGCCACCCGATTTCGGCTTGCATCCCTACCGCGCTCGTGGCGGCGGTGATCTTTGCGGTCAGTGTCTCGAGGATCTCGGGGGCCGCCATTCCTGAGGGTGTGATCGCGGGGTACGCGGCGTCGATGGTGTTGCTGTACATCGTGTCGGCGCGCAGCTCGTCGGTCGTGGTGCTCATGTCGTTGCCCTTTCGTAGACTTTCGGGTGCGACACCGGGCGGTCTCCTACCGCCCGGTATCGCACCTGTGTTCGGGGCGCTGGCGTCTATGCGGCTGCGGTGTCCTCGGCATCCTCGGCGTCGGGTTCGAGTGCCTCGGCGAGAGTGTGGACTGTCGCCAGGACTGCGCGGGCTGTGTCGGTGATGACCTCGAGGTCTCCGTTTCCCCATCCGGCGATGTAGCCGATGCTGTAATCGGTGGTATCCAGTCCGAGCAGTCCGGCCAGGACGTAGGCGACTGATTCGGCTTCCACTTCGGCGCGGCCTCGGTGCAGCTCGGCGGGCGCGATGTCTCCGCTGGCGTGCATGAGCGCGTGGGTGGCTTCGTGAATCATCGTTTTAGCGGCTTGGGCGTCGCTGATCGTGTCGTCGACGATGATGCGGCGCGATCCGTCGAGGCTGGTTCGGCCGTTCGATTCTCCGGCGATGTGCTCGCGGGTGACGGTCCATCCCTGCTCGGTCATCACGTCCGCGATGCGGGTGTAGATCGCGGCGGGGTCTTCGCCTTCAAGTCGGGTGATGATGGTGTCGGCGGCTGCTGCGGGGTGTCCTTCGATCGGGTCGGTTTGGGCGATGTCGAACACGGACAGGATCGGGAACCTTGCTGCGCGGCAGGTGGTTTCCTCGCCGGTCTCGGTGTCGGTGTCGGTTTCGGTTTCGGTTTCGGTTTCGGTGATCTTCTTGGTCGAGTAGCCGAAAATCTTGATCGACTTTTCGCCCTTGCGGACCTGGCGTCCAAGTTCTTGCCACTTGCGGAATCCGGCGACCTGGCTGGCGTCCGGGGCCTGCGAGAAAATCAACATGACGTTGTTGAAGCTGTAGGAGTGGAACGCTGTGCGGCGGTCAGGTAGGCGGCCCATGCGTCGGTGTCGGTGAGCTGGGCGACTTTCGCGGTGATGCTCTCGTGCAGTGCGGCGGCCTGCTCGCGTCGTGCCGCGCTCTTGTCTGCCGTGGTCTTCGC
>NZ_JASHKY010000024.1:0-67117 GCF_030056935.1 Rhodococcus sp. IEGM 1302 | reverse complement strand
GAGCCGTTGAGGATCCAGTCGTCGCCGTCAGCCTTTGCGCGGGTACGCATCGAAGCGGCGTCGGATCCGGCTTCACGCTCGGACAGTGCGTACGACGCCATTCCGCCGTTGACGAGGTCCGGGAGCACCTTGGACTTGAGCTCTTCGGAACCCTTGAGGATCAGGCCCATGGTGCCGAGCTTGTTCACAGCGGGGATCAGCGAGGAGGAGCCACAGACGCGGGCGACTTCCTCGATGACGATGCAGGTGGCGACGGAATCGGCGCCCTGGCCGTCGTAAGCCTCGGGAACGTGGATGGCGTTGAAGCCGGACGCGTTGAGAGCGGTGAGCGCTTCCTCGGGGAAACGTGCGTTCTCGTCGACGTCCTTGGCGTACGGCGCGATTTCCTTCTCGGAGAGTCCGCGGATAGCAGCCCGCAGTTCGTCGTGCTCTTCGTTCAGTGCGAAGAGATTGAAATCCGGGTTTCCTGCCATGGGAACGCTCCTTGGTGAAGGTGGCTTGAAGGCGGTCGGTGCGGCTCCGGCGTTACCAGCGAGATTCGCGGACAGACCGGTGCCCATGACCCCAGTCAAACACGGCACTGAGTGCCAGGTCAAGGGATGGGTGTGTGAAGTTTCGGTGCACGAGCAGTGTCAGCCGAGTTGTTCGTGGATTTTTCTGCTGATCTCATCAGCGGACGTGCCCGGGGGAAAGGCTACTACCAGCACGGACTTCGATTCTGGCGTGCTGGTCTTGGACCCGGGTGCCACGCCGTATGTCCGCCGAACGTCGAGCAATGCCTGACTTAGTGCATCAGCTGTGGCGTCCTCGTCGCCTTTGATCATGCTTCGCAAGAGGTAGTTGTGGCACGCGGTGACAGCTGCGGCAAAACCGACAACCTCGAGGACAGGCTCGCGGGGCACAGCGCTGCGCAGGTAGTCGACGAAGAGGCGCTCGTAGCGGAATCCGGTGACGAGTTCGCGGTCGCGAAGAGCCGGAACATGCTGTACGACGCGGTATCGCCGCATCGACAGGTCTCGGTTCCTGCGGAAGAAATCGAAGACCAGTCCCGCGGCCTCGCACACGGACGCCCAGGGGTCGGCGGAATCGGACGCGAGGAACTCTGCGACGTGTTCGAGGAGGGACTCGTGATCGGCGAAGATCACGTCTTCCTTGGAGCGGAACTGCCGGAAGAACGTCCGACGCGACACACCGGCGGCAGCGGCGATCTGCTCGACGGTGGTGGCTTCGTACCCGTTCTCCGAGAACAACCGGATCGCTTGAGACGCGACGTGTACCCGAAACTGTGCGGGGTCAGTTCCGGGTACATCGGAGCGCTCGGTCATGGATGCAAGTATCCAGGTTTCGTCGGCGTCAGTTGTCGGCGCGTAGCTGGAACTTGAGAACCTTGCCGGTGGGGGTGCGAGGAAGGTCGAGCGGGAAGACGATGTCGCGGGGAACCTTGTACCCGGCCAGCAAAGTGCGGGTGTGCTCGACGATGTCTTCGGCGGATGCCTGTAATCCCTTGCCCAGCACCACGAATGCCTTCGGGCGCTCGCCCCACTTCTCGTCCGGAACGCCGACGACTGCCACGTCGATCACCGCGGGGTGACTCATGATCGCCTGCTCCACCTCGACGGTGGAGATGTTCTCGCCGCCGGAGATGATGATGTCCTTCGCGCGGTCCTTGAGCTGGATGTATCCGTCGGGATGCATGACGCCGAGGTCGCCGGAATGGAACCAACCACCGGCAAATGCTTCGGCTGTCGCGGCCTCGTCGCGGTAGTACCCGAGCATCACGTTGTTGCCGCGGAGCACGATCTCACCCATGGTCTGGCCGTCGGCGGGGACGTCGTTCATCTCGGCATCGACAACGCGAGCATTTTCGGCCTGCACCATGCCGACTCCCTGACGAGAGAGAAGTGCGGCGCGCTCGGACTGCGGCTTGTCGTCCCAGGCTTCCTGGTATTCGCAGATCGTGTAGGGGCCGTATACCTCGGTGAGGCCGTAGACGTGAACGACGGTGACACCGATGTCTTCGAGTTTTCCGATGATCGTCGGTGACGGGGGAGCGCCGGCGGTGGTGATGCGCAAGGCGTCGACCTTGTGGGCCTGGTCTGCGTCGGCGATGGTGGAGCAGACGGTAGGAGCGCCGCACAGATGTGTCACGCCCAGATTGTCGATGGCGTCCCAGATCGCATCGGCGCGGACCGCGCGCAGGCAGATGTGTGTGCCCGCGGCCTGAGTGACGGCCCACGGCGTGCACCACCCGTTGCAGTGGAACATCGGCAGTGTCCACAGATACTTCGTCGCTCCGTCGAAGCCGTTGTGGAATGTCTCGCCGAGCGAGTTCAGGTACGCCCCGCGGTGGGAGTACATGACGCCCTTGGGTTTTCCGGTGGTACCCGAGGTGTAGTTGATGGCGATGCACTGCTGCTCGTCGTCGACGCCCCAGTGCAGTGGCTGATCGGAGAGAGCTTCGCCTTCGGCAATCAGATCGGCGTACTGCCCGGTGACGATTCCGGTGGGAACGTCCGGATAGGGGACGGTGGAGTCCGGGATCTCGACGATCTCACGCAGGCTCCCCACGTTTGCCTTGGACGAGGTGACCGAACCGACGAATTCGGAGTCCACGAACAGGATCGTGGTTCCCGAGTGATCGAGAATGTATTCGAGTTCGGGACCGGCGAGGCGTGAGTTCAGGGCGATCAGGACCCCGCCGGCGAGGGGGACGGCAAAATGCGCGAACAGCATCTCGGGTACGTTCGGCGCCAGGTATGCAACGCGGTCACCGGGCTGAATGCGTTCACGCAGGACGCGGGCCAGAGCCGCGACCTCGTCACCGAACTCTCGGTACGAGTAGGTCCGGTCGCCGTGAACGACGGCGGTGCGCTCGGGGAACACCGCGGCGCTGCGCTCGAGAAAGCGCAGCGGACTGAGCGGGGTGTTGTTGGCTGCGACAGCTGTCGGGACAGACACGGTTCCTCCGAAGGCGACGTGGCACGGTTGGTGTCACGATAAGTGTGATCGGCACTACAAATGGCCTGGATGCACGCTATTGCCCAGCCAAAGGTGCCGCTACCCTCTGAATTGGGTACGTGGAGGTGAGAGTGAGCAGGGTACTGAGACCGAGCGACGACGACGCGTTGCGCGCCGAACTGCGTCGGCTGCACCCCAAAACCGAGTTGCCGGTTCTGTTCGGCGGCTGCGTCAGCGACCGGTCGCTGACCATCACCGGTCACGTCGGCACGCGCAGCAACATCCTGCGAAACCTGCGGATCGACGCCGAATGCGGACTCGGCGGTCGGGCGATCGCAGAACAACGACCGGGCGCGGTCCAGGACTACGCGAACTCGTCGCACATCACTCACGACTACGACTACGAAGTGGGCACCGAAGCGATCGAATCCTTGATGGCAGTCCCGATCGTCGTTCGCGGGGTTACTCGCGGAGCGATCTACGGAGGACTGCGTGCCAACCTGCCGATCGGCGACGTGATCGCCGAGACGATGATGCGATCGTCGTACGCGTTGGCCCGAGAATTCGAGATTCGCGACGAAGTGGATCGTCGGGTGGCGATGCTCGATACCGCTGCGGTGGAACATGGTTCGAACCGCGATGCCCAGATATCCGAAGGGTTGACCGAGAGCGTCCTGGCGCTCGGCGAGATCGCGGCGAACCTCGAGGACATGGCTCTCAGCGCGCAGGTCCTCGCGGTCGAGGCAAAGTTGCGGTCGTTGGCGTCGCCGAAACCTTCCGCGAACACTCCAGTCGCGAACACCGTTGTCCTGTCGCCACGCGAGCGGGAGGTGATGGGGTACGTCGCTCTCGGACTGCGCAATGCCGAGATCGCCGAGAGGTTGTCCCTGAGCGTCGAAACGATCAAGACGTACATGAGGAATCTGATGGGAAAACTCGACGTCCGCAGTCGTCACGAAGCGGTCGTGGAAGCGCGGCGGCAAGGTTTGATTCTGTGAGGGCTTGATTCTCTGATCGGTCCCGCCAAGCGGAATTTCGGAACTGCGTCGCCACTCCGGTTGATATGACGGACCTCACTATCGGCAGAGTTCGACACGAGTGATGAGGGCATCGATGCAGGATTTGTTCGACAACAACGACATGACCGGCCTGGCCGAAGCGATCAAGAGCGGCGACGTCTCCGCCAAGGAAGTCCTCGAGTTCAGTCTGGACAGGCTCGACGAGCGCAACCCGGCAGTCAACGCGGTGATCAGTGAGCGCCGAGAGGAAGCGCGCAACGAGGTATCAGGCGGCCTGCCGGATGGTCCACTGCAGGGCGTCCCGTTCGTGATCAAAGACCTCGGCATGGACGTCGCAGGATTGCCGAGCACCAATGGATCTCGATTGTTCGCCGACGCTGTGGCAGAAAAAGATTCGACGCTCGTCGAGCGCTACCGCCAGGCTGGTCTGGTTGTCATCGGCAAGACGAACACCCCGGAGTTCGGCAAGAACGCGAGTACCGAACCTGCGCTGTTCGGACCCACCCGTAACCCTTACGCCCTTGATCGTTCGCCCGGCGGATCTTCGGGTGGCACGGCTGTAGCTGTTGCCGTCGGGATCGTGCCAGGCGGGCATGCCAGCGACGGTGGTGGATCGATCCGTATTCCCGCATCGGCCTGCGGCCTGGTAGGCCTCAAGCCGAGCCGAGGACGTACTCCGACGGCACCGGCGCGCACGCTCTTCTCGTCGCCGATGAGTGTTCATCACGCGCTCACCCGAAGTGTCCGCGACACTGCGCTGCTTCTCGATCTGTCCGCCGGGCCGACAGTGGGCGATCCTTACGTGATCCTGGCGCCGAAGCGGCCGTACATCGAGGAAGTGGGTGCCGATCCCGGACGGTTGCGGATCGGTCTGAGTAACGCTCTTCCTGACGGCACACCGGTGGACCCGGAGTGCTCGGCCGTCGCGACCTGTGTTGCCGGCCTGCTCGAAGAACTCGGTCACGATGTCACCGAGAGTGCCCCGAACTTTCCGCTCGATGCGCTCACTGCCGGGCTGTCGGTGTTGATGGGCATTCCGATGACGATCGAGGTCGACGAACGACTCGACGCCCTGAACCGCGCGATCCGCGACGACGACCTCGAGCCGATGGCGCGGATGATCTACGACCGCGCGAAGTCCGAAAGTGCGACGAACGTCGTCAAGGCGCTGCAGGAACTCGAGCGGGCCGCCCAGGTGATCGGTGCGTTCTTTGTCGATCACGACCTGTTGCTGACTCCGACGATGGCTCGGCCGGCAGCTCCGCTCGGTCTGCTCGATACGGCGAATCCTATGTCGATCTGGGAGCATTCGGCCGGGTACAGCGGCTTGACCAGTCCGTTCAACAGTTCAGGTCAGCCGGCGATTTCCTTGCCGATGGGTCATGACTCGGCCGGCGTTCCGATCGGCGTGCAGTTGGTCGGCGCGTTCGGCCGTGAAGATCTGCTGATTCAGGTTGCGTCGCAGCTCGAAACAGCCCGTCCGTGGTCCATTGCGCCGGTGTGGCCGCCGGTCCCGGCGTAGCGCGCGGTCGTCCGAGCCGGGGAGGACGTCAGGCGATGATGCGAATCGGCCACTGGCCGTTCACATCTGCCACGTCCCTCCCTTGGCTGAGAAGGTACTCGGCGAAATCGCGTTGCCGCTCGGCGTGCCAATCGGCTTGATCGACCATGAGATCGAGCCCCAGGATGTCGGGGAACCGCACGGCCAACTCGCGGGCCAACGCTGCCGCAGCTTTGGCATCGGCCTCGGCTTCGTGCGCCGACTCCAATGAAATTCCGTAGTGCTCGCATACGGCCGCAAGCGTTCGCTTGCCCTTGCGGAACGTATCCATCGCCCGATCGATCACGTACGGATCGATCACCAACCCCGGAACGAATGCAGGCTTGCCGATGCGCAGACCCTCGGCATGCATGACCGTCAGATCATAGGAGGCATTGAACGCCACGACGGCGTGATCGCGCGCCCAGGAATTGTGCAGAGCCTCGCGAATCTCTTCGTAGCCCTCGGAATAATCCTGGCCGTGTTGCGCCGCGAACTCGGTGCTGATGCCGTGAATATCCGAGGCGCCGGCGGGGATCTCGACGCCGGGATCGAGTAGCCACGTGCGTGTTTCGACACTCGAACCGTCGATCACCGCGACGCAGGCACTGACGATACGAGCGGTCGACGGATCCCGCCCCGTGGTCTCGAGGTCGAACGCGCAGATCGGGCGATCGGACCAGCTACTCATCGGGGGCCTTTCGGTGCAGAACGTCATGTCCGAATCACTATGCACCTCCCTACCGACACAAACGACGAACAGCCACCTCCGGGGTGAAGGTGGAGGTGGCTGCTGCGTGACTGTGTGACGGACCTACAGAATCTCGGTTCCGACCGTGAAGCGATCCATGACGTCTTCACGTGGAGTCACACCGAAGCCCGGTCCCTGCGGCACAGCGATGTGGCCGTCCTCGATGACAAACGGTTCGGTGATGTCCTCCTTGTAGAAGCGATCGGAAGCCGAGATGTCGCCGGGCAGCGTGAACCCGTCCAGCGCCGCGAGGGCCGCGTTGGCGGCGCGGCCGATTCCGGTCTCGAGCATTCCGCCGCACCACACCGCAATACCGTGTGCCGAGGCGAGATCGTGGATGCGCTTGGCTTCCAGATATCCACCGACACGGCTCGGCTTGATGTTGATGACCGAAGCGGCACCGAGCGTGATGGCATCCGCCGCATCCTTGGCCGACTCGACCGACTCGTCGAGGCAGATCGGAGTCGAGAGGGACTGGGCGAGCTTGGCGTGCTGCACCAAATCGTCCTCGGCCAGCGGCTGTTCGATGAGGAGCAATGCGAATTCGTCCAGGCGGCGCAGCAACTGCGCGTCGACGAGGGTGTACGCGGCATTCGCGTCGACCTGCAGAGGAACGTCGTAGCCGAACTCCTTGCGCACCGCAGCCACGGGAGCGATGTCCCAGCCCGGCTTGATCTTCAGCTTGATTCGCACGTAACCCTGCGACAGATAATTACCGACGGTTTCGAGTAGCTGCGGAATGCTGTCCTGGATGCCGACGGACACTCCCGAGGGCACCCGAGTGCGAGTGGCACCGAGGTACCGAGCGAAAGACTGTCCACGAGCCCGCAATTCAGCATCGAGGATTGCCATTTCGATAGCCGACTTGGACATCTGGTGACCCACGATGTGGTGAAGTACGCTGCCGACCGTCTCGGCGGTGAGCGGTTGATCCGACTGCGACTTACGTAGCGTCGGAACAAGATACTCGCGAAGCATCGCCCGCGCACCAGCGGTGTATTCGGAGTTGTAGTACGGATCGCTGAGCGAGCCGCACTCGCCCCAGCCGACGGTCTCCACCGGACCGTTGGGGCCGTCGGTGGTGCCGCTCACTTTCAGGACGAGGGTGTTGCGCTCGAGCTGGGTGCTGAATGACGTGGTGAAGGGGGAGACGAGAGGGATGCGCAGTTCGCGCAATTCGACGGACTCAATGTGCATGGACTTGCTCTTCTCCGGTTGTCTCGCAGATTTTCGTGAACATGTAATAGCCGCTGGGGTCGAAGCCGGTCGATTGCCATTCCTTCGAGGCGATCAGTGGTTCGAGGTACTCGCGAAGCGCGTGTCGCCAGGCAAAGGCAGAGGCGCGGTCGACTGTTCTCAGATGCTCGATGTCTCTGGGTATTCCGACTGCGATATCGACGCAGTCGGGTGGGATCGGGAGCATTCGAGGCGTACCGTCTTCGGTGGGTTGAAGCACCTTGAATGTATCATTCACGGCCACAGTAGAACTCGGAGATCCATCGACGTCGAGGTCCCAACTGACGAGCATACGATCGCTGGCGTCGCCTGCGTTGATTCCGTCTGCCATCGACCCGTAGAAATCCGGGTTGTATTCGGCCGGTTCGGCTCCGAGACGCTGAATGTTGAAATAGGCATTTCGTGCGACCAGTGGATCGAAGGTCCACCGGATCGTCCTGACGCCGCGCTCGATGCACCAGTCTCGCTGATGATGCTTGAGGGCGCTGCCGATTCCCTTGCCTGCGTGTCCCGGTAGTACTCCGGCGATGTGTGAGTGCAGAACCTCGCCGAGAGGCTCGACGAAGAATCCGACGCAACCACCGATCATTTCGCCTTCGGAAAAGGCTCCCACCACGTAGTGACCACCGTGGTGAAGCGCAACCAACATCGCCGTGCCGAAATGAGCCGGTCCGGGACTGGTAGCCCAGATCTCGTCGAAAACGGCGGATAGATCGGCTATTTCGCGGGTATCGACCAGTTCTCGAAACTCAACCGCTTTGCTTTTCGACACGAGGGCCCCCTTCAGACGTGATCGAACGAATAAGGCCCGCAACCAACGCCGTTCTCGGAGCGATTGCGGACACGAGCGCATGCTCGGTCTCGGCGTGTGCACCGCCGCCGACGCCACCGAGGCCGTCGAGGGTGGGGATGCCGATGCCGGCAGTGAAGTTTCCGTCCGAGGCTCCGCCGACGGCGAGGCCGACGGGAGGAGTCAGATCATGCTCGAGCGCAACGCGTTCCGCCAACGCCAGCAACGGTGCGGACATCGTCGCTTCGAGAGGGGGACGGTTGACACCACCCGAGACCGTGACTACGGCTTCGGGGTGGATTGCCTGCAGGGCTCGGATATTCGCATCGACGCGCTCCTGCTCGGCGGCGCTGGTTGCGCGCACGTCCACGTCGACGAAGGCTTCTGCCGGAACGGTGTTGGTTGTGGTTCCGGCTGAAATGACAGTCGGGGTGACGGTGGTTGCCTGTGCCGGCGAGGACAAGTCGTTGATCGCGATCACGAGACGAGCCAGTTCTACTGCAGCGTTGATGCCTTTTTCCGGCTCCAGCCCGGCGTGGGCGGCGCGACCGGCAACATGGATCCGATACAGCGACACTCCCTTGCGGACAGTCTTCAGTTCGCCACCGTCACCGCCGGCCTCGAGAACCAGTACCGCGCCTGCCGCAAGTTCCTCGATGAGGGACCGCGACGTGGGTGAACCGATTTCTTCGTCACCGGTCACGAGGAGTGTGATTCCGTCGAGTGCATCGTCGCCGTGCAGCTCCCGGACGATAGCGAGGGCGTGGATTGCCTGAACGACACCAAGTTTCATGTCGAGTCCGCCCGGACCTCGGAGCGCTCCGTCGGTGACGGCTGCGGGCAGGCGTGTCAGGGTGCCGATCGGCCACACGGTGTCATGATGACCGAGCAGCATCAGCCGCGTCGGTGAGCTGCCGAAACGGGTCACCAGATGGGTACGGCCTTCCGTCACTATCGACTCCGGTGTCACGCCGAGTCGTTCGTGGACAAGGTCTGACGTCCACTTCGCGCTGCGGGCAACAGCTTCGAGATCGTGTGACGGCGACTCGACTTCGATGAGCGCGATGGCGTCCTCGAGGATCTGAGGAAGTTGGCGCTCGGCCAGATCGCGGAGAATGGTCATCGGTTGTTCACTCGCGGATACGCGCGGCTTCCGACGTGTAGCAATTGTGTACTCCCGTTGTCGGAGAAAGTGATCCGGATCCAACCCGCTGATTGAGGTAGTTGGGTCGCGAATACTCCAGGGTGAACTTCGATCAGGCTGAGAGAGACGGACTCTGCGCTTTCGGCGGTGACCGAAGGGTCGATGTGATCGGTGCGGCGGGCGGTCAGGGAACCGCCGGTCCTTTCCAAGACGAAATCGGCTGCGGCATCGCGGTACAGGCCGCACAGCGCATCGAGTTCTTCAGGTGAGGACGTGACGCGGGTGTGGGGGTCACCAGGCGAGAATGCCGGTGTCACACTGACGCCGCCTATGGAACCGATTACTTCAGCCAGAAGATCGCCGGAGAGAGCGTCCATTGCTCCACCGTTGGCCATCAGGACCACGGCTAGACCGCACGACGGCACCACTCGCAAGAACGACTGCTGGCCGAGAGTTCCGCCATTGTGGCCATGAGCCAGTACCCCGCCCCAATTATGCAGCAGCCACGTGGTTCCCATGATGTCCGCTGACGACACGTCACCGATCTGGCGGCGCTCCTCGAGCATCGCCAGATGGGTGGACCGCTGAAGCAGAATCGGATCCTCGCGCATCGAATCCTGCGCGAACAGAAGAAGGTCCTCGGCGGTGCTGTTGATGAGACCGGCGGGGCCCATCGAGCGAGGGATGAGGAATTGTGGTGTCTGCTCGAGGTCGTCGGCAGCGCCGACGTGCCCGACTGCAGCGCGGTGCAGTGCCGTCTCCTCAGGCAGGGTCGTGGTTTTGGTCAGGCCGAGCGGTTCGATGATCCGCTCGCGCAGAACCGCGTCCCAACTCTTACCTCGGAGAACCTCGATGATTCGTCCGGCGATCACGAATCCGGTGTTGCAGTACGACCAATCGGTGCCGGGGGCGAAGAGCTGCACCGTTGATTTCAGTGATGCGACGTATCGCTCGACGCAGTCGTCGCCGCGCCCGCCGTCGATGAAAACGTCACCGTCGATGCCACTGGTGTGAGTCAACAGGTGGCGAGTCGTGACCGTTTCGGTGGCTACCGCGTCGGCAACTGCGAAGTCCGGCAGGATGTTCCGGACAGGTGAGTCGAGATCCAGCAATCCTTCTTCGACGAGCTGCATGATCAGGGTGGCCGTCCAGACCTTGCTGATCGAACCCATCTGGAACAGCGTGTCGGGCGTAGCCGCGACGCCGGTGCGGGTACTGACGACACCGGACGTGACCACGGTGCGGGAGAATCCGCTGCGGGTTGTGGTCAGAATTCCCAGTGAGGCGCCGGGCACCCCGTACTTCGCACTCAGGGTGTCGAGTCGGTACTGCCAGTAGTCGGGATCGACCGTGGTCAGTGCGGGCTTGGGGGAGAGGTGCCGTTCGATCCAGTCGACGAGACGAGTGCTGTACTCCAGTCGGTGGGACGGCCGACCCGTCAACACGAAGGCATGTGACGCGTCCGGGAAAACCACCAACTCGGTCGGGGTGCCGGCCAAACGCAGTCCACCGAACCACTGTTCGGCCTGGTTGACCGGGCAACGGACGTCGCTGCCGCCGTGAAGGATCAGCGTCGGTGTCGTCACCTGGGAGACTCGCCCCAGCGGCGAAAGTTTCCGTACCCGAGATGACTGCGGGTCGAATTCGACCGTCTGCAGCAAGATGCCCTCGTCCGAGGGGCCGGCTGTGTTCGCGATGTCGCAAACGAGACCACCGGCGACTGCGACGGCAAACCGATCGGTGACGGACGTCAGGGCGCACGTCATGAATCCGCCGTAGCTGTAGCCCGTGAGTACCAGTTGCTTCGGATCGGCCATCCCCTCGGCGACAAGGGTTTCGACCGGTTCGAGCAGGTCGGCACGATCCGCCTCACCCCAGCCGTCCCGCACACCGTCGAAGAAGTCGTTTCCGTAGCCGTCACTTCCGCGCGGATTGATCATCAAGACCGTGAATCCCAGCGCGACCAGTTCCGCGTGGTATGCGTGCATCACGGTGGGCGTTCCGGTCCAGGCATTGTGTGGTCCGCCGTGGACGTCCAGAACCAGCGGACCGGCGCCCGTGACGTTCGGGTCGCGCAGGATCCAACCCTGAACACGGGTGCCGTCGCTGATGTCGAACCAACGCTCGGAGGCGACTGGAAACGCGACGGAAGTTGTCAGTTCCGTGTTCAATTCGGTGACGGTTTCGACTGCACGAGTCTCGAGGTCGATGACGGCGACCTCGCCGAAGGATGTCGCCGTTGCCAGCGCGACGACGGCTCGCCCGGACGTCAGGGCAAGGCCTGAGACCACGGTCTGCTCGCCGGTGAGAAGTGGTGAGACGGAGCCTGATCCGAAATCGACCTTGTGCAGTTCGGTGGAGCCGTGGTTGCGGATGCAGAAGACGATGTCGCCGTCGGCGGTGAAACTCGGTGCGCCACCGGGATAACCGGTTCCGCCCGGCATGACGTTTCGGTCGAGTCCGGACGTCAGGCTGCGGTCTTCCACTCGCTGGTCGCGGTGCAGGACAAGAAGCTCGTTGTTGTGAATGATCGGTGTGTGCCAACCGACGGCTACGACCGCGTCGCCGGCAGGTGTCCATGCAAGTGGTCCTGCGATGCCGCGTGCGTGCCCCAACATCCGCGGAGTGGAGGCGAGATCAGTCAGCGATACGGTCCAGGCGGAACTCGCCCGCGTCAGATCGGCGTCGCCGTCCATCGCCGCGGTGAAAGCCAGTTCGGTGCCGTCGGGACTGTACGCGGGATGCGAAGCGTCCCAATCGCCGTCCGTCAGCTGCCGAAGCGAGCCGGCGGCCAGATCGAACTCGAACAAGTGCGCCCGAACGCTGCCCCGGACACCGGATCCGTCGACCTTGTAGTTGAGGCGCTTCGCCACCAAGAGGCATGACGATCCGGCGGCAGTGCGGTCGACGGGGGCGCTGAAGGCGATCCGAGCGCCGTCAGGAGAGAACACCGGTGCCCCCGCGCCGAGCGGGAGCTGCGCCGTGGTGGTCAGCTGTGTTGCCGGACCCCCGGTGGCGTCGACCTTCCACAGTTGTGGTGTGCCCGAGGAATCCGGCCGAACGAAGACCAACAGCGTCGAAACGGGATGCCAAGCCGGCGAGGTGTCGGCAGGTCCCGCGGTGAGCTGTAGTTGCGGGGAAGCCAACCAGATCGAGTGCTCGTTGGTATCCGCAGCCGGATTCGCTTCGGTACGTACGTATGCAATGCGTCCCGACGCCGATACGGCGATGTTGGTCGGTGTAACCACGGACGCGTAATCCTGGATTCTCGCCGAACGACGTTCTTCGGCACGGGCTACGGCAGCGGGGGAGTCGAGAGTGGTCGGCGTTGTCATTGGAACATCGGCTCCCCGAATGTCGGGATCGCGGACAACAGCTTTGCCGTGTACGGCTCCTTGGGCGAATCGATCACGTCGAGAACCGGCCCGTGCTCGACGATCTCGCCGCCGAGCATGACTGCGACGTGGTCACAGACGTAGCGGATCACCGCCAGGTTGTGACTGACGAACAGAACCGTCAGACCAAGCTGCTTCTGCAGATCCACCAACAGATTCAGAACCGCGCCCTGCACGGACACGTCCAGAGCGGAGGTGATTTCGTCGGCAAGCAGAACTGCCGGTGCGGCTGCCAAAGCCCGCGCGAGGGCAACGCGTTGGCGCTGACCACCCGACAACGACGATGGGTATTCGTGCGCCTTCTCCACCGGCAGTTGGACGGTGGTGAGGAGTCGAGCGACCTCGGCGGCGCGGTCGCCGCGGCTGCGCCGAGCTTTGTCACGACGCTCGGTGGACCGCAGCGCCTCGGCGAGTGACTGGCCGATGGTCATTCGCGGGTCGAGGCACGAGTACGGATCTTGGAAGACCATCTGGATCCGGTGGCGCAGACGAGCCGTCGCGCCGCGGGCGTGAGCGACGTCCACACCGTCGAGAAGGATCTGGCCGGAACTGGGCTCGGCCAGGCCGACAGTTGCTCGCGCCAGTGTCGACTTTCCGGAACCCGATTCACCGACGAGACCGACCACCGATCCGGAGGGGATGTCGAGATTGATGTTCTTGACGGCGTGGAATTTTTTCGAACCGCTACCGAGGTGGACGTTGACGTCACGGAATTCGAGTCTGCTCATCGGATCTCCTCTGCAACAGCCAACAGTTCTTCCAACTCGATGTCGGCGGTGCTCTCCTCGGCGTCGAGGCTCTCCACCTGCCAGGCTTCGTCGACGGTGGCAAGCGGCTTGTCGCGATCGGTGCTCATGGTGGGGACCGCGGCGATCAGCGCGCGGGTGTACGGATGCTTTGCACGGCCGGCAATCAGATCGTCGACTGCGATGTCTTCGACGATTTCGCCGGCAAACATGACGAGGACACGGGTGCACATGCCGGTGATGACGGCCATGTCGTGCGAGATGAGAAGGATTGCGGCGCCGGTTTCTTCGCGAACCTCGTGGAGCAGCCCGAGGACCTCACGCTGAACGGTCACGTCGAGCGCAGTGGTGGGTTCGTCCGCGATGATCAGAGCGGGCTTACCCATCAGACCCATGGCGATCATCGCGCGCTGACGCATACCGCCGGAGAACTCGTGGGGGTACTGCTTCGCACGCCTGGGCGCGTCGGGGATCTTGACGGCGTTCAGTCGCTCGACTGCCGCCTTCTTCGCGTCGGCCTTGCTCATACCTTCGTGGAGCCAACCGATCTCGGCGACCTGGTATCCGACCTTGAGAGACGGATTCATGGACGACATCGGATCCTGGAACACCATCGCCATACGTGTGCCGAGTTGGCGGGCAACCTTGCGCGAAGCCGCGTCGTCCGGCCGCTTGCCGTCCTTCATCAGCACGGTGCCGTCGAACTCGATGAGCCCGGCGTCGACCACGGTGGGGTGGTCGGTCAGCTGCGCGATTGCCATGCAACTCAGTGACTTTCCGGATCCGGATTCACCGACGATTCCCACGGTTTCGCCACGGTGAACTGTAAAACTGATGTTGTCGACGGGGCGACGCCAGTCGTCACCCGCGGGGACTGCGACGGACATGTTGCGGACGGTCAGTACCGCGTCTTCGTCGGTGGGCGCCGAATCGGCCTGGGCAGTTTTCCGGTTGATCGGCTTCCACTTCGGCAGGCGACTGCTGATCGGGCTGCGAACTCCCGCGCCGCGAGCAATGGCCTCGCCGAGCAGCGTGAAGGTCAAGCCGGCGAGCACGACGGCGATGCCGGGGGCGAGTGCGGTGGCCGGGTTGACGAAGATCTTCGACAGACCTTCGTTGAGCATCCGGCCCCAGTCGAATGCAGGCGGCTGAATGCCCAAGCCGAGGAACGAGAGTCCGGCGAAGACCACGAGGCCGCTGCCGACAGCGATGCTGGCATTGACGATGAGTGGTTCACGGATATTGGGGAGAATGTGGCGGAACAGCAGCCCCGGCTTGGTAACCCCGAGGATGCGCGCTGCGTCGATGAAGTCGCGTCCGTTGACCGACGAAGCCAGTGCGTACGTCAACCTCGCGAACGGCGAGGCCAGGGCGAGACCGATGGCGATCACCGCGCTGCCAGCACCCTGTCCGAGAACGACCAACAGGAAGATCGCGAGGAGCAGTCCGGGGAATGCGATGGCGAAGTTGAGGAATGCCACGACCATTCGTCCGACCCAGCGGGGAGCGAGCGTCGGGAGCGTACCGAGTATCAGGCCAATTGTGACACCGAGTGCGACGGCTCCGAGAGCCATGAGCACCGACAGTCTCGCGGCGGTCATCGTGCGGGCGAAGACGTCACGCCCGCCGGCGTCGGTGCCGAAGATGTGCTCGGAACTAGGTCCCTGAGAGAGTGCCTTCGGGTTGGCTGCGACAGCGGCGTCACCCCAGATCATCGGTCCGAAGATGACGAGGGCGATCAGAGCGGTCAGGAAGGTGAGGGCCAGGATTCCCAATGGGGTGCGGAACGTTCCGACGATCCAGTGTCGTCGCGGGGGCGTCTTGGGGGCCGCAGTGGGGGCCGTAGGTGAGGTGCTCAACTCAGTTCTCCCGAATTGTGGATCGTGGGTCGATGAGAGCGAGCACCACGTCGACGATGAAATTGATGAGAAGGACGATGGCGCCGTAGATCACGACCAGTGTCTGGGCGAGCGGGTAGTCCTTCTCGGTGATGGACTTGACCAGCGCCATGCCCATGCCGGGCCAGGCGAAGATGCTCTCGATGAGCACGGTGCCGGCAATCAGACCACCCAGGAGGAGTCCGGCGAGCGTCAGCGTCGACGTCATGAGGTTGGGCATTGCATGACGGAAGTAGATTCGTGCCACGGGCATTCGCTTGGCGCGCGCCGTACGGATGTAGTCCATGTCCAACACGCCGAGCGCCTCTGCACGGACGATGCGCGACATCGAGGCGATGGCACCGATCGACATGGCCGCGACCGGGAGGATGTAGCTTTCCGGTCCACCTCGGCCGGCGACGGGCAGAACAGGGAACGTGACGGCAAAGAGGTAGACCAGCGCCGTTCCGAACATGAACTCGGGGATCACGGCGATGGTGCCCGACGTTGCGGTGTAACCGATCTCGACTCCGCGTCGTCGACCGTTGCGGGTCAGTGCAGCGAAGATGAGGCCGATCGGAATGCCCACTAGCAGCACCGTGACGACTGTGAGTACAGCCAGTTCGAGTGTTGCCGGTAGGCGGGACGCGATCACCTCGAAGACCGGAGTCCTCAAGGTGATCGAGTCACCGGGATTCCCGCTCAGCAACCCGCCGACGAATCGGAAGTACTGCTGCCACAAGGGAAGGTCGTAACCGAGCTGAGACCTCGTTGTCTCGACCAGTTCGACCGGTGCGTTCATTCCCAGTGCCAACCGAACCGGGTCTCCCGGAATCAGTTGGAGCATCAGGAACGCCGCAGTCACCAGCGCCCAGAGTGAAATCACGAAGGTGCCGAAACGACGCAGAAGATATGCGGGCCAGCTGTCGGACTCGAGCCACTTTGCTCGAGCCTGAGGCGCCGCTTCTGGTTTCGCGGCTTCAATAGTTTGACTCATGGGCTGTCTTTCCGGAGGGCGGGATGCTGGGGCGGGAAGATATTTCAGAGTGGGTGGACGGCCTACTGGTAGAGACGCAGCGCAGAACCGTTGAGCGACTTGCCGAATGAGAGTCCGGCCTTGTTGAAGTACACGTTCATGACGGAGTCTGCGAAGGGCACGGCCGCGATCGTCTTGGTGAGCTCCGACTCGGCGTCGGCCCAGGCGTCACAAGCGTCGCTACCGGTCAGACCGGAAGCCTTGGTGGCTGCTGCTTCGTAGGCGGGGTTGCTGACAGATCCGAAGTTCTTGCCTGCTGCGGGAACCGGCCCGGCAAAGTACGCAGTGAAGGTGCTGGGCAGCGAGGAGTTGACCTGGACCCAGGCGATGTCCCAGGCAGAGTTGTCCTTGCCGCTCAGAATGACGTCGATGATCTTGTTCGAGTCGCCCCCGGTCACCTCGACGTTTGCGCCGAGTTCGGACCACGCCGACTGAGCAAGTTCGGCCGCCGCGTTGCGCGGATCGTCGGTGCCGTCGTACACGAGGCGGAGATTGAGCGGCTTGCCATCCTTGCTTCGCTTGCCGTCAGCGCCGGCGGTCCAACCAGCGCCGTCCAGTGTTGCCTTGGCGGCAGTGAGGTCGAAGTCCGGAATGTTGCCTGCGACAGAGTCGTAAACGCAGGCGCGCGGTTCGACGGCGACGAGGCTGGTTGCCCGGACCCCGTGTCCGGCGGTGATGACCTGAGTGAGGTCGTCGAGATCGACCGCTTGGATCAGGGCCTTGCGCACTGCGGGATCGCTGGTGGGATTACTCGCGATCTGGTTGAAGTACATCTGGCCTGCCGGCAGAGGCCGACCGACGGAGTCCAGATTGGCTGCCGCGACGCGGTCCTTGTCCGGACCGGCGATCGGAGCTGCGTTGAGTTCACCCGAGAGCAGCTGATTTGCGGCGGTGCTCACGTTCGGCGACATGGCGGCGACGACCGTCTTGGGGACGCCCGGGGTGTCGGAGGTCGTGCCGTCGGGGCCCCAGTTGTAGCCCTCGCGACGCTGGAACGTGTAGTGGTCGTTGGCGGCAACTTCGGTGACTTCGAACATGCCGGTGCCGAGCGACTTCTTGTTCGACGCTGTCGGATCTTTCAATCCGGCCTCGCACAGGATCGGCAGGCGACCGACGTTGAGAAGAAGGAACGGGCTCGGCGCCGGAGTGGTCACCGTGACACTGCGCGTTGCCGGATCGGCAGTCGCAGTGGCGCCGGTCGGCACGGAGGACCCGCGCAACTGTGAACCGTTGTCCGGGTTGGCCACGAAGTTGATGTTGTCCGCGACGGTCTGCGGTGTCAGCGTCGATCCGTCGGTACAGGTCACCCCGTCACGGATGGTGAAGGACGCCGAGGTCGGGGTCTCCTCCCACTTCTCCGCCAACCACGGTCCGACTTCACTGGTATCGGGATCCTGGTAGATCAGGTAGTCGTACGCCAAACGCGACAACTCGGCGGTCGCCGAGGCGGCCGACATGATCGGGTTGAGTGCACCCGGATCGGCCTGCAGGGCGAAACGGAAGGTCCCGTCGGTGGCCGGTTCACCGCCACTGGCGCCCGAGGACGTGCCTCCCGAGCCACAAGCAGACAACACAAGCGTGAGCCCTGCGGCTGCCGCAAGTGTTGGATAGAAGCGGTGTTTCATGGTGCCTCCGTGATGGAGCAGGGGCCCGAGCGAAAAACGTGAGGGCGCGGTTGAGTGTTGACTGCTAAATCTTGGCGCATGACGTGACGCGCATCTCTGTCGATCCTCACGAAAATCGGGTCGATTTTCGTCCGCTCCCACGAAAACCGTCAGGATCAGTGAATACCTGTCCGTATACCGACAGCGACCGGCGAAACACGACGATTTCCCCGGTCGCTACCGGCGGTCTACTGGTACAGGCGCAGGGCCGAACCGATGAAATTGCGGCCGAATGCAAGACCCGCATTGTTGAAGTAGAGAGTCGTGATCTTGTCGGCAAAAGGTACCGCCGAGTTTGCTTTGATGATCTCGGACTCAGCGTCTGCCCAAGCGGCACAAGCGTCCTCGCCCGTCAGCCCGGAAGCCTTGGTGACGGCTGCGTCGTAGGCCGGGTTGGAGATCGACGCAAAGTTCATTCCCGCAGCGGGCACCGGACCGGAGAGGAAGGGGACCAGCATGCTGGGCAGCGCGACGTTGATCGGCTCCCACGCGACATCCCACGCCGTGTTGTCCTTGCCGCTGAGTGCGACATCGAGAATCTTGTTCGAGTCTCCACTGGTGAGTTCAACGGTGGCGCCCAGGTCGTTCCACGCGTTGACTGCGACGTCGGCGGCAGCATCGGTCGCGTCGCCGAACGTCTCGTAGACCATCCGAATTCGGAGCGGTGTGCCGTCCTTGCTGCGTTTACCGTCCGCGCCGACCTTCCAGCCCGCAGACTCGAGAGTTGCTGCGGCCGCACTGGTATCGAAGTCCGGTAGGTTTCCGGCGACAGAGTCGTAGATGCAGGCCCGCGGTTCGATGGACACCATCGTGGTCGATCGGGTTCCGCGGCCGGCGGTGAAGATCTCGGCGAGGTCGTCGAGATTGAGAGCCTGGACCAGCGCCTTGCGTACGGCAGGATCGCTCGTCGGATTGCCGGGACTGTGGTTGAAGAACATCTCGCCCGCTGGAGCAGGCTGCTTGACGGTATCCAAGTTCGCGGCGTTCATGCGGTCCTGATCGGGGCCGGAGACGGCAGCGGCATTCAGATCACCGGACAACACCTGGTTGGCCGCTGTGCTGTTGTTCGTGATGATGGATGCGACGACATTCTTGGGTACACCGGCAGTGTCGGAGGTAGTGCCGTCCGGTCCCCAGTTGTATCCGTCGCGCCGAACGTAGGAGTAATGATCGTTGGCGACTGCCTCGGTCATCTGGAACATGCCCGACCCGAAGGTCGTCTTGTTTGCCGCCGTCGGATCCTTCAACCCGGCCTCGCACATGATCGGTATTCGCGCCAGGTTGAGAAGCAGGAACGGAGAGGGTTCCGGAGTTGTGACCGTTACGGTCCGGGTCGCCGGGTCGGCGGTGGCAGTTGCAGTTGCCGGTGCGTACACCCCGCGGAGAGCGGATTTGTTTGCTGCGTTGGTGATGAAATTGACGTTGTCGGCGACGGTCTGGGCAGTCAGAGCGGATCCGTCGTTACAGGTGACGCCGTCGCGAATGGTGAAGGACGCGGAAGTGGTTGTCTCTTCCCATTTCTCGGCGAGCCACGGCTTGGTTACGCCGGTATCGGGATCCGGATGGAGCAGATAGTCGTAGCTCAGACGCGCCAGTTGGTGCGCCGGCGAAGCGGCGGTCATCAGCGGATTCAGAGCGCCGGGGTCGGCCACGAGAGCCAATTTGAAGGTGCCGTCCGTGACGGGTTCACCCCCACCCGAACCCGATGAGCCACCCGTTGAGCACGCGGTCAGGGCAAGAACGGTGCCAGTTGCCGCAGCCAGTAGTGCGTAGGACCGTTGTTTCATGGTGCCTCCGGAAGGTGTGGTCCCGCCCGAGTGACGCGAGGTCTGTCGGGTCAGGAGCAAAAGACGATTGCTTGAATCTTCACCCAACAAAAGAACGAGAACATCGTCCGGATTTACGAATGTTTCGTGAGACTTGGTAGATCGCTACAACATTGTCGGATGGAAGAGACGAAGCTGGAGCATCAGGCTGAATCGAGTTTCCGGATCATCGAGATCGATGCCGGCAATCCCGGCAAGCTTCTTGAGGCGGTACCGGAACGTGTTGACGTGGATGTGAACCAAGGACGCAGCAGCCGGAATGTCGCCGAACGTGTCGAGCCAGGCGCGGAGCGTGTCGACAAGGTTGATGTCGTGACTGCGGTCGTACTCACGCAGTACCGCGAGCGGACCCGATGCGGTCTCGTTCTCGTCCGCCAGGGCGTCGGAGAGGCGCAGAAGTAGGGAATTGATCTGCACGTCGTCGGCGCGCGCGACGGTCCGGCCCGAAGAATTCCACGTCGACCTCAGAACGCGAAGCGCTCGGTCGGCTTCGTCGCGTGACTTCTCCAGCGTCATCACGTCGGCCACTGTCGCACCGATTCCGATGACCACCGACTTTTCCGAACGGGAACGGTCTGCAAACTCCGACGCGATCCGACGCACGTAGTCGTCGTCGGTCTGATGCCGGGTGTGTGGGATGACGGCGTAGACGGTGCCGCCGATCGCTGCCGCCACCGACAGCGGAAATACTTGGTCGAGATAGGTATTGAGTGTCAGGGCCAGTTGATCGACATCGGCTTCGGCCTCCAACGATGCACCGGCGCCGCTACGGAAGCCGGCCGCAAGTACGTTTGCCTTCGAGCGGCCGTAGCCCAGTCGCTCGGCCGCTTCCTTGGCTGAAGTGCCGCCACTCAGTAACGTGATCACCTCGCCCAACCTCAGCCGTCGTGCGGAATCGGCTGCCAGCTTGGCGCGAAGTAAACTCATCGCGGCTACGCCCGCCGCCTCGACGAGCGTTTTGACCTGCAATTCGTTCGGCTCCTCGTCCAGGATCACCCAGATCGAACCGAGGATCTGCGATGCCGCATGTATTCGCATGCCGACGCGGGGCCTGATGCCCGGCCCGATACCCGGTAGAAATACCGGCAGGGTAGAGCCGTAGATCTTGTTGAAATACCCCATTGACCTGAGCCGATCGGAATAGTGCTGCGGCACTTGATGTCCGAGGACACTCTGCTTACGTGCCTCGTCGCCGAAGGCTTGATCCGCCGAGAACGCGAGGATCCGGCTCGACTGATTCTCGATGGTGACCGGGCCGTTCAATACCTGAGCGATCGAGTTGGCAAGATCGAACAGGTCGGCGTCGGCGGCCGACGTGCGGTCCCCGTTGTTGCCGGATTCGAGGATCTCGTTGATCAACGACGCGCTTTGCAGCCAGCTTGCATCCTTGACCATTCCGAGGAGTGCGACGTCGGTGTCGGCCACCGCCTTCTCGACGAGGCCGTCGAAGTCCAGGGGCTCTTTGACGATCAGCGCTACCGCACCTGCCGAGCCGTATTCTCTTACCGCCGTTGCGATATCGGCCGAACCTGCGAGACCTGCGCCGAGTACGACGGCGCCCGCACTGTCCTGGGTAGCTTCGGACCCTTCGTGCAGGGTCACGCGGCTGACAGTGCGGGCGCCGTCGACGGTGTCGCCACCGCTGAGGAACGTCATTCCCAGTCTGTCGACGATGTCGACGATCGATACTCCCGTAGGTGTGGTCACCACCACACCTTAGGGGGAGCGGGGTCGATCAGTTGTCTGGTTGCTCTGCTCAGTTGCTGGGCTGCTCCGCCACGGCCTTCTCGACGAACCGGCGGGTCTGATCGAACGCCGCGGGCACCTGGACGGAATCGGTCATGTCACTGATCTCGGACCACCGTTCGGCGACGACCTCGGGGGAGAGTGCGCTTTCGGGGATGTAGACGCCCTGCGACTCTTCCATGCGAGCGATCGCGAAGACGCCGGCGCCGGCGCTGAGGATGGTCTTCGTCGGTGCGTCATCGGAGACCATGAACAGTGCGCCGGGTGAAATCGATTCGGGTGCAAGCAGAGCGAGAGTCTTCTCGTCGAGGAGGTCTTCGGTCATGCGGGTCGCGGCGGTCGGGGCCAGCGAGTTGACGCGGATGCCCTTGCGTTCGCCCTCGATGGCGAGAATGTTCATGAGGCCGACGACGCCGGACTTCGCGGCGCCGTAGTTCGCCTGGCCGAAGTTGCCGTAAATTCCCGATGCCGACGTAGTCATGAGGATGCGTCCGTAGTTCTGTTCGACCATGTGCGGCCAGACTGCCTTGGAACAGATGACGGAACCCATCAGATGCACGTCGATGACTTTGCGGAAGTCGTCGAGCTCGGCCTTGATGAACGACTTGTCGCGCAGGATTCCGGCGTTGTTGATCAGGATGTCCACGCGGCCCCACTTGTCCACGGCCGTCGCGACCATGGCGGCAACGGCGTCGACGTCAGTGATGTCGCAGTGGTCCGCGATGGCCTCGCCGCCCAGCTCGACGATTTCCGCCACTACCTTGGCGGCTGCGGTATCAGCGCCGCCACTGCCGTTGACCGAGCCACCCATGTCGTTGACGACGACGCGTGCGCCGCGTGCGGCGAGGGCCAATGCGTGTGAACGGCCGAGTCCGCCGCCTGCGCCCGTGATGATCGCTACCTTGCCGGAAAAATCCAACGACATTGGAAAACCTCTCTGATCTGGGATACTACTCAGTATTACTATGCGATGGCGTGGAAACAGTCAAGGGCCGGCAGGCAGTGTGAATGGGAGTGGAAGTCGAATGAGTAGTGATCTTCCGGTCGTGCGATCCGCGATCATCACCAGCGCCGCCGACGCCTTTGCCGAAGACGGTTACGCGGCCACGACTGTAGATTTACTGGCCGATCGAATCGGCGCCACCAAAGGTCTTGTCTACTACCACTTTCGTTCCAAGTTCGACATCTACCTGGCAATATACGAACGCGGGATGAGCCTGCTCCGCGCTGAGGTCGAGTCTCGGATGGGCGGGGCAGAAAGCGGCCTCGCGCGTCTCGAAGCGATGTCGCACGCCCACCTGGTCAATCTCATGACGCATCTCGGGTACCACCACACGATCCACCAAGGTGTCCGGGGCCAGATGAACTCCGCGCTCAAGCCGAGGCAACAGCAAGTCCTCGTGGAGCTGAATTCGCTGCGACTCGACTACGAGAATCTGTTCGTCGACGTGATGACCGAAGGCGTCGCGGATGGTTCCATTCGCGTGGGCTCACCACGGATGGCGGCAAAAGTACTCCTCAGCAGTCTCAACGGCATCGACCTCTGGTACCGAAGGCGTGAAGGGCAGACGTTGGCGGAGACAGAGTCGTTGGCGGACCAGATCGTCGAACTGTTGATCGGCGGATTGCGCGCTGCGAACTGACTGAAAGCTGCATTCGTCGAGCGGGTTTCCTCCGACCGGTTCGTGCTGTCCTGCGGCTTGTCGTTCGGTTTGTCGTGCTCTGACAGTCGGGGTAGCATGTTGGCGTCGTGCGCGGACTTGCGTAGGAATTCAGGGAAGAGGAGGTGTGGCTGTAATGCGTGGCCAACCTCCGAGTACCAACTGAAGCTGTAGCCGCCCGGGTTGATCCGGTATTTTGCTGCAGCTTCATCGTGTGTTCATCGGCTTCGGCTTTGCTGTGAAGCAAGCGTCGTCGTTCACTCTTCCCTCGAAAGCTGTTCAGCATGCGCGAATTTCGTCGTTCACGTTCGGTACTGCCGCGTCGTTCCGCGGGGCTCGGTGACTCACATCCCGGACACTCGCGTGCCGCACGCACCGTCGTCAAGGCGGCCCCGCCCGAGGCGGTGGCGCCCGTCGAATCGACCGTCGTCAACAGCGGCGTGTACCGCGACGGCGAGCGGATAGCGTCACCGTCCACGCTGGCGGAAGCACTGTCATGCCTTCCGGATTCGCAGTCGATGGCGTGGATCGGCATGTACCGGCCCGACGACGCCCAGTTGTATGCCGCTGCACAACATTTCGACCTCCACGAACTGGCGGTCGAGGATGCGATCGTCGCGCACCAGCGCCCCAAGCTCGAGCGCTACGGCAAGACACTGTTCGTGGTCCTGCGTGCTGCGCGGTACCGCGACGAGACCGAGCGGGTCGAATTCGGCGAGTTGCACATCTTCTGTGGTCCGAACTTCATTCTGACCGTCCGTCACAGTGAATCGCCGGATCTGTCGGCGGTGCGGACTCGCATGGAGAACGATCCTGACCTGTTGCGGTTGGGTACCGAGGCCGTTCTCTATGCCATTCTCGACGCGGTCGTCGACGGGTACGCGCCGGTGGTGGCCGGCCTGCAGAACGACATCGACGAGATCGAAACCGAAGTATTCAGTGGCGATCCCGGAGTTTCGCGTCGCATCTACGAACTGACCCGTGAGGTGATCGAATTCCAGCGGGCGACGCGTCCGCTGCTGGGAATGCTGCGTGGGTTGTCGGCAGGGTTCGACAAGTACCACACGGACGAGGAACTCCAGCGATACCTGCGCGACGTCACCGACCATGCGACGACTGTGGTGGAGCGGGCCGACGGCTTTCGTCAGTTGCTCGGAAACATCCTCACGGTGAACGCAACTCTGGTGTCGCAGAACCAGAACGAGGAGATGCGCAATCTGACGCAGGCAAGCTACGCGCAGAACGAGGAGATCAAGAAGGTCTCGGCGTGGGCGGCAATTCTCTTCGCGCCGACGCTCATCGGAACCGTGTACGGGATGAACTTCGACGACATGCCGGAACTGCACTGGCACTTGGGCTATCCGTTTGCGCTCTCGATGATGTTCCTGACCTGTGGAAGTCTCTACACGATCTTCAAGCGTCGGGGCTGGCTGTAGAAAGCGCCGGCTGTAGAAAGCGCTGTGCGCCTTGCCAACCGAGATCGGTTGGCAAGGCGCACAGGTGTTTTTCGGGAGGGCGCTCGAATCAGAGCGTTGCGACGCAGACCGTGAACTTACGTTCCGGGTGCTCGAATCCCGAGTCTGCCCCCGAACCGCATTCGTCGATCGACGTGGAGTTCTGCAGGATTTCGACGACCTCGACGACGTTGGTGCCGCTGGTATCCGAGCATTCGATGCGGGCGGGCTCATCCATTCCGCTGCCGAGGTCCATGCATCCGCCGACTACCCAGTCGACGTCGAGACAGACAGCGCCCTGCTCGTCACCCGCGAGGGTCTCGTAGTAGTACGAGTCGACGTCGGAGGCACACAGATCAGAGGTGGGAACCTTGGCGACCACCTTGTAGTTCGAATCCTTGCTACCGCAGTCCGCGTTGTCGATTTCTGCGGCCGTCGTGGTGCCTCCGAGCTTGACGCAATCACCGATCGACACGTCGATGTCGACGTCGCCGCCGTCGTCCGAGCCCTCCTGGCCGGTGATCTTCGAGGTGGTCGGGGCCGCGGAGGTAGTGGTCGAATCGGCAACCGAGGAAGATGATTCCGCAATGGCTTTCGGCTCGATGTCGGAACCGCAACCGACGGTGAAGGCGGCGATTGCAGAAGTTGCGATCACCGCAGTGCAAAGTCGCCGGACGATTCCGGACATAAGGACCCCTTTGTTGATTCTTGGATAATTCTGTTGGTTCGTGGATTGTTCGGGACCTATTCCAATACATCGGTAGTCGAATTGCCAACCGGACTGTCAGTATGGGTAGGTGGAGCTACCCCTGATGCCGCCGCTTGCCCCGATGCTCGCGAAGGCTGCGGCCACTGTGCCGCCTCAGCCCGAGTCCGGTGACCCGACGTGGTCGTACGAGCCGAAATGGGACGGATTTCGAGCAATCATCTTTCGTGACGGTGACGAAGTGGTGCTCGGATCGCGAGGAGGAAAGGACTTGGCGCGGTACTTTCCCGAGGCGGTGGAAGCCGTCAAGTCTGAATTGCCCGAAAAATGTGTGGTGGACGGAGAACTGGTGGTTCCCCGTGAGATCGACGGTGTGACGCGCCTGAGTTGGGAAGCGCTCTCCGAGCGGATTCACCCCGCCGCGAGCCGCGTCGCATTGTTGTCGGAACAGACGCCCGCGCAATTTGTCGGGTTCGATTTACTGGCGCTCGGGGATCGCGACGTCTCGATCGAGGACTTCGGGGTTCGACGTGCGTTGCTCCTCGATTGCGTCGGTGGCGGGCCGAGTTGCCACGTCACGGCAGCGACGGCCGACAGCGCCGAAGCAATGGCCTGGTTCGAAACCTTCGAAGGCGCGGGTCTCGACGGGGTTGTCGCCAAGAAGCTGGCGGGACCGTACCTGCCGAACAAGCGCGAGATGATCAAGGTGAAACACGCCAGGACCGCGGATGTCGTACTGCTGGGCTACCGTCCCCACAAGAGTCAGCCAGGTATCGGGTCGATGCTTCTTGGTCTGTACGACGGTTCCGAATTGAAGATGGTCGGTGGCGCTTCTGCTTTCACCGCGGCGCGGCGGATCGAGTTGTTGGCCGAACTCGAACCTTTGCGCCTCGGGGACGACGTTGTAGCCGAGGGAGAGGCCAGCCGGTGGAGATCGGCCGCAGACCGCTCCTGGATTCCGCTTCGTCCTGAGAGGGTGCTCGAAGTGGCGTACGACCAGATGGAAGGGGAACGCTTTCGGCACGCTGCACGATTCCTGCGCTGGCGTCCGGACAGGGTGCCCGACGAATGCACATTCGATCAGTTGGAGGTTCCGGTGCGATACGACTTCGCGGATGTTCTTGCAGGCGGTAAGTGATGGCGAGCCCGGCAGAGGAACTGGACGTCGACGGGATCGCGGTCCGATTGTCGAGCCCGGACAAGATCTACTATCCGCAGTTGGGTGAGGACGGCGGAACCAAACGGCATCTTGTCGAGTACTACCGAACGGTGGCGCTGCAGGGTGCAGCGTTGCGGGCGCTCCAAGATCGGCCCACGCATCTTCAGCGATTCCCCGACGGCATCGAGGGCGAAGAGGTTTACCAGAAGCGGCTGCCGGCAAAGCGGCCCGAGCACGTCGAATCCTGCGAGGTCACGTTCCCGTCGGGTCGCAAGGCCGACGTCCTTCGAGTGCGAAGTGCTGCGAACATCGTGTGGGCCGCCAATCTCGGGACTGTCACGTTTCATCCCTGGGCCGTGCGGTGCCCGGACACCGACCACCCGGACGAACTGCGCATCGATCTCGATCCGCAACCGGGGACCGGGTTCGACGAGGCCGTTGCCATCGCGGACGAGGTCCTTCGCCCTCTGCTCGCCGATTTGGGATTGGAAGGATTTCCCAAGACGTCCGGTGGCCGAGGCCTTCACGTCTACATCCCGCTCGAGGCGCGCTGGGATTTTGTCGAGGTCCGCCACGCGGGTATCGCCCTCGCCCGTGAAGTCGAGCGTCGTAGTGCCGATCGCGCCACAACCGCGTGGTGGAAGGAAGAGCGGGGTGAACGGATCTTCATCGACTTCAATCAGAATGCCCGTGACCGGACGATCGCGGCGGCGTATTCCGCTCGTAAGACGCCGATCGCAACTGTGTCGACGCCGGTGACCTGGGACGAACTGCGCGACGTGCATCCAGACGACTGCACCATCGCCACGGTTCCCGGCTTGCTCGCCGATCGTGGTGATCCGATGGAAGCCATGCACGACAAGGCCTTTGCCCTCGATGTTCTGTTGGAGATGTGGGAGAAGGATCTGGCGGCGGGACTGGGCGATCTGCCGTACCCGCCGAACTATCCCAAAATGCCCGGTGAACCCAAACGTGTTCAACCGAGCAAGGACCGCGATCGGAAGAACAAAGACGGGTAGCGTCAGAGGCGGACATATCGGGTAATTCGATCAGACGTCGAATGTACGGTCACGTCGAATGCACTGTGGGGGTTGGATATGGATCGCCGGAAAATGCGAGCAGCAAGCTTAGCGGTGGGCGGCGTGATTCTTGCCGCCTTCGGATTGTCACTCGGTAGCGGAACAGCGTCAGCCGCGACGTTGGATTGTTCGGCGCGCGGGCAAGATCAGACGATCGTCGACGGGTCATCCGCATGCCGAGCGGTGGCAGATGCCTCCAGTTACGCGATTTCACACGTCGAGGGCGACGGCGTCGGCGTCGCGGATTCTCGAGACGGCGGCAGGTCGGCAGGCCTCGGCCTCTTCGGCGGCGTTGCTGCGGCGGAGTCGCGCGGTGGGTTACTTGCCGCCGTCGCGTACGGCCCGGGTTCGCTCGCACTCGGTCGCACCGACTCCTCACCCTTTGCCGTCGTGCTCAGCGGACCTGGCGGCAGAGCGGCAGTGGGTGACGCGGACGTCGGGGCGATCTGCTCAGGTGGTCCCACCCTTGTTTTCAATATCGCCACAGGTCAGGGATGTTTCAGCGACGGCACTTCGACGTGGGTCACCCCGTGAGGGCACCCCGGCCCTGAGCCTCTTGCGTGACAGTGGTCACAATGGTGTCAAGCTCCTGCCACCGATCGGGTGACCGGACAACTTGATCAGCGGGGATCGGAGGACGCGATGACTCCCAGTGCACGACGGGGTTCGCTCGCCCGGGTGGAGGTGCCTTCGCGCACCGAGCTGTACGTGGACCGGCGATTCCTTCCCTTGGCCGACCGCTTTTTCGCGATGTATCGCCAACCGCAACAAGGCGGCGGCGCGCTGGTCGTGTACCTGGGAGGCGAGAAAGTTCTCGACATCTGGGCCGGCAATGCCGATCGTGATCGGCGCTGGGACCACGACACGGTGTCGCTGTCGTTCTCGACCGGCAAAGGCGTCGCCAGCACCGTCGTTCACCGACTCGCCGAACGTGGGTTGATCGACTACGACGCCCCGGTTGCTCGGTACTGGCCTGAATTCGCGGCGGCCGGCAAGGACAAGATCACCGTCCGTGAACTGATGTCACATCGCGCGGGCCTTCACCGAGTTCGCGGCTTGATGCCGCATCCTCTCGACCTGATGGACTACGACGCGGTCGTTGCCGCCCTGGCTGCCGAGAAACCGGATCCGCGTCGGCTTCGAGGCCCCGGCTATCACGCTGTGACCTACGGCTGGTTGGTAGCCGAACTTGTGGCCAGGGTGTCCGGTCAGCCGTTCATCGACGTCGTACAAGCGGAGATAGCGAAGCCCCTCGGAGTCGACGAATTCTGGTACCGCGTACCCGAAACCGAGCGTCCACGGATCGCGAAGCTGTTCCCACATATCAACCCTGCCGGCTTGAACTGGGCCTTCGCGTCGACCGTGCTCTCACACGTCGGTCCGACTCGCGGACTCGCGGAGGCCGCGATGCCGGACGGTTTCGACGTCATGGTGCGCAACCCGGCTGTCCACGACGCCGTCATGCCGGGCTGGAACGGAGTGTTCAGCGCGCGTGCTCTCGCGAAGATGTACGGCGCCATCGCGAACGGCGGCGTGATCGACGGGAAGCG
Organism: Rhodococcus sp. IEGM 1302; assembly: GCF_030056935.1. Taxonomy (NCBI): domain Bacteria; kingdom Bacillati; phylum Actinomycetota; class Actinomycetes; order Mycobacteriales; family Nocardiaceae; genus Rhodococcus; species Rhodococcus sp. IEGM 1302. Next base: position 37,780 of record NZ_JASHKY010000024.1, on the reverse strand, counting down.
GTTCCTGAAGGAATCGACCATCGACCAGATGTCGACCATCCAGACTCGCGATCGGGATTACGTGCTGGCGGTGCGGCCCAACTGGACTCTCGGTTACCACCCGCCGATCATTGCCGCGCGGCGGCAGCCGCGGAATGCGATAGGCCACTACGGAGTCGGCGGTTCAGGCGCGTATGCGGACCTGTCCAGCGGACTCTCGCTCGGTTTCACCACCAACAGGTTGGGTAGTGCTGTGACAGCTCTCGGTGATCTTCGCCTTGCGAGGCTCGGCGCCGAGGCGCAGGAGTTGGTTCGTCGAATCTGACACGAAGGGAATGCCATGAGCAGCAACGTGTACCGGGTGACCGAGATCGTCGGCTCGTCCACCGAGAGCAGTGACGCGGCAATTCGCACCGCCATCGCCCGGGCGAACGAGACGGTACGCAACCTCGAATGGTTCGAGGTGGTGGAAACTCGCGGTCACATCGAGAACGGCGCCGTGGCGCATTTCCAGGTCACGTTGAAGGTCGGCTTCCGGCTCGACGGCGACGAATCTTGAGTCGTCGTTCATGAGTGTTGATCTCAGGGCGGCCGTCGGGTTCATGGCGGGACATGCCAGAACTCTCGATCGGCATCGACTGAATTTGATTCTCGGACAGGGTGACCGGACCGCGGCATTGGCGGCTGTGGACAGTTATCGCAACCCGGACGGTGGGTACGGCTGGGGACTCGAACCGGATCTTCGCTCGGCATCGAGCCAACCTGGCGGCGCGCTGCACGCCTTCGAAGCCTTTGCCGACATCGGAACGCCGACGCCCAGAGCGGTCGAACTGTGCGACTGGTTGCAGACCAATTCGCTGGCAGACGGCGGTTTGCCGTTCGCCTTCCCGATCGCCGACCCGGCCGGTTGTGCGCCCTTCTGGGTGGATGCGGATCCGTTGGCGCCGTCGTTGCAGATCACCAGCATCGTGTGTGCTGCAGCGGCTCGCGTTGCCGAATTCGACGAGGCCGTCGCCGAACATCCGTGGTTCGCCTCTGCCGTTCGATATTGCCTCGACGCGATCGACGGAGCGGATTCTCTGCACGCCCTCGAGCTGGCCTTTGCCTTGCAGTTTCTCGACGCGGTTCACCGGAACAGTCCCGAAGCGTCGTCGTTGGTGAGCACTCTTGGTTCGCGTATCCCGGCTGACGGCTTGGTTCACGTGGACGGGGGAGCCGAGGGCGAATTCATGCGGCCCCTCGATTTCTCACCGCTTCCCGGCGGCCCGACCCGCGCGTTGTTCGACGCATCAGTGATCGAGTCCGAACTGTCTGCGCTCGCTGCGCGACAACATGGCGACGGCGGTTGGGCGGTGGATTTCGACAGCTATTCGCCCGTCGCGGCGTTGGAATGGCGCGGTCACGCCACCGTGCAGGCGGTGTGGCTGCTGAAGCGCAATGGGGTGATCTGAAAACGATTCTCGCGCCAAATTGGAACACGTTATAGTCTGGGAACCAGTTCGAGCTTCGTGTTTCAGGGATAGGGGAATGTCATGGCGTATGTGATCACGCAGCCGTGCTGCAACGACGCCTCGTGTGTTGACGTGTGTCCGGTCAATTGCATTCACCCGACACCGGACGAAGCCCCGTTCGCGACCACCGAAATGCTCTACATCGATCCCGACACCTGCATCGATTGTGGTGCGTGTGTGGACGAATGCCCGGTCGAGGCGATCTTCCCGGACAACGAACTCGACGAGGACGACGCGCCGTACCTGCAGATGAACGCGTCGTACTTCGAGAAGCATCCGATGGGCCCGGATTGGCCCGAGCCGATCACGATGGCCAAGATCGATCCCGAACTGGGAACGCTGAAAGTAGCGATCGTCGGCTCCGGCCCGGCCGCCTGCTACGCGGCGATGGAACTGACCGGCAAGCCTCGCGTCGAGGTCGACATGTTCGATCGACTTCCCACTCCATACGGTTTGGTGCGCGCCGGCGTGGCGCCAGACCATCCCGGAACCAAGGGGGTCACCGATCAGTTCCGCGCCGTCGTCGCGAAGAAGACTGTGCGCTGCCACTTCAACGTCGAGGTGGGCACCCACATCTCGCATTCGGAACTCTTGGACCATCACCACGCAGTGATCTACGCGGTGGGCGCTGCCGGGGATCGCAAGCTCGAGATCCCGGGCGAGGATCTGCCGGGAAGTCACGCCGCCACCGAGTTCGTCGCCTGGTACAACGGCCACCCGGGATATGCCGATCGGACTTTCGATCTGTCCGGCGAGCGAGCGGTGATCGTCGGAAACGGCAACGTCGCACTCGACGTCGCACGCATCCTGGTGACCGACCCTGACCAGCTTGCGAAGACGGACCTCGCCGAGCACGCATTGGAAGCGCTGCGGAACAGCAAGATTCGTGAGGTGGTCATTCTCGGGCGTCGTGGGCCGGCGCAGGCCGCGTACACCAATCCCGAACTGTTGGCGCTCGGACAGATGGCGAACGTGGACGTAGTCGTCGACCCGATCGAAGCCGAACTCGACGAGGCCAGTCAGGCGTTCGTGGACAGCGATGCCGCCGAGCCGTCCGTCCTGCTCAAGGTCAAGCAGGCGCAGGAATTTGCTTCGCGTACCGCAGATCCTTCTCGCAAGCGGATCGTTCTCCGGTTCCTCACCTCTCCCGTCGAGGTCCTCGGCGACGGGGCAGTCTCACAGGTGAGGATCGTGAAAAACGAATTGGTGGCAACGCCGACCGGTCAGCTCTCCGCCCGGCCTACCGAGACCGAGGAGACGATCGACACTTCACTGGTGCTTCGGTCGGTCGGATACCGCGGCACACCGATGGCCGACTTGCCCTTCGACGACGCTCGCGGCGTGATCCCCAACGAGAACGGCAGAGTAATCGACACCGAGACCGGCACGCCGATCCCGGGTGTCTACGTCGCGGGTTGGATCAAGCGCGGACCGACTGGCGTGATCGGCACCAACAAGTACTGCTCCGCCGAGACCGTGTCGATGATCTTCGACGACTTCGCTGGTGGGCGCCTCGCCGCCCCGACCGAGGATGCCGACAAGTTGCAGGTTTTGTTGGCAGACCGGTCGCCGGATCAGGTGGACTATCAAGGTTGGCAGCGTATCGACAAGGCAGAACGCGCATCCGGTGCCGCAACCGGACGGCCGCGAACCAAACTCATCTCCATCGAATCCATGTTGGCGGCTGCCCGGAGCGAGGGATAGCAACGTTTGGGCGAACATCCGAATTGCTCGATTGCCGCTTTTGTGTGTTAATGACTATGGAAATGTGCGGTTTGCTCTCTTCGGTGTGCTCGGGTGTGTAGGTGTGCTCCGAGCGGGTGCGTCCGAATGGTGCATCGGCATCGGTACCAGGCGGGTATCGATGCCGGCCGCGCACGATCCACGTGAGTACGTGGTCAGTCGAGCGAAGGTAGTGACATGGGCAGCAAACAGGGTCGTCGGACGTCACGGGTTGCCGTGGCAATCGTCGGAGCAGTGGCCGCCGGCCTCGCTCTGGCCGGACCCTCCGCGGCTGTTCCGCTCTTTCCCGGTGGACCCGACATTCCGTTGCCCGTGATCCCCGGCGTTCCGTACCTCGACCCGGCAATTCCGGTTCCGGGCATCCCGGGTACGCCGATCCAGGCGCCCATCGGCGTCCCCAACTTCTCCGCTCCGTCACTCAATCCGTCTGCGGGTGAGACCGTCGGTATCGCGCAGCCGATCATCATTCGATTCAACGAGGCCGTCGGCGACCGTGCGACGGCCGAACGCGCTATTCGCGTGACCACCGATCCGCCGGTCGAGGGCAGCTTCTACTGGATCAACGACAGCCAGGTCCGTTGGAAGCCGACACAGTTCTGGCCGGCGAACATCTCCGTGACCGTCGACGCCGGTGATTCGCACTCCACGTTCAACATCGGTGATGCGCTCGTCACGGTCGCGGACGACAACACCAAGCAGGTCACGGTCACCCGCAACGGCGAGGTCGTGCGCACCATGCCGACGTCGTTCGGCAAGCCGGGCCACGAAACACCGAACGGCACGTACATCGTCGGCGAGCAGCTGCGCGACATGTACATGGATTCGTCCACGTACGGCGTTCCGATCGATTCTCCCGAGGGGTACCGCACCTACGTCGAGTACGCGACGCGAATTTCCTACAGTGGCATCTTCGTCCATGCAGCTCCGTGGTCGGTTGCGCAACAGGGTTTCACCAACGTCAGCCACGGCTGCCTCAATGTCAGCACCGAGGATGCCAAGTGGTTCTTCGAGAACGCTGGCAAGGGCGACCCGGTGATCGTGCAGAACACCGCAGGTGGAGTCCTCAGCGGCGCCGACGGATTGGGTGACTGGAACCGCTAGACATCGACGAGGAAGGCCCTGCGCGAGAAGTATTCGCGCAGGGCCTTTTTCGTGTCGCGTTCAGCTCGAGTGTCTTGTACGTTCACCATTCATTCGTTGCGGGCGGTCAGACTGCCTCAGTGAGATCGAGTCCGGAAAGAACGCTGCCCACTTCAGGCAAGCCAGGTCTGTGGGGCAGACCATGGCGTGATTACGCGCTGTTCGCGCTCTTGGTAGGTCCCAATCTCGCGTTGCTGATCTTGTTCACCTATCGCCCGCTGGTGGACAACATCCGACTTTCGTTCTTCGACTGGAACATTGCGGACCCGAAGGCGACGTTCATCGGGCTGAGCAATTACCGCGAGTGGTTCGGACGAAGCGACACCTGGCAGATCGTCACCAACACAGTGGTATTCACATTGGTCACAGTGGTGGGTTCGATGGTCATCGGTTTGGCGTTGGCCATGCTGCTCGATCGCAAGCTCGTCGGGCGAAACCTGGTCCGGTCGGCCATCTTCGCTCCGTTCGTCATCTCCGGTGCAGCGATCGGTGTCGCGTTTCAGTTCGTCTTCGACCCCAACTTCGGTCTGATCCAGGATCTCCTGCACCGCGTCGGACTCCAATCGCCCGACTTCTATCAGGACCCCCACTGGGCGCTGTTCATGGTGACGGTGACATACATGTGGAAGAACCTCGGCTACACGTTTGTCATCTATCTCGCTGCGCTGCAAGGAGTTCGGCAAGAGTTGAACGAAGCCGCCGAAATCGACGGTGCCAAGCCGTGGACCAAGTTCCGCCGGGTTCTCCTACCTCAGTTGCGCCCGACGACGTTCTTCCTCTCCATCACCGTCATGCTCAACTCGCTCCAGGTCTTCGACATCATCAACGTCATGACCCGTGGTGGCCCGCTGGGTACGGGGACGACGACGATGGTCTACCAGGTGTACAACGAGACGTTCCGAAACTTCCGGGCGGGCTACGGTGCGACGGTTGCCACCATCATGTTCCTGATCCTGCTGATCATCACCGTCTACCAGGTTCGTGCCATGGATCGGGGAGAAGAGAAATGACAGCGGTAGAGGAAAAGAAAAGCGCTGCTCCGACTTCCGTCGTTAGGCCGGGGCCGGACCGCAAGAACGTGGACCGGCGTGAGGTCGGTGTGAAGATCCTCGGCTATGCGGCAATGGTGATCGCGTTGGTCATCATCGTCCTGCCGCTCTACTGGATCGTGATGACCTCGTTCAAGGAGCGCCCGGAGATCTACACGCAGCCGGCAACGTGGTGGCCGTCGTCGCTGCATCCCGAAAACTATTCGGAAGCAACCACATCGGTCCCGTTCTGGATGTTCTTGCGGAACTCGATAGTGATCACGACGATTCTGTCGGCGGCGAAGTTCGTTCTGGGGACTCTCAGCGCCTATGGGCTTGTTTTCCTGCGCTTCCCGGGGAAGAACTTCGTCTTTCTCGGAATCATCGCCGCATTGATGGTTCCGAACCAGATCACCGTGATCTCGAATTACGCGCTCGTGGCAGAGTGGGGCTGGCGTAACACGTTCCAGGGCATCATAGTTCCGCTCGCGGGTGTAGCCTTCGGTACGTTCCTCATGCGCAACCACTTCCTCTCGATCCCTTCGGAGATCGTCGAGGCGGCGCGGATGGACGGAGCCGGCCACTGGCGGTTGCTCTGGCGCGTGGTGCTCCCCGTTTCCGGACCCACGATGGTGGCGTTCGGCATCATCACGGTGGTCAACGAATGGAACGAGTACCTGTGGCCGTTCCTCATGTCCGACGATTCCTCGGTAGCGCCGCTGCCGATCGGATTGACCCAACTGCAGAACAACGACGGACTTACCAACTGGGGTCCGGTCATGGCAGGAACGGTGCTGACGATGCTACCGATCCTGGTGATTTTCCTTCTGCTGCAAAGACACATGATCAAGGGCCTCACCTCCGGTGCGGTCAAGGGCTGACAGCTTTCCCGTCACATTTCTTTCTCGAGGAGCAGTAATGGCAAACATGAACAGGCGCGGATTCTTGAGCCTCGGCGGTGCAATCGCCGCCGGAGCCGCACTGACCGCGTGCGCGGGATCCGGCGGGTCGAGCGCTGATGCTGCGGGAACATCCGGTGCGTCGGGTGATTCCAACACCATCACCTTCTGGTCGAACCACCCGGGTAAGTCCACCGACGTGGAGAAGGAACTGATCAACCGCTTCCAGACCAAGTACCCGGACCTGAAGGTCAACTTGGTGGACGGCGGCAAGAACTACGAAGAGGTGGCACAGAAGTTCAACGCTGCCCTCTCCGGTGGAGATGTGCCCGATGTGGTTGTGCTGTCCGATGTCTGGTGGTTCAACTATGCACTGGCCGGGGCAATCGAGCCGCTCGACGGACTCTTCTCCGAGGTGGGGGTCGACTCGGCCGACTACGTCGATTCACTGCTCGCCGACTACCTGTTCCAGGGCAAGCACTATGCGCTTCCCTACGCGCGGTCGACGCCGTTGTTCTACTACAACAAGGCGGTCTGGTCGCAGGCAGGTCTTCCCGACCGTGGGCCGGCGACATGGCAGGAGTTCGACGAGTGGGGACCCGAGCTGCAGAAGGTCGTGGGCAACGGCAAGTTGGCACACGGGTGGGGCAACGCGAAGGATTACCTCGGCTGGACCTACGAAGGCCCAATCTGGACGTTCGGCGGCTCGTACTCCGACCAGTGGAATCTGCAGCTCGACAACGAGAAGACCATTGCCGCAGGGCAGTTCCTCTCCAGCATGATTCATGACAAGAAGTACGCCGCGGTCTCCACTGACATCGCGAACGAATTCGGTACCGGCATTCTGGCGTCGACCATCGCGTCGACGGGCGATCTGTCCGGCATCAAGAAGACTGCCAACTTCGACTTCGGCACCGCTTTCCTCCCGGCAGTGGACGGAACTCCCGGTTGCCCCACCGGCGGTGCCGGGCTTGCCATCCCGTCCAAGATCTCCGATCAGCGTAAGAAGAACGCGCTCAAGTTCATCGACTTCATCACCAATGGTGAGAACACGGCGTACTTCTCGCAGAACGTCGGCTACATGCCGGTCCGCAAGTCGGCAACCTCGGAGCCGAGCATGAAGGCGTTCCTCGACGCGAACCCCAACTCCCGTACCGCTGTGGATCAGCTCTCGCGTACGCGCTCGCAGGACTACGCACGCGTGTTCGTCCCGGGTGGGGATCAGATCATCGGCACCGGACTCGAGCAGATCGCTCTCCAGAAGGCCGACGTCGCATCGACATTCGCCGGCGTTGCCACGCAGTTGCAGCAGATCATCGACCGGCAGATCACCCCCAAGCTGCCGAAGTAGTAGGAGAGAACACTCATGGCCAACGTGCAATTCGCGGGAGTCACGCACCGCTACGAAGGAACCGATCGACCGGCAGTCGACCGTCTCGACCTCGACATCGCCGACGGTGAGTTCCTGGTACTCGTAGGACCTTCCGGTTGCGGTAAGTCCACCAGCCTGCGAATGCTCGCCGGTCTCGAGTCCGCGTCGGACGGCCGGATCGAGATCGGCGGCACGGACGTCACGCACCTCGCTCCGCGAGCACGTGACGTCGCCATGGTGTTTCAGAGTTACGCGCTGTACCCGAACATGACCGTCGAGCAGAACATGGGTTTTGCGCTCCAGAACGCGGGAGTGGGAAAGGCCGAGCGACGGGAACGGGTACTCGAGGCCGCGCGGATGCTCGAACTCGAACCCTTGCTCGGACGGAAACCGGCAAAGCTGTCGGGCGGGCAACGTCAGCGAGTTGCCATGGGTAGAGCCATCGTTCGCCATCCCAAGGTGTTCTGCATGGACGAACCACTCAGTAATCTGGACGCCAAACTGCGCGTCAGCACACGGTCGCAGATCGCCGCCCTACAGCGTCGACTCGGCACCACGACGGTCTACGTCACCCACGATCAGGTCGAAGCGATGACGATGGGGGACCGAGTGGCGGTGATGCTGGACGGTCGCTTGCAGCAGGTGGCGAAGCCGCGCGAACTCTACGACAACCCCGTCAACACCTTTGTGGCCGTCTTCATCGGATCGCCCGGCATGAACCTGATCGAAGCGCCGGTCGAGGGAACCGTCGCAGTGCTCGGTGATCTGCGGATTCCGCTGCCCACCGGGGCGTCCGAGCGGGAGCGGGTCGTCGTGGGAGTGCGCCCGGAATCGTGGGATCTGGTGGGAGCGTGGCGAAAGGGCTCGCTGGCCGTGGATGCCGATCTGCTCGAAGAGTTGGGAGCCGAATCGTTCGTCTATGCAAAGGGTGCCCCGGATTCGCAGTGGCAGAGCCGATCCGGTCGAATCGTCATTCGCGTCGACCGGAAGATGTCGGTGGCACCGGGGGAGTCGCTTCATCTGCTGCCCAAGGCCGGCGAGGTGTACTTCTTTTCCGCGGAGACCGGAGTACGTCTGTAGCGATACTGTGTGCGGCATGACCGTCGCACGTTCGCTGTTGCTGTTCGTACTCGCCGCGCTGCTCGAAATCGGGGGCGCGTGGTTGGTGTGGCAGGGAATTCGCGAGCACAAGGGATGGATCTGGGTGGGGCTCGGCGTCATCTCGCTCGGCCTCTACGGTCTGGTGGCCACCATGCAACCCGATGCGAACTTCGGGCGCATCCTCGCCGCGTACGGCGGGATCTTCGTCGCAGGTTCACTGCTGTGGGCGGTGGTGATGGACGGATTCCGCCCGGATCGTTTCGACATCGCCGGTGCGCTGATCTGTCTGGTCGGCGTCGGGGTGATCATGTACGCCCGGTAGGCCTTCGGCCCCGTGCGCGCTCAGGGAGTCCAGGGGGTCCCTAAGCGCGCACAGGGGCTTGCCCCTGCTACCAGATCTTCACACGCTTCTCCGGCTCCAAATACAGTGCGTCACCGGGCTTGACGTCGAACTCCTCGTGGAACGTGTCGAGGTTGCGGACGACGCCGTTGCACCGGAACTCCGGCGGCGAGTGCGGGTCGACGGCCAGACGGCGAAGCGCTTCGGCCTCACGGGCCTTCGTGCGCCATACCTGCGCCCACCCGAAGAACACGCGCTGCAAGCCGGTGAGTCCGTCGATGACCGGAGGTTCGGTACCTTCGGTCGCGATCTTGTACGCCGCGATCGCGATCGACAGCCCGCCGAGGTCGCCGATGTTCTCGCCGATCGTGAACTCGCCGTTGACGTGGTGGCCCGGCAGTTCCTTGGGCTCGAACTCGTTGTACTGCTCGATGAGAGCCTTTGTGCGCTTGCCGAATTCGCTGCGGTCCTCGTCGGTCCACCAGTCGACCATGTTGCCGTCGCCGTCGTACTTGGCGCCCTGATCGTCGAATCCGTGACCGATCTCGTGGCCGATGACGGCGCCGATGCCGCCGTAGTTGGCAGCGTCGTCGGCTGCCGCGTCGAAGAACGGCGGCTGGAGAATGGCTGCGGGGAAGACGATTTCGTTCATGCCCGGGTTGTAGTAGGCGTTGACGGTCTGCGGTGTCATGAACCACTCGTCACGGTCGACGGGGCCGCCCAGCTTGGCCAGGTCACGGTCGTACTCGGCGGCGTATCCGCGACGGTAGTTGCCCACCAGGTCGGTTGCCGAGATCTCGAGTCCGGCGTAGTCGCGCCACTTGTCGGGGTAACCGATCTTCGGGGTGAACTTCTCGAGCTTGGCCAATGCAGCCTCACGAGTCTGCGGGCTCATCCACTCGAGGTCGGAGATGTTGCGGCGGTACGCCTCCTGCAGGTTTGCGACCAGTTCCAGCATGCGGGTCTTCGCCTCTGCGGGGAAGTGTCGATCGACGTAGAGCTTGCCGACTGCCTCGCCGAGCAGATCCTGGACCAGGCTTACCCCGCGCTTCCAGCGCTCACGGTTCTCTTCGGTCCCGGACAGTGTGGTGCCGTAGAAAGCGAAAGTCTCGTCGACCAGGGCCGAATGCAGGTAAGGGGAGCGGGCATGAAGCACCTTCCACGCCGCCCATGCCTTCCAGTCGTCCAGTGACTCCGACGCCCAGAGTGCGGTGAAGGTGTGCAGGAATTCGGGCTGGCGGACCACGATCTCGGCGAACTTCTCCGAATCGGCGCCGAGACCGGACAGCCATGCCGCCCAGTCCAAACCGGGGTTCTGCTCGGTCAGTTCCTCGAAGCCCACCAGGTTGTAACTCAAATCTGCGTCACGACGCTTGACGACGTCCCAATGCCCGGCCGCGATCTTCTTCTCGAGCTCGAACACACGCTGGGCGTCGTAGCCGACGCCGGCGAGGGTGAACATCTTGTCGATGTGCGCGACGTACTTCTCGCGGATCTCCGCGTAGTTGTCCTCGCGGTAGTACGACTCGTCGGGGAGGCTGATTCCCGACTGGCTGAAGTGGATCAGGTACCGCTCGGAGTTCTTGGCATCGGTGTCGACGTAATGCGAGATGGCACCGCCGACGCCGACGCGCTGGTGGCGTCCGATCACGGTGGCCAGCGACGACCGGTCCGGCGCATCGGCGACGGCGTCGAGCTCGTCGTCGATGGGGCCGAGGCCTGCGGCCTCCACGGCGTCGGCGTCCATGAAGCTCGAGTACAGGTCGCCGATGCGCTGTGCATCGGTACCGGCGGCCGAGTTGGACTCCGCGGCTTCAGTGATGATGGTCTGTACGTCTTCTTCGGCCTTGTCGTAGAGCGTCCGGAAGGCCCCGTCGACTGCGCGGTCTGCCGGAATCTCGTATTCGGCGAGCCATTTTCCGTTGACGTGGACGAACAGATCGTCCTGCGCCCGTGTGTCGCCGTCGAGGTGGGTGAGGTCGATGCCTGAGCGATGAGCCGTGGTCATTTCTCCATCCTTACACGATCATGACGAACTGCTCGGTGTGTGCGCGATCGCTCCACGCCGAGTTCATCTCTTGTGCTGGGCAACGTCGGTATGGCATGGCACGATCGAATACGTGACCAGCAGACCTGCCGCAGATCCGCACCTGCAGGACCTCGCGCGACTACGACGTGTGCGAGACCGTATCGACCGGGAGTACGCGCGGCCTCTGGACGTGGAGGCGCTCGCGCGGGGAGTGAACATGTCTGCGGGGCATCTCAGTCGCCAATTCCGTCAGGCATACGGAGAACCGCCGTACGCCTACCTGATGACCAGGCGAATCGAGCGAGCGATGGCGTTACTGCGGCGCGGAGATCTCAGTGTCACGGACGTCTGCTTCGAGGTCGGTTGCAGCTCTCTCGGCACTTTCAGCAGCAAGTTCACCGAATTGGTGGGGGTTCCGCCCAGTGTCTATCGGCGCGAGGCCGAGCAGTCGACGGCAGGAATGCCGTCCTGCGTGTCCAAACAAGTCACCAGACCGATCAGGAATCGAGAAGCGCAGACCGCGCAGCCGCAATTAACGTGATCGCCATGGACATCACCATTCACTCGAGTTTCCTTCCGCAGGACGACCCTGAAGCCGCCCTGAACTTCTATCGCGACACGCTCGGCTTCGAGGTTCGCAACGACGTCGGCTACGACGGGATGCGTTGGATCACGGTGGGGCCGCCCGGCCAGCCCGGCACCTCCATCGTGCTGCATCCGCCGGCCGTCGATCCCGGAATCACCGACGAGGAGCGCCGCACCATCATCGAGATGATGGCCAAGGGCACTTACGGCGGACTTCTCCTGGCCACCAAAGATCTGGACGACACGTTCGAGCGGCTTCAGGCCGGCGACATCGACGTCGTCCAGGAACCGACCGAGCAGCCGTACGGCGTTCGCGATTGCGCCGTCCGGGACCCAGCGGGAAACCTGATCCGTATTCAAGAACTGCGCTGAGCCCGTCAACTGCGCTGAGACCGTCGGCGATCGACTGACAGATGGAGACACGATGACTGCCTTGCACACCGCAGACAGCCACGATTTGATCCGCGTGCAAGGCGCGCGGGTGAACAACCTCGAAGACATCAGTGTCGAGATCCCGAAGCGGAGGCTGACGGTATTCACCGGCGTCTCCGGTTCGGGGAAGAGTTCGCTGGTGTTCAGTACGATCGCCGCGGAATCGCAGCGGATGATCAACGAGACCTACAGCGCTTTCGTTCAAGGATTCATGCCGACGCTCGCGCGGCCGGACGTCGATGTTCTCGACGGCCTGACCACCGCGATCATCGTCGATCAGCAGCGGATGGGAGTCGACCCGCGCTCGACCGTCGGAACCGCCACCGACGCCAACGCGATGCTCCGCATCCTGTTCAGCCGTCTCGGAAAGCCTCACATCGGTTCGCCTCAGGCGTTTTCGTTCAACGTGGCCTCGATCTCCGGAGCAGGCGCGGTCACGATGGAACGCGGCGGACGTCAGACGAAAGAGCGTCGCAGCTTCAAGATCACCGGCGGCATGTGTCCGCGGTGTGAGGGACGAGCGGCGGTCAACGATTTCGATCTGACCGCGTTGTACGACGACACCAAGTCGCTCAACGAGAGTGCGATCACGGTCCCCGGCTACAGCATGGAGGGTTGGTACGGCCGGATCTACCGCGGCTGCGGTTTCTTCGATCCCGACAAGCCGATCAAGAAGTACACCAAGAAGGAACTGAACGATCTGCTCTACAAAGAGCCGACCAAGATCAAGGTCGAAGGCATCAACCTGACGTACACGGGTCTGATTCCGCAGATTCAGAAGTCGTTCCTGGCCAAGGACGTCGACGCGATGCAGCCCCACATCCGGGCTTTCGTCGAGCGGGCGATCACGTTCACCACCTGCCCCGAGTGCGACGGGACGCGACTGAGCGAGGGGGCGCGGTCGTCGAAGATCAAGGGCGTCAACATCGCCGACGCCTGCTCGATGCAGATCAGCGATCTCGCGGAATGGGTCAGCGGACTGAAGGAGCCTTCGGTCGCGCCGTTGCTCACGACGCTCGGTGAAACGCTCGACTCGTTCGTGGAGATCGGACTCGGCTACCTCAGTCTCGATCGGCCGTCGGGAACCCTCTCCGGCGGTGAAGCTCAGCGCACCAAGATGATTCGTCACCTGGGTTCCTCGCTCACCGACATCACGTATGTTTTCGACGAGCCCACTACCGGCCTGCATCCGCACGACATCGCGAGGATGAACGACCTACTGCTGCGCCTGCGCGACAAGGGCAACACCGTGCTCGTGGTCGAGCACAAGCCGGAGACGATCGTGATCGCCGACCACATCGTCGACCTCGGTCCGGGTGCGGGTAGCGCCGGCGGAAACGTCTGCTTCGAGGGCACCGTCGACGGTTTGCGTGCCAGCGACACCGTCACCGGCCGTCACTTCGACGACCGGGCCGCAATCAAGGAGACCGTTCGCGAGTCCACCGGGGCAATCGAGATTCGTGGAGCGAACGCACACAACCTGCAGGACGTCGACGTCGACGTACCGCTCGGCGTCCTGGTCGTGGTCACCGGTGTCGCCGGGTCGGGCAAGAGTTCGCTGATCCACGGCTCGCTCGCGAAACGCGAAGACGTGGTGTCGGTCGATCAGAGTGCGATCCGTGGCTCGCGCCGGAGCAACCCGGCAACGTACACCGGGCTGCTCGACCCGATCCGCAAGGCATTCGCGAAGGCCAACGGCGTGAAGCCGGCGCTGTTCAGTGCCAACTCCGAGGGTGCCTGCCCGACGTGCAACGGCAACGGCGTCATCTACAGCGACCTGGCGATGATGGCCGGCGTTGCCACTCTCTGCGAGGAGTGCGAGGGCAAGCGCTTCCAAGCCGAGGTACTCGAATACAAATTCGGTGGCAAGGACATCAACGAGGTTCTCACGATGTCGGTGGCCGAGGCCGAGGAGTTCTTCGGCGAGGGTGAGGCCAAGACCCTCGCTGCGCACAAGATCCTCGTCCGACTGGTCGACGTGGGGCTCGGATACCTCACGATCGGCCAGCCATTGACGACGCTGTCGGGCGGTGAGCGTCAGCGCATCAAGCTGGCAACCCACCTGGGTGAGAAGGGCGGCGTGTACGTCCTCGACGAGCCGACCACCGGACTGCACCTGGCCGACGTCGAGCAGTTGCTCGGCCTGCTCGATCGACTGGTCGATTCCGGTAAGTCAGTCATCGTGATCGAGCACCACCAAGCGGTGATGGCACACGCAGACTGGATCATCGACCTCGGCCCTGGTGCCGGTCACGACGGCGGTCGGATCGTCTTCGAGGGCACTCCCGAGGAGCTCGTCGCCGACGGCTCCACACTCACCGGAAAGCACCTCGCGGTATACGTCGGCAGCTGACCGGGCTCCTACCTCAGGCGTCGATACCCAGGTTGATGACGGCGAGGTAGGACCCGTCCGACTGCTTTTCGACGGTCATGAGGCCGGTGTCGTCGTAGATGCCGTCACTGGCGTTGTTCGTGTTGTTCTCACGACCGGTGTGCTCGCTGTACGGGGACTGCGAGTACACCTCGTCGAGAAGGGTCTCGTCGAAGAAGGTCTGCGACGTGAGGACCGTCTTCTTGTCGATGTGAACCTTGACGTGGATGTGGGTGGTGCGGCCCATGTACCAGCCGGGGAAGATCGTGGTGAAGTGTGCGATGCCGTTTGCATCGGTGGTCTGCGCCCCGCGCAGATAGGTGCCGTCGTCGGTGGTGGTGGCTTCGGTGTCGCCGACGCTGTACGAACCGTCGGAGGTCTCACCGGACCCTCCCATGCCGCCGCCCATTCCGCCTCCGGGTGCACCTGACGGAGGTTCACCCATCCCGCCGGCCGGGGGAGTTCCGCCGCCACCGCCGCCGCCGTTGGCGCTCAGCGAACCGGATTCGAAGCCGGAGTACACGCCGCCGGCGTCGCAGTGCCAGATCTCGACTACGGCGTTGGAGACCGCGCCGATGCTGCCGTCGACGTTGCACTGGCTGTTGTCCTGCACGCGCATTGCCACCTGCAGTGTGGTGCCCGGACGGTCTTCGCGGATGTCGCCGCGAATGGAGTCGACGTCGAACCAGTAGGGGCCCTGTGTCTCTTCCTTGCTCATGACGCACTGCGGTGCTTTGGCCAGAAGTGCGGTGACGGCATCGCCGGACGTGGCCGCTGCGGAAGCGCCGGAAGTGGTTGTCGTCGATGCAGCCGCGGCCGAAGTCGTCGTGGCGGTGCCACTGTTACCGGAACAGGCTGCGATGAGCCCGCCGAGACTGATGGTTCCGCCGAGAGCGAGGGCCCGTCGACGGCTCACGCGCAGCCTGCTCGCTTCGATGTCTTTGTTCACGCCGCTGTACCTCCATTGTGTGGGCTGTTGTCTCAATGGTGGACGGGCGACCTGGTGCGGAACTGGTTATCCGCTGTGAACTTGCTGGGAGAGCATCTGAATGCTCGAAGTGGCCCGCACATAGACCTGTCCGCCGGCGTCGACGATGCGAGTTTCGATCAGCGCGAGCCTGCGCCCGGCACGAATCACGGAGGCCTCGGCGCGCAAGACCGGCCCGCCGATGTCGGGTGAGCGCAGGAAGTCGATCTTGTGGTCGAGGACGCGATAGTCCTGGTCGACGCTGGTCAGGGTCTGGGCAGACAGGCCAGTGATGGCGTCGACTGCCGAGATGAGGACACCGCCCTGAACGGCGCCCAACGGGTTGGCCATCCAGTCCACGGGTGTGAACTCGCCGACGACGGAACCCGGGGTCACGTCGACGACAGCAAGATCGAGGAGTCCGGCGAGTGGACCGCGTTCGAGTCTGCCGTCGCGGATTCCTTCGACGACGTCGGACCCGGACAACCCGCTCAGGTTGCTTGTCTTCTCCGGCGTCGGGACGGGCAGCGGCTCGCCCTCCACGTAGTCGTCGATTCCCACGACGGGGGGACGCGAGACCACCATGGCGCGACCGGCCATCACTGCCAGAAGGGTGCCGTTCTCGTCGCGAAGTTGCCCGGATGCGAGTCCGACGCCGTCGTCGAGATGCACGAGTGTTCCGGTGGCACCGACGTCCGCGACGTCGGGGATGTCGGCGCCCGCACTGACCGTGACCTGCGCGAGCACGGACTGATGGCCCGAGGTCAGTCCCGAGTACACCGCGCCACCCATGGCACCGTCGATCATGACGCCGATGGAACCGAGCACGGTCTTGCCACGGTGATCGTGGAATCGCTCGCCGACGGCCTGCGCGAAGGCCAGGTCCCCGGGCTCGACCGAAACGGCGCGCACACCCATCAATGTGTTGAGTGGGTCAAGCTTCTTGACGGGCGCGGCGGAGTTGTCGATGCTCATCCGTCGAGTATCTCCAGCGCGCCGAGTCCTGCCGAGACCGGGTCTCAACCACCGATGCGTGAATGCATCTCCCAGACGAGGACTTCGGCCCCGGCGTCGGAGGTCAGCTGCTGGCCACCCGAATCGCTCAACCGGACAGCATCGCCCTCGTACAGTGTGCCGACGCCCTCCATCTCGGCAGTGCCCTGCGCGACGAAGACGTGCAGGAACCGTGCGCCCGGAAGATTCACGGAGGTGCCGGGCAGAATGCGTGCGACATGCATGGCGGCGTTCTTGTTGTTGATGCGAATCGCCGAATGATCCTTGTAGCGCTCCATTCCGGAGGCAACCGGGATCAGACCGCCGCGCAGCAGTTCGTCGTCGATCTCGAGCTGTTCGTAACCGGGGGTCAGTCCACCTTCGTCCGGTACCACCCACATCTGGATGAAATGCACGGGGTCGGAATGCTGTTCGCCGCCGATACGCCACGAATCGTTCTTCTCACTGTGCATGATTCCGGTACCGGCGCTCATGCGCTGGGCGAGTCCCGGATAGATGACGCCGGTGTGGCCGATGGAATCCTGGTGCACGAGCGAACCGCGAAGCACCCAGGTCACGATTTCCATGTCCTTGTGCGGATGGGTGTCGAAACCGGTTCCCGCCAGTACGGTGTCGTCGTTGTTGACGAGCAGCAATCCGTGATGAGTGTTGTCCGGATCGTAGTGCTGTCCGAACGAGAACGAATGTTTCGAATCCAGCCAGGAGACGCGGGATTTCAAGCGATCGCCGGAGCGGTGCACATCGATGTGCGGTGTCGTCCGTGGGGCCTGTGCTCGACCAGATGCCATGGCTCCTCCTTCTGTACCACCGGGATCCACCACAATCGGGATCCGCCACTACCGGCATCCACCCTACGACGAACCTGCTGTGTAGTCCGAACATTGGGCGTACTCGGTGGTGTCGTCAGTTCGTCGACGCGTGCATCTCCCACACGAGTATCTCCGCATCGCCGATTCCCTCGACTCGTTGACCGCCAGTATCCTTGAGTCGCAACGAATCTCCCGGACCGAGCAATCCGACTCCCTCGACGTCGACAGTGCCACCGGCGATGAAGCCGTGCACGTACGGCGCATCCGGGAGAGATACCGACCCACCGGTCTCGAGGCGAGCAACATGCAGTGCCGCATGTTTGTTGTGCAAGCTGATCGCGCTGTGGTCGCGATGCGCGGGCATCCCCGACGCCAGGGTGATCAGGCCACCGCCGTCGAGTTCGGAGTTGATGTCGAGTTCCTGATAGCTCGGAGTCACTCCGGATTCGTCCGGGGGTATCCACATCTGGACGAGGTGAACGGGCTCGGTGACACGTGAGCCGTCGGCCCGGAAGCGATCGTTGCGCTCGGAGTGCAGGATTCCGGTACCGGCGCTCATTCTCTGCGCGAGTCCGCGATGGATGACCCCGGAGTGCCCAGCGGAATCCTGGTGAACCAGAGATCCGCTGAGCACCCACGTCACGATCTCGGTGTCGCGGTGCTGATGAGTGTCGAAACCGTAGTCGGCTTCGATGATGTCGTCGTTGTTCACCAACAGAAGTCCGTGCGCGTACGCGGCGTGATCGAAGTTTCCGGCGAAGGGGAAACTGTGACGCGCCGTGAGCCAGCCGTAGTTGAGATGCGCACGTTCGTCAGCTCGTTGGACGACTACCGACGACATGTCAGTTCAGCGTCTCGTGTGCCGCCGGGATGGATCCCAGGCGTCCGGCCTGGAAGTCCTCGAAGGCCTGCATGACCTCGGACTTGGTGTTCATGACGAACGGCCCGGCCATCGCGATGGGTTCGCGGATCGGCTTGCCGCCGAGGATGAAGACCTCGAGGGATTCGGTCCGTGAATCCTGGCGATCGGAAGCGGCGACGGTGATGGAGTCACCACGTCCGAAGACAGCTGTCTGTCCGGCACGAATGGGCCGACGCTCGGCCCCGACGGTGCCTTCGCCGGCGAGGACGTAGACGATCGCGTTGAACTCGGGATTCCACGGAAGTGTCAGGCTCGCACCCGGGGCCACAGTCGTGTGGGAGAGCGCGATGGGTGTGTACGTCGAACCGGGTCCGGCGTGGCCGGCGATGTCTCCGGCGATGACGCGTACCAAGGCTCCGCCGTCGGGGGAGGAGAGCAGCGCCACCTTGTTACCGGTGATGTCCTGGTACCGCGGCGCTGCCATCTTGTTGTCGCGAGGCAGGTTGACCCACAGCTGGACACCGTGGAACAGGCCGCCACTGACGACGAGGTGTTCCGGCGGAGTTTCGATGTGGAGGATGCCGCCACCCGCCGTCATCCACTGGGTGTCGCCGCCGCCGATAATGCCGCCGCCGCCGTTGGAGTCCTGGTGCTCCATGATGCCGTCGATCATGTAGGTCACGGTTTCGAAGCCGCGGTGGGGGTGCCACGGTGTGCCCTTGGGTTCGCCGGGTGCGTAGTTGACCTCACCCATCTGGTCCATGTGGATGAAGGGGTCGAGGGCGGAGAGGTCGATGCCGGCGAAGGCGCGGTGAACGGGGAAGCCTTCACCTTCGTATCCGACCGGTGCGGTGGTGATGCTCTTGACCGGGCGGTCGACTGCCGACGCTGCCGGCTCGTCGAGGCGGGGCAGGGCCAAGATGTTCTCGACTGTCACAGCAGGCATGTCGTACTCCTCGTGTCCGTGAAGCTGAAGTCAGGTAGTTGATTGTTCAACTATCTCATCAGGAGTCAACAAAGTCGAGCCCCGGGTATTCCCGGGGCCCGACTGGTGTTCGGATCAGCCTGTCGTCTGGATCAGCGCAACATGCTGCCTAGGGTCTTTGCAGCTGCCATGACCTCGGCGCCCAGCGCTGCTTGGTCCTCGGAGTCGAAGACGGAAATTCCGAGGCTGGAGATGGCGTCGCGGCGTCTGCCGGGAATCACTGCCGATATCCCCAGGACGGACGGGATGACTTCGCCGACGGTCACTGCGTAGCCGCGTGCGCGTGCAGCCGTCACTTCCTCTCGTTCCCCACTCGTCGGCGGGAGTGAGGCAAGGATGGAAAGCCCGGCGGAGCCGCGGTCGATCGGATCAACCTGCCCTGGGTGGAACGCGACGTGGACTTTGGCGCTGCGCGGTTCGACCACCATCAGGGCGCGCACTTCGGTGTCGCTCTCGCGGACCACCAGGTGTGCGGTCGCCTCGGTGGCCTCGGCGAGTTCTTGAAGAATCGGGCGAGCGAGGGTGCGCAAATCTTGTTCCACCGGTTCGGCGAGGGTGACCAGCCCGGCGCCGAGAGTGACGCGCTTGAAGGAGTCCTTGCGGCACAGGTGATGAGCCTCGAGTGTGCGGATCAATCGATGTGCGACGGTTCGGTGGACTCCCACGCCGTCGGCGATGTCGGTGACCGACAAGCCGTGCGGATAGGACGTCAGGAGTTCCAGGATCTCGAGTCCGTGGTGCAGCGTTTTCGACATGCTCGAGTCCACTTGAACTGCACTTTTGCGCGGTCGGTGTTCCTCGCTCAGCTCTGACATCAAATCCCTTTCTTGACGTTTGTGAGGTATGCCACCTACGCTTTGAACATATCGCACAGTGTGTGCGATTATCGCACACTTTACGAAGCTGCACAACCTTCGGGTGGATGCAGCGCAGCGTGTTCGGAGAGAACCTTCATGAGCAACTACCGCGTCGTGGCAACGGAGGACGTTGTCGCAATCCATCAGCTGTACGGCTACCAGAGTCATTGCATAGACTCTGGGCGCCAGCAGGATTGGGCGCAGACATTCACCGAAGGCGGTGAGTTTCATTCCCCCAGTTATCCGGAACCCGTGGTCGGTTTCGACGACCTTGCGGCTTTTGCTGCTCGCTTCTACGCTGCGGCGGAAGCTGCCGACGAGGTGCATCGTCACGTTCTGACCAATGTCGTCGTCGAGGCGGTGGACGAGAGTGCTCTGGCAGTGCGCGGGTACCTGCAGATCTTTGCCACCGCTCGCGGCGGCGAGTCGCGACTGGTGCGGATGACGACTGTCGCTGATCGTGTGGTTCGGGTCGGTGAGGAGTGGAAGATCGCCCGCCGCACCGTCTCCCGTGACGACGCGCCCCGAGCGTCCGAACACGCGTGAAGTACCGAAATGTTTCTTGCACAACAATATTCAGTAGGAGAAGTTCATCATGACCGAAAGCTCTGACCAGACGAACCCGGGCCGCACCGTAGTGACGCAGATGTCGGCGGTATACCCGGAGTTGGCAGGCAAGGTCGCAGTGGTGACCGGTGCGGCCCAGGGAATGGGTGCGACGTTCGCCGAAGGACTGGCAACACGTGGCGTACATGTCGTCGGCGCCGACATCAACGAAGAGCAGATGCTCGCCACGGCCACGCGAATCAACACGGACCTGGAGTCGAATGCACTGGCGGACAAGCCGGGTCGCGTCGTCGGAGCTCGGGTCGACGTCACCAAGCCCGACGAGCATGAATTGCTTGCGCAGTTGGCGTTGAAGGAGTTCGGCCGGGTCGATTTCTGGATCAACAATGCGGGTATCTTCCCGTTTGCGCTGGCCGAGGAGATCACCCCGGAGCAGATCGGCGCAACGCTGAGTGTCAATGTCGAAGGAGTGCTCTACGGTGCTCAGGCGGCGGCACGTCACCTCGGTCCCGGCGGCGCCATCGTCAACATGTCTTCGGTGTCTGCGCTGCGTGTGCGGAAGGGGAGAGGCGCATACTGCACGTCGAAAGCTGCCGTTGCGCACCTCACGGAGTCTCTCGCAGTGGAGTTCGGCGACAAGGGTATTCGGGTCAACTCCATTGCACCCGGCTACATCGACACGGCGATGACGAAGTGGGTCCAGGAAGATCCGATCGCGCTCGCGAACGCACTCGACGCGGTACCACTGCATCGTCTGGGCTCGCCCGAAGAGGTCTTCGGCCCGCTGCTGTTCCTGCTCTCGGACAGCGCGCGTTACGTCACCGGGCACAGCATTGCGGTGGACGGTGGTTCGCGGCATGTCTGAGTCCACGACATATCCCGGCGTCGTTCTCGTTACCGGCGGTGCTGCCGGGATGGGAGCGCATCACGCGCGCACTCTCGCCGCGCGCGGTTCGCATGTCTGCATTGCCGATGTTTCGGATTCATCCGGCGTGGTCGACGACATCGTCGCCGCAGGCGGATCGGCATCCGCTCATCTTCTCGACGTCACCGATGCCGATGCCTGGGACCGGGTTGTCGACGAAATTCGCACCACCCGTGGGGAACTCGGCGGACTGGTCAACAATGCCGGTATCTCGCGTCGGCTCGAATTCATGGACACCCCGAACGACATCTGGGAGCTGACCATGAAGATCAACCTCTTCGGCCCGTTCTACGGTATGAAGGCGGTGGCGCCGCTGATGCGCGAGAGTGGTGGCGGATCGATCGTCAACATCTCGTCCATCGCCGGTCAGATCGGATACTTCTCTCCGGCTTACTCGTCGAGCAAGTGGGGTCTGACCGGTCTGTCGAAGTCGGCCGCAGGCAACTTCGCGCAGTGGGGGATTCGCGTCAACTCGGTGCACCCGGGACTGGTCGGTACGGCGCTGCTCGGCGGCGCGAACGACTTCGTCGCCGCGTCACTGAAGTCGGTTCCCTTCGGACGCATGGGAACTCTCGACGAGATCACCGAAGCAGTGCTGTTCCTGCTCTCGAACAGTTCGACCTACACCACCGGTACGGAACTCACTGTCGACGGCGGGTTGGTGTCGAACGGTCTTTACCACCGCATCATCGCGGAGACTGGAGAACTTTCATGACCGAACACTGGGACGTCGTTGTCATCGGTGGCGGCGGAGCAGGTCTCGCCGCTGCGGTGTCGGCAGCTGAAGAAGGCGCATCCGTTCTGCTGTTCGAATCCGAAACCGAACTCGGTGGATCCACCGCGCTGTCGGCCGGCATCTTCACGGCCGCCGGAACGAGCGTGCAGGCCGGCCTCGGAGTCGACGACTCGGCAGAGAAGTTCTTCCAGCACTACATGGACCTCAACCAGTGGATGCTCTCACCCGGATTGATTCGTGCGTTCTGCGAAAACGCCGGTCCGACACTGGAATGGCTCATCGGACTCGGCGTCGAGATTCCCGCGACGATCTCGGGTAACGCTCACCAGCCGGGACTCGCCCAAGCCGGCGTCGAGGACGTCTGGCGCGGCCACGTGCCCAAGGATCAGGGA
This sequence comes from Rhodococcus sp. IEGM 1302, assembly GCF_030056935.1. Lineage (NCBI taxonomy): Bacteria > Bacillati > Actinomycetota > Actinomycetes > Mycobacteriales > Nocardiaceae > Rhodococcus > Rhodococcus sp. IEGM 1302. The sequence continues at coordinate 15,136 of NZ_JASHKY010000024.1, read as the reverse complement.
TACGGACTGATTCAGGTGCTGGACAAGGCTCGTCGTAAGCACGGGATCGAGGTCATCTTCGGAACTCGGGTGCAGAAGCTGATCGAGGAAGACGGTCGGGTTGTCGGTGTTGTCGCCGACGACATCGAGGTGCCTGCGGGCGCCGTCGTTGTTGCTTCCGGTGGATTCGCGCAAGATCCGGGTTTGGTGGAACGCCACTTCCCGGACGCGAACAAGGCCGGAGAGGCCTTGTTCGTCGTCGCAGCCGAGGGGAGCCGCGGAGACCATCTTCGTTTTGCCGAAGACCTCGGTGCTTCCCTGGCGGGCGACGGCTGGGGTCTGATGCTGCCCACCGTCTACTTCCAGCGATTCCACCACTGGCAGGCCGGCTTTCCGCCGAAGTCGCGGATCTACGTCAACCAGGACGGCCGTCGTTTCATGGACGAGGACAGCTCGTACGCGGTCTCGACCGGCATCATCGACCATCAGGGTGGATACGGTTGGATGATCTTCGACGAGAACGCTCGCGTGAATCTGGCTCCAGGATATGCGGATTGGAATCCCGAACGCATCGAGGAAGAAGTTGCCGCCGGTGGCACGATTCGTGCGGACACGATCGAAGACCTCGCAGTGGCTACGGGTGTTCCGGTTGCGACGTTGGCGCAAACCCTGCGTCGATGGAACGACCAACTGCCCAGCGGTCACGACGACGACTTCCTCCGCCATCGCACGTTGCGGAACAAGGGTGCCGTCGGCAATCCGGATCCTATTGCGACAGCTCCGTTCTATGCCGCGAAAATCCTTCCGGCAGAGCTCGTCTGTACGCATGCGGGAATGGAGATCAACACCGATGCGGCCGTGCTCGGCAGCACCGGAGTACCTATCGAGGGTCTGTACGCCGCAGGTGAGGCCGGCGCCGGAATCCTCGGACTGAGATACGTGGGCGGCGGCAATGCGGTTGCCAACGCTTTGACCATGGGCCGCGTAGCGGGACGTAATGCGGCGAATTACACCAGGACCAGCGCTGAGAGCGCACCGGTCCATTCCATCGCGCACTCCTGACGTCCGACGTCTGCGCGGCACCGAATCCAGTCAGTATCCAATCCAGGCAGGGAACAACATGTCAGAGAATGAGACCATGGCGAGAGCCGAATCCACCGAGGGCAGCAGCGTGGCAACCGAACGACAGTCGACGACGAAGGTAATTCGCGCGGCCATCGTCGGTACCGTCGTCGAGTACTACGACTTCGGTATCTACGGATACATGGCCACGACGATCGCCGCGCTGTTCTTCGTTTCCCATGACCCGAACGCAGCACTGCTCGGTACCTTTGCAGCATTCGCCGTGGCCTTCTTCCTACGCGTGCCCGGCGGCATCTTCTTCGGCCACATCGGCGACAAGTACGGCCGCAAGAACGCGCTGTCCTGGACCATCCTCCTGATGGTTCTCGCGACAGCCGGAATGGGCCTGCTGCCGACTTACGCCACGTTGGGTGTGTGGGCGACGTCCATCCTGGTTCTGGCTCGTTGCCTGCAGGGCTTCGCGGCCGGCGGTGAACTCGGCGGCGCCAACGCGTTCGTCTCCGAGTCCGCTCCCAAACGGTGGCGTGCGACGCAGACCTCGATGGTCAATACCGGCACCTACCTGGGTTCGCTGGCAGCTTCGCTCATGGCCCTCGGCCTGACGTCGGTGTTCTCGCAAGAGCAGATCCTCGAATGGGCTTGGCGTATCCCGTTCCTGCTCAGCCTACTGATCGGTGGCATCGGTATCTGGATCCGCAGCCAGATGGAAGACACTCCTCAGTTCGAAGAACTGCAGGACAAGGGTGAGACCAAGAAGCTTCCCATCCGTGAGTTGCTCAGCACCTCCGGTGGCAGCGTCGTCAAGATCATCCTGCTGGGCGCACTCATCACCGGCGGTTACTACATCGCCTCGGTGTATGCCGCGACGTACCTGCAGACCACCGGCGGTCATTCGTCGCGCGTTGCTTTCCTTTCCACCTCTCTTGCACTGGTTCTCGGCGTCATCACGTTGCCGATCTCGGGATACATGGCAGACAAGTACGGGCGTCGGCCGGTGCTGTTCGCCGGTAGTGCCGCCGCAGTGGTTCTCGGAATCCCGATGTTCATGATGATGGCCGGTTCTGGCATCTGGCAGGCGGTTGTCGGTCAGTCAGTGCTCTTCATCTGCGTTTCCGTTGTCAACGGTGCTTCGTACGTGACCTATGTCGAAATGCTGAAAGCATCTGTGCGGTACAGCGGTCTGGCATTGGGTAACAACGTCACCAACATGTTCCTCGGTGGCACCGCGCCTTTCATCGCCACCTATCTCATCAGCTTGACCGGTAACTCTCTCGCTCCGGCTGGATACTTCGTCTTCTGTGCGGTGATCACCCTCGTCACGGTCTTCTTCATCAAGGAGACCAAGGGTGTTGAACTGCAGGTTGATTGATCATCGGGTAGAACAGGAGCCTGACCGTGTCCCTCGCTGACAAGCAAGAAATCACCGAAGTTCTGTATCGCTACGCTCGGGCCGTCGATCGGAAGGATTTCGACAGCGTGGCCCTCTGCTACTTCGACGACGCGATAGACAACCACGGCGGTTACATCGGAACCGTCGACGGGCTGATCGAAGACATGAAGCTCAGACACAAGACGATCGACTCGTCGATTCACTGCATTTCCAACATACTGATCGACGTCAACGGCGATGTCGCTCAGTGTGAGTCGTACTGTTTGTGCTTTCTGCGGCAAGAGCGTTCCGGTACGGATACGGTGCAGACGCTTGCGACGATCAAATGCCGTTACGTCGACAGGTTCGAAAGGCGCCATGGTGAATGGCGAATCGCCGATCGGATTGTCGTGTTCGACGAATCCCGTGAAGACGTGATCGAGAACATCCTGTCCACGGACTGGGTGACGCAACGTCGATCCTTCGACGATCCGGTGTACACCAGGACGCCTTGACCAGTAGTGCAGACGAAGGCCTTCACACACATCGTGTGTGAAGGCCTTTCGCCTGTTCACTTCTCGTGTCAGCCCAATGCGCCTGGTGCGGCGACCTCGGTCAAACGGCCGTCCGAGAGCCTGAGCCAGCGTTCGACCTTGACCTCGGCCAGGAATCTCTCGTCGTGGCTGACCACCACGAACGCCCCCTGATATGCATTCAGGGCACTTTCGAGTTGAGCAACGCTCACCAAGTCGAGGTTGTTGGTCGGCTCGTCGAGAAGAAGCAGCTGCGGGGCCGGATCGGCGAAGAGAACGCACGCCAATGTAGCCCGCAGTCGTTCACCGCCCGAGAGTGCAGCGACGGGAAGATGAGCACCCGCACCCCGAAAGAGGAAGCGCGCCAGGATGTTCATGCGTTCCGGTGCCGGTAGGCCTGGAGCAGACAAGGCAAAGTTCTCTGCGACGGTGCGTGCGGGGTCGAGTAGGTCGAGCCTCTGCGACAGGTATGCCACTCGACCGTCGGCTCGCGTGATCTCACCGGAAGTCGGCGCCACATCCCCGTTGACGATGCGTAGCAACGTCGACTTTCCGACGCCGTTCGGCCCGGTCAACGCGATACGCTCCGGTCCTCGAATGGCCAGGTCGATTCCGGAGTCGGCGAAGATCGCATGATCGCCGAACGCGATTTGCATTCGCTCACCGAGGAACACCGTCCGGCCGGCGGGTACATGTGTGCCAGGCAATTCGAGTGAAATCGTCTGGTCGTCTCGAAGAGCGCGGCCCGCTTTGTCGAGTCGGTCCTTCGCCGCGTCGACCCGGGCGAGGTGTGTCTCGTTGGCCTTGCCTGCCGACTCCTGAGCATTGCGCTTCATGGTCCCCGCAAAGATCTTGGGCAAGCCCGCGTTCCCGAGATTGCGGGCAGCGTTACTTGCGCGTCGCGAAGCACGTTCTCGGGCCTGCTGCAGTTCGCGCTTCTCGCGCTTGACCTCTTGCTCGGCGTTGCGGATGTTCTTCTCCGCCACTTCGCGAGCCGAGCGTGCCGCGGCTTCGTAGTCGGTGAAATTGCCACCGTAGAAGCTGATCTCGCCGCTGTGAAGTTCGGCGATGCGGTCCACGCGGTCGAGTAGTCCTCGATCGTGACTGACCACCAACAGACAACCACTCCAGTCGTCGAGAACGTCGTAAAGCCTGCGGCGCGCGTCCAGGTCGAGGTTGTTGGTGGGTTCGTCGAGGAGAAGGACATCGGGGCGTCGCAGGAGTTGCGCCGCCAGTCCGAGCGAGACGACCTGCCCGCCGCTCAGAGTGTCGAGGCGACGATCGAACGTCATGTCGGCCAAACCGAGTCGACCGAGTTGGGCTCGCGTTCGTTCCTCGATATCCCAGTCGGACCCGATTGTCGTGAAGTGTTCTTCTCGTGTGTCCCCGGATTCGACTGCGTCCAACGCAGCGAGCGTCGGGGCGATGCCCAAGACCTCGGCAATGGTCAGATCGCCCGTCAGTGGCAGGTCCTGCGGAAGGTATCCGAGAACGCCGTCGACGGACACACTGCCGGCGCGCGGCCGCAACTGGCCGGCGATCAATCTGAGCAGAGTGCTTTTCCCGACGCCGTTCTGGGCCACCAGCCCGGTTCGGCCGCCGGGCACGGTGAATGACAATTCGTCGAAGACCGGAGTGTCGTCCGGCCAGGCAAAAGACAGATTCGAGCAAACGATGTAGGTATCGGACATGAATAGACCTCAGGTGTCGTGCGGGCGCGGCAACGCTGCTCCGCGAAGAGTCGGGTAAGTGAACGACAACATGGCCACGACGGCAGCGCTCCGAGGCGTCTGCCGGTGGCCGTCATGCCCGGTTTTATCCGGAGATGTCGAGTTCACCAACCATGTCTGATCCTTTTTGGTCTGTGTTGTTTCATCCGACGATAACAGGAGCCGGTATCTACATACGAGCAATACCGGCGCAGAGAAGTTCGACCAGTCGTCGATACACCCGATCCGGGTCGGTGCCGGCCGGTTGTCCCTCTACCGATTCGAGGATGCAGAAGCCGTGCAGCGCACTGCGAAGAGACCACGCCGCCTGCTCCGAATCATCCGGGCTCAGACCGTATCCCGCGATCACCCGGTTGATGACCTCGACCACCTCGCCGACGGCGGAGACCAGATCGGGATGCGGAGCAGTGGGGTAGCGGTCGGTGATGGCGTAGAGCCCGGGGTGTACTCGGACGAACGCACGCCATGCGTCCGCGAGCGCCATGACGGCGTCGTCGCGCGAGAGACCGACCGCGGCGGCACGCAGTTGTTCGGCGAGAAGGTTGCGTGCGAGGAGGCTGAGTTGATGGTGGACGTCGTCGACCCCGTCGACGTGTTTGTACAGCGCTGACTGCCGGACGTCGAGGGTCTCGGCGAGTTGACTCAGTACCAGAGCGTCGGCGCCTTTGCTGTCGACGAGATCGGCTGCGGCAGCGATCACGCGTTCACGGGTAACCGGAGTTCTCATGCACGCATCTTCCCTGTATGACAGGCTTCGCGTCGGTGATACATTATCACCATGAGTGATGAAGTATCGCCACGCGAGCCGTCCGGCGATCAACTACGCCGTCGTGACCTGCGCGTAGTCGTCACCGGTGCATGCATCCTCGGGTTGACCTCGGTGCTCTACGAACTCTCAGGAGTGTCTCCGTCGACGGGTGCATTCTTTCGGTGTCTCTATGCGCTCATCCCTCTCGGCATGCTCGTGCTCGTTCAGCGTCGTCGGTCACCCCGGCCTTCGGTCTCGGCGCCCTGGATCGTGAAGTCTCTACTTGCCGGCGCGTTCCTCGGAATCGATCTGGTGCTCTGGCACGAGTCGATTCATTCGATCGGGGCAGGTCTTTCGACTGTGATCCTGAATTTGCAGGTGCTGTTCGTCGCAATCCTCGGCTACGTTGTCCTGCGCCAACGGATCGGCCGGGAACTGGTCGCCAGCCTTCCGTTGCTCTTTGTCGGAGTTGCTCTGGTAGCCGGGACGAGCACAACGCTCACCGGGTCGAATCCTGCTGTCGGAGTGTCGTTTGCCGTGATCGCCGCAGGCGCGTACGCGGTCTACATCTTCCTCATGGGTCTGGCTACTCGGGCGGCGGGCAGAACGGCGTTGCCGATGTTCGTCTCGACGGGAGCCACTGCCCTCACGGCAGGTGCATACGGCCTCGTGAGTGGAACTTTGGATCTGACCCCTTCGCTCGTAGCTCAAGGCTGGCTTGTGCTGCTCGCGTTGGTATCTCAGGTGATCGGGTGGCTGCTGGTAGCCAGCGCCAGTCAGCGTCTGCCTGCAAGTGCAGTCGCCGCCAGCCTCGTGTTGCAATCGGCGTCAGCACTGTTGTTCGGCGCAGTGCTGCTTGCACAGACCCCAACTCTTGTCCAACTTGCGGGTGCCGGAATGATTTTGGCCGGAGTGGTTGTGGCGACGCGGATACCCGCGAAGAAATCCTCGACGACTGTTGTCGGAAAACGAATGGAGACAAGCGTATGACCACGGCGGCTGACCACATCTACATCAACGGCGACATCAGGGCCATGGACGGTGCGGTCGGCGATAACGCCACCGCTGTGGCAGTCAAGGACGGCAGATTTGTCGCCCTCGGAACTGACGCCGAGATCTCGGCGCTGACCGATTCCGAAACCTCCGTTGTCGATCTCGCCGGAGCGGTGGTTGTGCCGGGGTTCATCGAGACGCACCTTCATCCGATGATGTGGGGTTTGATGCTCAGTGGGGTCGACGCAACGACGAATACGTGCCCGACCATCGAGAAGTTGATCACGGCGTTGGCCGCGCGGGCCGCGATCACACCAGTTGGCGAGCCCATCGAAGCGTGGGGCTTCGACGACAGCCTCGTGGCGGAAGATCGAGGCCTGACCGTAGCTGATCTGGACAAGGCTTCCACCGATCATCCGATTCTGGTGCGGCACTTGTCTGCTCACGGAATCTATGTCAACTCGGTCGCACTGGAGAAGGCCGGGATCGATGCCACCACGGTCGATCCGGAGGGTGGTGTCATCGTTCGGGACAGCGACGGTGTACCCACCGGTGAACTGTGCGAGGTTCCGGCAATGTCTCTGGTGCACGGACTTGTTCCGGATATGAACCCGGATGCGTCCAAGATCGCGATGCTGCGGGCGCAGGAAGTCATGGCGTCGGTGGGCGTGACGAGTTTCCACGACATGTACGTCACGGCCGAGATGTACGAGGCGTACCGGCAACTCGACGCCGATGGTGACTTGAGGCTGCGTGCGCGCCTCTATCTCGGCCACGGGGTTCACGATCAGTTGGGTGAACTCGCCGATCCGACCGAGCGAGTTCGTGTGGGCGGCGTCAAACTCATTTCGGACGGGTCGATTCAGTTGCACACCGCTGCGCTGACCGCGCCGTACCACGATCTGGGCGGATGCCACTGCGGCGGAATGGCAATCCCGGCAGGTGCGCTCGGGGCACTCGTCGAGGAACATCACGCCGCCGGCCGACAGGTTGCGATTCATACCAACGGTGATCAGGCCATCGATTTTGCATTGGACGCAATTGCAGCGGCACGGACGGCGCACCCGGACATCGAAGTTTCGCATCGCCTCGAGCACGTTCAGACGTTGCGGGAAGATCAGATCGCGCGGATGGTCGAACTCGGGGTGGTGGCGTCGATCTTCGTGAACCACGTCTACTACTGGGGTGACCGGCACCGCGATCGTTTTCTCGGACCGGGTCGCGGCGAGCGGATCAGCCCCGTGGCGTCGGTCGTGGCGGCGGGGCTTGCCTACGCGCTGCATTGCGACTGCCCTGTCACTCCAGTGAACCCGCTCTTCACGATGAACACCGCCGTACATCGTGTGACGCGAGAAGGTCATGTTCTGGGTGCGGAGCAACGGGTTTCCGCGTCCGAGGCGCTGGCCGGCTACACAAGCGCAGCCGCCCGTCTCACCGGTGAGTCATCGGACAAAGGTCGGATAGCGGTGGGACTTTTGGCGGATTTTGTTGTGCTCGACGGAGATCCGCTGCGCAGCGATTCGACAGACTTGAATGAACTGTCGGTCCTGCGCACGGTTGTCGGAGGTGAGACCGTCTTCGAGGTGTAGGGCCTCCGCCTTAGTTTGTTGCTCGATTGTCGCTGCTTTCAAAGCGGAGGCAATCGAACGATCCCCAAAACAAACCAAAAGTGTGTAGAACTTGTTTCAGGTGAATTTCCGACTGTATGGACCATCCGGGCGAAGGTTACTTCAGCAAACGGGTTGCAACAAAGTGCTGCGTCTTTTAAATGATCCAGGTGAGAGGCGATTCTGTAGTCAAGTTCAGGTTTCAACAAGCTTCTGGACATTCGACCAGCTTTTCGCCAAAAATTCCTGATACGTGTGGTAAAAATCTAAACGACGCAAGCGGACGTCGACAGCACGAGAGAGGAATGACCCGTTCGCGAGAACGGCTCGCAATCTTTCCGCAACACGCTCTCGCTCTGCACTTACCGCTACGACCCCTCACTGACCACGGATGAACGAAACCCTCTGCCCGTACCAGGGCGCACATGACTGGATCCGACCAGCTTTCTCACCCTGCAAGCTCCCCGCCACGGGGACCAGACGAAAAGAGTGTTCTCCATGAACAAGGCAACCAAGGGCGCAGTCGCGGCCGGTGCAGCAGCACTTCTCCTCGCCGGTGGCGCGGGAACCATGGCGGCGTGGAACGCAAACGCACCGATGACCGGCGGAACGATCAACTCAGGTCATTTGACGCTGACAGCGTCGGGAACTCCCACCTGGTCAGTGAATGGCACGGCCCTCGCGCCTGGCGCAATCGACACCTACAAGGTAGTTCCAGGCGACAAGGTTGTGTACTCGGGCAAGGTCACCATCGGCGCTGTGGGTAACAACCTGAGCGCGACGTTGAAGGCCGACCTGTCCTCAATCGGAGGAACCTCCACCTTGCCGACCGAGATGGCGCCTGTTGTGACCGCCAGCGTCGGTGCCGCCACCCTCCCGACCAACGGAACCGGTGTTGCGATCACGTCCGCTAACAACGGTGATCTCGTCGATGTGAATGTCTCGTTCGACTTCACCAAGGCTGCTGCAACCAATGGTTCGCAGGATGGTTCGATCAGCTTGGCGAACTTCAACGTCACTCTCGATCAGGCATAAGTCTTGCGTAAGCACTACCGTTGGTGGGCAACCGCCGCCGCGCTGGTCATCGGACTGATCTTCGTATCGGTGCAGCAGACCAGCGCGCGGTGGACGGCCGCTGAAACACTGTCCGGTGGCACGATCCAGTCCGGGATCCTCGACCTGACGGTGGGCAGTGCCGGGAGCGGCCAGAGCAGTTACGACTTCACTGCTCTGGGCGCCACCGGTATGTTCCCCAACGCATATGCACAGGCTCCGTTGACAGTTCACAACTCCGGTAGCGTTCCACTCAATTACCGGATCCAGAACGTCACGCAGTCTTCCGCTGATGTTCCGCTCGCGTTGGTAGTGACGCCAGTGGCTACCGAAGCCGGTTGCCCTGCCCAGGGCGCAGCTGCCGGCACCGCGATCTACGACGGTCCTATGGTCGGCGCTCAGGTACCGACAGCTTCGGGATGGCGCACGGTTGCTGCCGGCAGTACCGACATCTTGTGCCTGCGTGGCACTGTCGGTCCTGACGTCGCATCGGGTGTTTCCACGAGCGTGCATTTCTCGTTCGAAGCGGAGTCGGTATGACGCACGCAGTGAAGGGTTCTGATCAGAGAACCGGCGCCTGGTGGTGGATCCGCAATATTGTCTCGTGGGCTCTGCTGCTGGGTGTTCTGGCGATTCTGTTGTCGACGGTCGTTGTTCCACGTTTGACGGGGTCGACGCCCTTCACTGTGTTGACCGGTTCGATGCAGCCCACCTATCCACCCGGCACCCTTATCGTGGTGAAACCGCAGGACGCTGCCCAATTGCAGGCAGGTGATGCGATCACCTACCAGATCGAGTCGGGGAAGCCCGATGTGGTTACGCACCGAATCACGATGGTGCGACTCAACTCCGCCGGTGATCTCACCTTCGTCACACAAGGCGATGCAAATCCGATAGCGGATCAGAATCCCGTTGTACCGGAGCAGATTCGCGGCAAGGTGTGGTACAGCGTGCCGTACATCGGGTACGTATACAACGCCATCACTGGGCAGATGCGCTCGGTGATGCTGACGGTTGTCGTCGGCGCACTGTCGATCTATGCCGTGTTCATGTTCGTCGGATCGGTCCGTGACCGTACCCGGCGACGTTCTGCGTCTGCAGACCCCCAACCTTCCGAACCGAGTGCGCCGGCGCCTCGAGTTGAGCAGCAAGAAAGGCACAGCCATGTCTAAGCACGAGGAGCAGCAGGCGCCCGCCTCGCTCGGTACACGTCTGGTCGGGGGCGCAACCAGCGGCCGCGCACGCGCGATCATGTCGGTGGGAATTGTTCTGGGCCTCGGTGCCGTTGGCACTCTTGCTGCGTGGACTGACAACGCTACAGCGACTTCCGGCGTATTCAGCACCGGTTCGATCGAGATGAAGCTCAACGGTGACCCGGGAGATCCGACTGCTTACGGCTTCACCGCGTTGACCAAGACGGGCATGATGCCCGGCGACAGTGTCACGGCAACTCTGCCTGTACAGAACACTGGCGCGGCACAGTTCAAATACACCATGGCAGCAACCGCAACAGGCGAGGCCGCGCTTGCCCCGTTTATGAAGGTGACTGTTCTCGATCAGAGTTGCACAACCCCGATTGCCGGCCCGGTCGGCTTGTCGACGACTGCCGCGACTCCGATCATCACAACAGGACGTCAGTTGGCTGCGAATACAGGTTCTGAGACGCTGTGCTTCAAGGTTGCGCTCGATACGGGAGTGCTTTCGGCACAACAGAACAAGTCGATCAATGTTTCATTCCAGTTCGCGGCGACGACAGCCTGAGGTGACCATGTCTGATCACACAACTCCCGGCAGTTCGAGATCGGCACGTGCCGGTCGCGAACTCGCGCTGACAATAGGGGCGGTGGCTGGACTCATCTGTGTTCTCGCCGCCGCGGCATCGATGCTGTTCGGCATCAAGCCGCTCGTCTTTCGCTCGGGTTCGATGTCTCCCGAAATCACCACTGGCTCCCTGGCATTGGCCCGAACCGTGCCCGCCACCGACCTCTCAGTGGGCGACATCGTAAGCGTCGTCAACGGACAGGGCACGCGCATCACACACCGCGTGTACGAACTTGACCAGCAGGCTGGTAACTCCGTCACGGTGACTCTCAAGGGTGACGCAAATGCCAAGCCAGACGTGGAGCCCTACTTCGTCACCGAAGCCGACCGCATTTTCTTCAGCGTCGGGGGCCTGGGCTACGCAATTGCTTGGCTCTCCAGCCCACTCGCGATCTTCCTCGGCGGAGCGTTGGTCGGCGGATTGGTGATCATTGCCTTCCGGCCCAACTCTCGCCGCAAGGATTCGGATGACGGTCCGAGTGGAGGAGTTGGCAGTGTGGACACGGAAGCCGCTGCAACGATGGAGTTTCCGATGGTTTCTTCGAACAGCGGGACAGGCGGACATCGCTCGGCGTTCTCGCTCCGAAAGCTTGCGGTTCTCGGTGTTTCGGCATTTGCACTGATCGGTGTTACGCAGGTGAGCGGCACCGCAGCGGCCTTCACAGACACTGCCGTCGCAACGAGTGGTGCCATTACCGTGAGCGGGAAGATCAATCCCGCAACGAGCAGCGTCAGTTGCACGACAAACGGCATAGGTGGCTCTCAATCGTCCACTGTTAAGTGGAGTCACATAGGTCCCCAATATCGCTACGAGGCGCGGTACTACAACGGAAACTCGTTGATGAAAACATGGGGATACGATCCCGGTGTTGGTGCCGCAGTAGGAACCCAGGTCTCATCCACTATCTACTACACAGATGCTGGTTACAGCGTTTTCAACTCATACACGTACACGCTTCGCATCTACACGATCAACCGAATCACGGGCGAATCGTCAACGGACTGGCGAGGGTGGAACCTACGCCAACCTGCGTCTCAGACAAGCATCTATTGCCAAGGTGAGGCAGGCTCGATCGCCGGCGCGGCTGTCGCTGAAACTGAGCAGCTTGCTCGCGGAGTTGCTCCGACAACCGCGACGGCTGCCGAGACCACCACGTCCAGTACACCGACAACGACAGGCACGTCGACGACGACTCCCACTACGGCTGACGTGACAACCACGACCGGTCCCACCACAACAACGGAGACCTCGACCAGCACTACGACTCAGTCGACAACTCCGGCAACGACAACGGATGCAACGACGACAACGGATGCAACCACGACAACCAGCACGACCACGAGGGAAGCGCCGGTGGCATTGGGTGCGGCCGAGACGTCGCTGACTGGCTACGACGCAACGTTGATGCAGGACGGTGCCAGCGTCGCGGTGGTGGTCACCGACAGTTCGGGTGCAGAAGTGTCGAGCATACCGGTGAGCGCCACTGCAACCGTGATGTGGCAGTCCGATGCAGACGAGCTGTGGATCGTGGACGGCGCCAACGTCTATCGCGTCAACGCCGAAACAGGGGTCTCGGAAAAGAACCCCTCCGGCGAAGCTCCCGCAGAGATCGCTGCCTGGATCGACGGGCAGAAGTGATGAATATAGAAGAGACGGAATTCGGGAACGGGAGAGTTCGAATGAATAATCGCATCGTTCCCGCAAGTCGATGGAATACGCGACGTACCAAAATGATCGGCACATCGCTGGTCATGCTCGGAGGGGCGGCATTCCTGACTGGCTGTGCTGATACCGGCTCATTGGGTTCGTCCGGCGGCGGTAAGCCCACCACGACCACGTCCGTTCCGGCCACAACTACGCCTGTGGTGACTACTCCGGTCGAATCCGGTTCGTTGGCGCTGAAAACCGTCACCGCACCTACCTGGACGGATCAGAACGGTCCGATCGATCTGTCGACGATGGTTGTCGTGCCGGGCGACGTTCTGACCTACCACGCCAGTTTCGCGTTGGAGATCAAGGGAACTGGAATGAAGGCAAAGCTGTCGACCAGTGATCTGGGTGTCTCCGGTGGAGCTGCGCTGGTTGCCCAGCTGAAGCCGGTCACCGAAGTCAAGCTCGACGGGGTGCCAGTGCCTGTCGGTGCCGACGGAACTGTGGTCAGTACGGCGAAGGACGGCAAGATAGTCGACGTGGCAATACGTTTCACCTTCGACAAGGATTCCGCGACAGCGTTGTCGATGGATCAGTCGTTGAACTTGGCGCGATTCGACGTGAATCTGGTGCAGATTCCCGCATGATGTCGGTGCGGACAACACGAGCGCTGTAGCTGTTCAGAAGTGAGGCCGGGTAGCAAATCTGCTATCCGGCCTCACTTTGTGAATTGTTGTAGGGGAGGTTATCCGATGAATGTGACCGGCTTGCCGAGCGATCCGACATCAAGCGATCCGGAGCTGGTAGATCCGGTCTTCACTGATCCGGTGTCGAGTGAACCGAAGCTCGCCGACCCCAAATTCAGGGAACCGAAATCGAGTGATCCGGTTCCGCCGGGCGTGACGGGTGTATCGGTGGAATCGAGTGTGAGGTCCACACTCCAGTTCGGCGTAATACTGCCGTTCTGCGAAGAATTCCCTGCCTCGACGGGCATTCCGATCACGAAGGCAACCTTGGCACTTTGGCCCGGTGCGAGGCGGACCGAGTTCAACTGGGTCCCTGGTGTGGCGGCATTGCCGGTGGCGGTGAGCGGATTGCCGGTGACGCCGTTTACGTCGACACGAAGGAAGGCTTCCATGCCGTCGCTGATTTCGTAGTCTCCGACGTAGAAGTGTGCCTCACCTGCGCGGTCCGATGCGTTTCGGACGTAGAATGTGGTTGTGTTGGTCCCACCCGGGATGAGTATGTCTGTGCTCCAGACGATTTTGGAAGTATCTCCCCAGGTCGAGTTGTCTGCGGAGTACTCGATGATTCCACTCTCACCGTCCGCTGCGTGAGCGAGCGACGGCATCAGTGCTCCGCCCACCAGTGCAAGTACGAGGGCCGTGAGTATCCCTATGACTGTGCTCCATAGCGCGCCAGGCTTTCGAGATGAGTAACTGGTAGTTTTCATAACCCGAATTCTAGTCGGACAAACGTCCAAGCGTGAGGAGTTGTGAGAGTTAACTGTCTGTTGTGCAACCGTTTTCGGAAGTTTGATCAATAATCTGCGAGGGAGCTGAAAATGAACTGTAATCGGAGTGGATGCGACACGTAGATTGGGGCGCGGATAGCTGGACGATCGCTTGTCGAGTGGGTTTCGATGCCGACTATTCGGGGTAAAAGATTCTCATCTGCAATGGCTTCAGTCGCTGCAGAGATGTTGATTCGGAATTTGGATTTTCTCCCAGATTCAGTTATCTTACTGCAAAGTAGGTAGGATTCGGCAATCGATCGGGGCGGTGCCGACCTGAGTACAGGGATCGATATGCGGATGAACCTGGGGGCAGGTGTTCGGCGACGTCGTTGGGCGCGCGACGTATTGGCAGCCGCGACGGCATGTGCGCTGGCGATGTCCGCGTTGCTCTCGGTACAGATTTCAGCGTCGGCGTCCGAGCTGGACGAGTACGTGAATTTGCCTTTGGTGAATCGGAATGCCGAACACGGTCCGGGCGGTGTCCATCCCGCGTTGCCGACTGATCTCGGCACCTTGCAAGCCCTTGTGAAAGAAGCCCGCGCCAGTGGTCGCAGTCCGGAATCCTATGCGGCCTTGCTGTTTCAGTATCGATTGGTCGCTGCCACGGAAGCCGCCGGAATCGATCTCTCATCGTGGAATCCGCGCGCCGGAGTGTCGGCTAATCGCACGAACCTGGTGAAGTCGTACCGCTACTACGAGGATCTGCAACTCGGTCACCCGGAATTGCAGTGGGCGGGCATGGGCGGACAGGTTGGTGCGGACTTCGGCGGGGGACTGATCGACTTCGAACTGATGGCGGACATGTACTCGTTTCCGAATCTGCAATATGTTGCCAATTCGATAGTTTCTCAGGTCACGGATCAGGTTGGCGTGCAAGCGCTGAACCAATTGCCGGCAGGGCTGCGCGCACTCGCCGCGGTGGGCAGGAACGTCACAGCGGACGACTTGGATTATGTGCTGGGGATGATCCTGGTGATGCAGAAGAACATCTTCTCGGATCTGATGCCGATGCATCAGGCATACGTGGATGAAGGACTTCCCGCGCTGGAAGAA
>NZ_JASHKY010000023.1:0-71953 GCF_030056935.1 Rhodococcus sp. IEGM 1302 | reverse complement strand
CCACGACGGCGTGCGGCAACGGGCAGATGCCGGCCGTCTTGTCGACGTTGAGTGCGTTGACGAACGCGATGTTGCATTCGCTCGCACCGTAGAACTCGGCGACGCGGGGTATGCCGAACCGCTGGGTGAATTCGGCCCAGATCTCAGGGCGCAGACCGTTACCCACCATCAGCCGAACAGCATTGTCGCTGTCGGTCGGCTTGACCGGCTGGTTGAGCAGATAGCGGCACAGTTCGCCGATGTAGGTGAACGCGGTCGCCTTGTTGAGTGCGATGTCGTCCCAGAACCGCGAGGCCGAGAACTGACGTCCGATCGCGATTGTCGCACCGGACGCGAGCACTGAGGACAGCGAGACCGTCAACGCGTTGTTGTGGTAGAGCGGCAGGCAGCAGTACAGGGTGTCCGAGCCGCGCAAGCGCACGCCCATCAACCCGAGCCCCGACATCGACTTCAACCAACGGAAGTGAGTCATCAAGCTGGCCTTGGGCATTCCGGTGGTGCCCGAGGTGAAGATGTAGAACGCCTTCTCCTTTGCCAGCACCTCGGCGGTGACCGCGGGGTTGGACGGATCAGCCGTCTTCGCCAGATCCGCGAGTTCGCTGACGAGAAGTTGGTTCGGTCCGCTAAATCCGGCGGGCAACGATTCGAGGGCTTCTTCGCACTCGTCGGCGACCACCAGGACGCGCGCATCGAGAAGCGTAAGGCTGTGTGCCAGAACGTCGTCGCGCTGGTTGTAGTTCAGCATGCCCGCTGCCGCGCCGAGTTTTACCGCGGCCAAGGCGATCAGCAGCGCTTCGGGAGTGTTCTTTGCCAGCACTCCGACGACGTCTCCGCGGTCGACTCCTCGGCCGCGGAGGACGTCCGCGTAGCGGTTCACCAGTTCGTTGGCTTCCGCGTAACTGGTCGCGTGGCCCTCGAACCGGATGAACGGGCGCGACGGGTGCGCGTGCGCGGCCTTCTGGAAGATCAACCCGATCGATTCCTTGGCCGAAGGCTTACGGGTGAGCCCGGCGGCCCCCCGCGCCAGGATCGGCACCTCGGTGATCATCGACGGCAGTTTTGCCGCCAGATCGAGCAGGCCGACGGTCGAACGGGCTTCCGAACTCATGGCTCCCCTAACACGTATCCGGCGCCCATTCGGCCGCCCAGTCTGCGGCCACCTTACTGCACGGTAATAAAGCCCGCCATGCCCCAGGTCAGGGTTTCACGCACGCGTCTGATCAGGATTTGACACACGCGTCGAGCGCGGCCTCGACGTCCGTCCTCACCAGCAGAGTGTCCAGCGCCTGACGCCCGACGAAGCCGGTCCCGTCGAGCTTGTTCAACCACTCGAGCAGGCCGGTGAAGTGGCCGACGGGATCGAGCATCACGACAGGTTTCTCGTGCATTCCCAGGTAGCCGGCTGTCCACGTCTCGAACAACTCTTCCAGCGTCCCGATTCCGCCGGGCAGCGTGATGAACGCGTCGGCGTGGTCTTCCATCAGCTTCTTGCGTTCGCGCATGGTGTCCGTGACGATCAGCTCGTCGGCATCGACGTCGGCAACTTCCTTGTGCACCAAGGCCTTCGGGATGACGCCGACGGTCCAGGCACCCGCCGCGCGAGCGGACTCGGCGACAGCGCCCATCATCGACACGTTGCCGCCACCCGAGACCAACTGCCATCCGCGTCGACCGATCGCGGTTCCCACCTCGGCAGCCAATGCCAGGAACGATTCGTCCACCGGACCCGACGCGCAGTAGACGCAGATCGAGTACTTCTTGTCGGAATCGGTCACCATTCTTCTTCTTTCCCCAGATCTGCGGCCTCGTCGACGCCCTTGTCGGCGTTGAGGACGATTCGTACTGCTTCTTCCACACTGTCGGTGACGTGCAGCAAGTTCACGTCACCTTCGGAAATCTTGCCGTCACGCTCGAGGGTGCCGCGGATCCAATCGACGAGTCCGGACCAGTACTCGGTACCGAACAGGACGATCGGGAAGCGCGTGACCTTGTGGGTCTGCACCAGGGTGAGTGCCTCGAACAGCTCGTCGAGTGTTCCGAATCCACCCGGCAGGCAGATGAATGCCTGGGAGTACTTCACGAACATCGTCTTGCGTGCGAAGAAGTACCGGAAGTTGATTCCGAGATCCACCCACTCGTTGAGTCCCTGCTCGAACGGCAACTCGATGCCGAGGCCGATCGAGTACCCGCCGGCCTCACTGCAACCGCGGTTGGCAGCTTCCATCACTCCTGGCCCACCACCGGTGATGACGGCGTACCCGGCCTCGGCCAACGCCGTTCCCAGCTCGCGCCCGGATTGGTACTCGGGATGATCGACCGTGGTGCGGGCCGAACCGAACACCGTCACCGCACGCGGGACCTCGGCGAGTGCGCCGAAACCTTCGATGAATTCGCTCTGGATACGCAGCACACGCCACGGATCGGTGTGTACCCAATCCGTGGGTCCGCGCTTGTCGAGCAAGCGCTGATCCGTCGTGGTCTTCTCGTCCTTGCGCTTGCGTCGAAGCTGAACCGGCCCGCGGTGCTTGATCGACGAGCTCTGCTTCTTCGAAGCCGAATTCTTCTCTGGTGCCATGCGGCAAGGCTAACGGTCAGGCCGACAGATACTTCCTCAGCACGGCCGCGACGTCGGTGATCTGCTGCACCGGAACGTGCTCGTCGCGCTTGTGCGCGAGGTTCGGATCACCCGGTCCGTAGTTCACGGCAGGAATGCCGAGCGCCGAGAACCTGGACACGTCGGTCCACCCGTACTTCGCACGGAACTGACCACCGGCCGCCTCGATCAGGGCGGCAGCGGACGGGTTCGCCAAGCCGGGCAGCGCGCCGGGCGAGGAGTCGGTGACCTCGAATCCGAGGCCCAGACCGTCGAACACTTCGCGCACGTGCGCCTCGGCTTGTACCTCGCTGCGATCGGGCGCGAATCGGAAGTTGACGTCCATCTCGGCTTCGTCCGGGACGACGTTTCCGGCGACGCCACCGGAGATCCGCACCGCCGACAAGCCCTCGCGGTAGCCGCAACCGTCGATGTCGACCGAGCGCGGCTGGTAACTCGACAACCGCTCCAACGCTCCGCCGAACTTGTGAATGGCATTGTCCCCCAGCCAGGACCTGGCCGAATGGGCGCGAGTTCCCGAAGCCGTCAACCGCACCCGCATCGTGCCCTGACACCCGGCCTCGATGAAACCGGCCGTCGGCTCACCGAGAATTGCGACGTCCGCCGCGAGCCATTGCGGGATCTCGCGTTCGATCCGTCCCAGGCCGTTGTACGTTGCGGCGATCTCTTCGCAGTCGTAGAAGACGAGGGTCAGATCGTGGGCCAGGTTCTCGATGGTGGCCGCAAGGTGTAGGAAGACCGCGTCGCCCGACTTCATGTCCACGGTCCCGCAGCCGTGCAGGATGTCGCCGTCACGCCGCGAAGGAACGTTGTCCGCGATCGGCACCGTATCCAGATGTCCGGCGAGCATGACCCGACTGGGCAAACCACGCGACGTACGCGCCAACACGGCATTGCCGTTGCGGATGATCTCGAAGCCCGAAGTCTGCTCACGCAGCGCATCCTCGACAGCCTGCGCAATGACGGATTCGTCGTGCGAGACGCTGGGGATGTCGACCAGGGCGGCCGTCAAGTCGATGGGGTCCGAAGCAAGATCGAGGATGCTCACACGCACCAGCCTAGGCCGGTGCACCCACCACCCAGTAATCTCTAGTCCCGTGAGCGCACAGGGAGCAACAGCAGTAGGTATCGCCAACGTGACCGCGGACGGAACCGTCCTCGACACCTGGTTCCCGGCACCGGAGCTGGGAACATTCGACAAGACCGGTACCGAGAACGTCGAGGGAACAGATATTCCTTCCGATCTTGCACTGCTGGCAGGCACTGATGACGCTCGCGAGGTATCGCAGGTCGTCGTGCGCACCACCATCGCCGATCTCTCCAAGGCGCCGGTCGACGCACATGACGTCTACCTGCGCCTCCATCTCCTCTCGCACCGTCTCGTCGCACCCCACGGTGTCAACCTCGACGGCCAGTTCGGCCTGCTCAGCAACGTCGTGTGGACCAACTTCGGCCCGTGCGCCGTCGAAGGTTTCGAGCAGGTTCGCTCGCGTCTGCGCATCCGCGGCGTCGTGACCGTGTTCAGCGTCGACAAGTTCCCCCGCATGGTCGACTACGTCGTGCCGTCCGGAGTTCGCATCGGTGACGCGGACCGTGTCCGACTCGGTGCACACCTCGCCAGCGGAACGACCGTCATGCACGAGGGCTTCGTCAACTTCAACGCCGGCACCCTCGGCAACTCGATGGTCGAAGGCCGCATCTCCGCGGGCGTCGTCGTCGACGACGGATCCGATGTGGGCGGCGGCGCCTCGATCATGGGCACCCTCTCCGGTGGAGGCAAGGAAACGATCTCCCTCGGCAAGCGCTGCCTCCTCGGTGCAAACGCCGGCCTCGGCATTTCGCTCGGCGACGACTGCGTCCTCGAAGCGGGCCTCTACGTCACCGCCGGCACCAAGGTCACCGGCCCGGACGGAACCGTCGTCAAGGCCAAGGAACTGAGCGGCAAGTCGAACCTTCTCTTCCGTCGTAACTCGGTCTCGGGTGCCGTCGAGGTCGTGCCGTGGAAGGGCACCGGCGTCGAACTGAACGCTGCTTTGCACGCCAACGACTGATGAGTAGCACCGACGTCTCCGACGGAACAACCACTGCTCTCGGCCACGGCCTCAAGGTCCGCCATCTGACGATGATGGGCCTGGGCTCGGCCATCGGCGCCGGCCTGTTCCTCGGAACCGGCGTCGGTATCGCCAAGGCCGGGCCGGCCGTCCTGATCTCCTACATCCTTGCGGGCGCCGTCGTGGTGTTCGTGATGCGCATGCTCGGCGAGATGGGCGCCGCGATCCCGGCCAGCGGTTCCTTCTCTCACTACGCGCGCCTGGGGATCGGCGAGTGGGCCGGCTTCGTGATGGGCTGGCTCTACTGGTTCATGCTGATCATGGTGCTGGGCGCCGAGATCACCGGGGCTTCGGCGATCGTGAACGACTGGGTGCCGTCGATCCCGCAATGGGTTGTCGCCCTGGTTTTCGTGGTGTTCTTCGCCGTGGTGAACCTGGCAAAAGTCAGCAACTTCGGTGAGTTCGAGTTCTGGTTCGCCGCAATCAAAGTCACCGTCATCATCGGCTTCCTGATCATCGGTGTCCTGCTGGTGTTCGGCATCCTCCCCGATACCGACCCGGTCGGTACGAGCAATCTGTTCGGCCAGGGCGGCTTCATGCCCAACGGGCTGTCCGGCATTGCCGCAGGACTTCTCGTCGTGGCATTCGCCTTCGGTGGGATCGAGATCGTCACCATCGCCGCAGCCGAATCCGAGAATCCGGAACGCTCCATCGCCGTCGCTGTCCGGAGCGTCGTGTGGCGCATCAGCGTCTTCTACATCGGCGCCATCTCGATCATGGTTCTGGTGCTGCCCTGGAACGACCCCGAACTCGAGAGCGGCCCGTTTGTGGCCGTCCTGAACAAGGCGAACATTCCAGGCGTTGCCGGGTTCATGGAACTCGTCGTAGTGGTGGCGTTGCTTTCCGCCTTCAACGCCAACATCTACGGCACCTCTCGCATGGCGTTCTCACTTTCGCGCCGCGGCGACGGACCCGCCTTCATGGCGAAACTGTCGAGCACCGGAGTTCCGACCAATGCCGTTCTGCTGTCGGTGTTCTTCGGTTTCGTCAGCGTCCTGCTCAACTGGCTGCTCCCCGACGACCTGCTCGGCATCCTGCTCAACGCAGTCGGCGCTGCGCTGCTGGTCATCTGGATCTTCATCGTCGTCTCGCATCTGCGACTGCGAAAACAACTCGAAGCGTCGGGCAAGCTGACGGTTCGGATGTGGCTGTTCCCGTATCTGAGCTACGCGACACTCGCGATGCTCGGTGTGTTCGTCGTCCTCATGCTCTTCGACGCCGATGCCCGTGCACAGTTGATCTCGACCACCGTGTTGTTCCTCGTGATCGCGGCATTGGGTTTCCTGAACGCCCGTTGGCGTAAGCAGAATCAGCCCGTCTGATCCGTGTGCCTATGCATCCCGCCTGTTCACGACGACGATGCTGAGACCGAATACGACGAGCACGAAGAGGGCGAAGTAGATCAGGCTGCCCCAGGGTCCCCAGTGGAAATCGACGCTACCGCCGGAACCGAGAAAATTGTTGGCGTTCATGAACGGCAGGAACGGCATGATCTTCTCGCCGATACTTCCGAACAGGTTGAAAAGATTCTCGATCAGCAAGGGCCACAACAGCAGAAGCGCGATCGCACCTGCAGACTGCCGGAGCAACGCGCCGACTCCGACGGCTAGAACTACGCAGAAGAACGCGTAGATCGGTGTTCCGTAGACGACCCGCCAGTTCTCGTCGCCGGACAGAGTCAGGAATCTTCCGGCGTCACCTGCCGTGGCCTTCGTGAGGGCGAAGGCGCCGAACGACAACACGAGAGTCAGCACCGCTCCGAACCCACCGATGAGGCCCGCTTTGGCGATGAGCACCGAGGCGCGGTTCGGAACGGCCTGGAATGTGGTTCGGATGGTCCCGAAACGATATTCGCTGGTGATCGCGAGGGCCGCCATGATCATCAGAACCAACACACCGAAGCCGGTCACTCCACTGAGTGCCCCCGAAACTGTCGGCATCATTGCACCGTTGGGGCCGCTGAGCGACGACTTGGCGCTCAGTCCGAAAACGGTAGCGAGTCCCAACCCGAGCACGATGATGATGATCGTGCACCACAGCGGCGACTTGGTCGTGGTGATCTTGATACGTTCCGCACTGAGAACAGCCATTACAGTGCACCTCCCATAGCCTGCTGTGTATTTGCGTGGTGGGCACCGACACCCGGATCGATACCGGATGCGTGGTACTGGACATCGTCCCCGGTCAACTTCATGAACGCATCCTCGAGCGACCCCTGCACAGAAGCCAACTCGTACAACACGATTCCCTGCGAACCAGCCAACCCACCGATCACATCGGTGGTCGAATCCACGACCACCAATGCCGGGGCAACGCCGGAACCGTCTTCACGCACCGTCAGCCCCTGCGAGAGCAACACACTGCGCAACGCATCGAGCTGTGGGCTGCGCACGCGCACCGTCGACTCCGACGAACGATCCACGAACTCCGCGACCGTCGAATCCGAAATCAACCGACCCCGACCGATCACCACCAACTGCTCCGCCGTGAGCGCCATCTCCGACAGAAGGTGACTCGACACCAACACCGTGCGGCCCTCGGCCGCCAACCGCTGCATGAACTTACGAATCCAGACGATGCCCTCCGGATCGAGACCGTTGACCGGCTCGTCGAACAACAACACCTTCGGATCCCCCAACAACGCACCCGCCAACCCCAGACGCTGCGACATACCCAGCGAGAACCCGCCGGCCTTCTTGCCCGCCACCTCGGACAATCCGACCAACCCGAGCACCTCGTCGACGCGGGACTTCGGGATCCCGTTCGAAGCAGCCATCCACTGCAGATGCGCACGCGCACTGCGATTGGGATGCACCCACTTCGCATCCAGCAACGCACCCACCGTCCGCAACGGCGTCTTGAGCTCGCGGTACGGCTTGCCCTCGATCAACGCCGCACCCGACGTCGGCTGATCCAAACCCAGGATCATCCGCATCGTCGTCGACTTACCTGCACCGTTCGGGCCCAGGAAGCCCGTCACGATGCCCGGCTTGACCGTGAACGACAAATCGTCCACCGCTTTCGTCGGTCCGTAAACCTTGGTCAATCCCCTCAGCTCGATCATGAGGACCAGTCAACCATGAAAACCGAACTGTCGGAACTTTCAGACGCCAACGGAGAAAGGCGTTGCGTCCGTTCGCTGTCGAGGCTAGTATCGAATGTATGTTCGACACTACCGGGGGGTAAAAGTGACGACGCAAGTATCTGAACAGGCCATATCCAAACAGGCGATATCCGAAGAGACCATCGGACAATTCCGAGCATCACTCGTCAGCATGGATCGATCCATCGACAACGCAGCACGCGTGGATCTTCTGCGCGCTTTGGAAGAGTTGAAGGCCAGTTGCGCTGGTGCCCAGGCATTGCTGGCTGCCGATCTCGACGCGTTCACCCGCAACGACCGCGGCGAACGGGGAGTGCCGCGCGCATACCAAGGCCGTGGAATCAACGCGCAGATTGCCCTCGCACGGCGAGAGTCGGCTTGGTTCGGAACTCAGCATCTGAACCTGGCCCGCGCACTGAACGACGAGATGCCTCACGCACTTCGACTACTCGTCGACGGCTCCATCAGTGAGCATCAAGCGACGATCCTCATGCGCGAGACTTCATGTCTCACCGCCCAGGATCGCGCTACATTGGATCGCGAGTTCTGCTGCGACGCTGCAATCTTGGACGGATGCGGCAACCACCAACTGACACAAAGAATCCGCGCACGCACTGCCGAAATAGACTCCGACAGTGTTGCCAGACGAGCACGCAAAGCCGTGGGAGACAGACGAGTGACGTCACGGCCTGCGCCCGACACGATGTGCTGGCTCAATGTATTTCTTCCCGTGGCCGAAGGTATCGCCGTGCACGCCACGCTCAGGCGCGACGCAGATTCCGTACTTGCCGGCGGGGACAAGCGAACCCGAGCGCAAATCATGGCTGATCTCCTGGTCGAGCGAGTTACCGGAATCGGCCGCGCCACACCGACACCCGTCACCGTGAATCTGGTTGTCTCCGACCAGTCATTGTTGGGCGAAAATTCCGACCCGGCGTACGTCCACGGGTACGGACCTGTACCAGCCGCTATTGCACGCGAATGGATCACCAAGGCCAGCGAAGACTCCGAAACGGTGGCAACGCTCCGAAAGCTCTACGCACGCCCCGATACGGGCGCACTGACCGCAATGGAATCCACGGCGAGAACCTTCCCGAAGGGGTTGGCGCGATTGATCGAACTCCGTGATCGAAGCTGCCGTACTCCGTGGTGCGACGCGCCGGTTCGCCACCGCGACCACATTCGCGATCACTCGAGGGGTGGCCTCACCAGCGCAGCCAACGGTGCCGGGTTGTGTGCGGCATGCAATTACGCGAAACAGGGCTCGGACTGGACTGCCGAACCTGTACCAGGTAACCGGCACACCTTCACCACAACGACACCTACCGGGCACCGGTATTCGTCTGAGGCTCCGCCACTTCCGGCACCCTGGACCAGTCCGGATGCGGCCTAAGTTCCTCGGTGAGCCAATGCGTTCACGAACACCTCGGAAATCTCCGAGGGGTCACGAGCGATGTACGTCGAACCGCCCGTCACGCGGGAGATATCGGCGAGCGCCGCCGCGTCTGCGTCATCGGTGATGCCGATGGTGACGATGATGACCGGACGCGCCGGATCCTGCTCGCGTGCAAGTACATCGAGCAACTGTTCACGGCTGATGCTGTCAGGATCTTCGTTTGCGCCGTCGGTCAAGATGATGACGCTGTTGACTGCTCGCGGATCGTACGATTCCTGAACCTTACGGAATGCGGCCAGCGTCGTGTCGTACAAACCTGTGGCGCCACGTTTGAGTTCGGTGAGCCGGTTCGCCTGATCTGCCATCAACTTTCGTTGAGTCACACCGTCGACGATCGTGTCGTAGCGCCTGATCGGCACCAATTCCTGGAAGTCCTGGGTTCCGTTCATACCTTGGGAAAACGCCCAGAGACCGGCAGCGACGCTGTCTGGGAAGACCTGATTGCCGGCCAGAGCAGCAGCAGTGGTCAACTGCATGCGCGTCTTGCCGCCTGCCGCCGGGTAGTCCATCGACGCAGACACGTCGATCGCAACGAGTGTCCGGATCGGCTTGGCCATCAGAGCCCAAGCGCCCAGTGTCTGATCGGCCACCGACTGTTCGGACACGGTCAGTGCCGTGACGTCACCGACTCCACCTTCGACGGCTCCACCGCCGGAAGTACGGAACCCGCTGCGCGTCAGCACTTCCTGAGCAGATTCACTGTGCAACAGCTCGGCGATGGCGTCACTCTTCTTGGCTGCGGCGTAGTGCCGGTCCGGTGCCGAAGCACTGACCACCAGGGGGTAATCCATGATCATGGTTCCCGTCGCCGGTACTGTCGCGGAAATCTTCGACTCGGCCTTCGTGAACTCGACGACCTGTTGCTCGGTCGAAACACCGACCTTTCCGGAGCTGACCAATTCGGTGAGCATCTTCTGTCCTACCGGCTGATCTTCGGTACGAACACTCTCCGCTTGCGCGTGGGGTACGAGTGCCGCTCGAACGGATTCGGAGGTGGCCCCGGTCTCCGCGAGAGCTCCGAGAATGGGCGCCGACGCAACCCCTGTGAACAACGGATTGCCCAACGCCAGATCGGGAACCTGTAGCGCCGTGAGCCAACTGGCAAACTGTTCGCCACCGCCGGAGGCAAGTACGACAGGCGAGGTGGCGATCGAACCGCCGGCGGCAGCGACCGGCCCTTTGGCCGTCAATGCAGCTTTGCCCACCCACGCTGTCGAATCCGGTATCCACATGTCCGGAGCGTCCACGCCCTTACCCAGGGTTCCCGCAACGTCCCCGGGCAGCGCAGAGGTAACCGTGATCCGCGAACAGCCTGTCTGCTCCGGCGACGATTCTGCGAGGATCTCTGTGACTGCCGGCGCGATCGCAGGATCCGCTGCCAGCGAGTACTCGTCGACGCTCTCGCAGGAATCGGACTGTGTTGCCTTGAAGACCACCACCCCGGTGGCGACTACCGCGACGGCAACCAACCCACCCACTGCGTAGAACCCGATCGACCGCCCGCTGTCAGGACTCGAATGCCGTCCGCCCGCCATGAAATCTGCCCTTCCGAGGCCACTCGCACTCAGGCATACCGACGGTATGCGCGCGACTGGAACTGTCCCTACCGGGCGGTAGTGTAGCCAAGAACACAGAAATTCCAACTAGCGCTGAATCGTCGGAGAACCGGCGAGCCCACATTTCGGGACAGGCCGGCCGAATTCACGAACCTTCAAGCGTCGCAGCGACTTTTCAGCAAACTGACCTGCCTAGAGCAGCTCACGCTTCTGAACCTTGCCCATCGCGTTACGTGGCAGAGTCTCGGCAAAGCGAACCTCACGGGGACGCTTATGCGCCGACAACTCCGCCCCGACCAACTCGACCAATTCGGCTTCGGTGACCTCGGGAGTCCCGGGCCTACGGACTACGACGGCGATGATCCGTTGCCCCAGATCGGCGTCGGGGACACCGATCACCGCAACTTCGGACACCGAAGGGTGCCCGAGGATGGCGGTCTCGATCTCGCCGGCGCCGACTCTGAATCCACCGGATTTGATCAAGTCGATGGATTCGCGGCCGACGATTCGGTGGAACCCACCCTCGTCGATGACGGCGACGTCACCGGTCTTGAAGTAGCCGTCCTCCGTCCAGGACTCGGCGGTTGCGTCCGGACGGTTCAAGTAGCCGTCGAAAAGCATCGGCCCACGTACCTGTAGGCCGCCGATACTCTCGCCGTCGTGCGGCACATCGTTGCCCTTCTCGTCACGAAGACGAGTCTCGACTCCGCGCAGCGGCACGCCGACCCACCCCGGGCGTCGCTCGCCGTCGAAACGCGTGCTCAGGGTCAGCATCGTCTCACTC
The DNA here is from genome assembly GCF_030056935.1 of Rhodococcus sp. IEGM 1302. Taxonomy (NCBI): domain Bacteria; kingdom Bacillati; phylum Actinomycetota; class Actinomycetes; order Mycobacteriales; family Nocardiaceae; genus Rhodococcus; species Rhodococcus sp. IEGM 1302. The sequence goes on along the minus strand of NZ_JASHKY010000023.1, from coordinate 60,329 downwards.
ATGCCGTAACGCTCGATGGGCGTCAATCCTGTTCGCTCCCGCAGCTTTTCGAAGACAGGCACGGGAAGCGGCGCACTACCGGAGACCAGAAGTCGGGCACCGGACAACGCGCGGGCAGCTTCTTCGTCTTCGGCGATACGCGACCAGACGGTGGGGACACCGAAGTAGAGGGAGCCTTTGGCCCTTGCGTAGTTTTCCGGCGTCGGCTTGACGGTGTGGATCACCCGGCTGCCGATCCGGAGGGGGCCGAGGATTCCGAGAATCAGTCCGTGCACGTGGAAGAGCGGAAGCCCGTGTACGAGGGTGTCTCGCCACGTCCAGTCCCAGGCCTCGGCGAGCGCGTCGAGCCCGGCTGCGATAGCCGAGCGACTGAGCAGAACGCCCTTCGGTGGGCCGGTAGTTCCGGACGTGTACAGGACGAATGCTGTGGACTGCGGTGCCGGTTCGGGATAGCTGTGCCACGAGCGAGCGTGCAATCGGACGGGAACCACGGGCAGACCTTCGCAGTGGTCGTCCGTTTCGCCGAGCCACGCCTGGGCACCGGAGTCACGCAGAATGTGCTCTCGCTCAGCCTTCCCCGAGTCCGGCGGGACCGGCACAACGGTGACGCCGGCAATCAACGCCCCGACGACGGCGAGAATCGTTTTTGCTGTGGGAGTTGCCAATACGGCAACCCGATCGGCCTGCGCCACTCGCTCCGCGACCGAGGTCGCGGCACCGAGAATGGCACTCCGCGAGAGAACCGTGTCACCGATCGTCACGGCGTCGTCGAGGTCGTCACCGCGGGCAACAGCAAGGGGGTTCAAGGATCTCAGCAGCACCACGACAGCATCTCACAGCGCGGATGGTCGCAAACTTTCTCCTGCCCGACGCGCGTCCATCGAGTGCGGAGGGAACAGCGTCACCAGCGCAGCCCCCAAGAGCGCCCCGGAAAGCACCGCGAATCCGTGTGCGTCGTCGACCGTCACCAATGTTGCGCCGCCGACGACAATCACGACCGTCAGAACAATCTCAGGCATTCGCGGGCGCACCAGAACGCCGATCCCCGCGGCCGCCGCTGCCAGAGCAAGCGTGGCACCGGAGTTGCCTGCGCCGGTCGACGGGAAGACTGCGGTGGTGAGCAAACCGAACAACAGTTGACCGAGCAGGAAGAGAGCCCAGCCACGTGCGGCGCCCCAGAGCCGAAACGCAAGCGGTGCAACCACGGCCAGCGTCGCGAGATTGGTGACAGTTCCTGCGGCCCCTCCGTCCTGAACGAGCACGGAGGTCAGAATGCGCCACCATTGCCCGTCACGAATCAACGCGGGATCACGACGAAACATCTCGAGCAGTCCCGGCATCGCCGCCTGCAAGATGGAAGGCACTGCAACCATCAGCCAGAGGAGAGCCGCCGAGAGTGGGAATTCTCCGAAAACTCGACGACTTTTCAACCACACGAGCATCAGTGCAACCGAGGCAGCAACGACAGCAAAAATCAGTACCGCGTCCAAGCCGCCGGTCCCTGAGGTGGTCACAGCGCGACCTTACATCGGACCGATACCGACATCAGGGAACCTGACACCTGGGAAAGCACACGATTCAGGCGGAGAGGCGCTTTGCTGCCGCGGCGATTCGTTCGTCTGTTGCAGTGAGCGCGATCCGCACGTGCTTGCTCCCGCTCGGTCCGTAGAACTCACCGGGGGCAACGAGGATCCCACGATCGGCGAACCAACTGACCGTCGCTCGACATTCCTCGCCGCGCGTCGCCCAGAGGTACAGACCTGCCTCGGAATTGTCGACGGTGAATCCGGCGCCTCGAACAGCTTCGATCAACACACTACGACGCTCGCGGTACCGCTCGCGCTGGATGTTCTCGTGTTGGTCGTCGCCCAAGGCTGCGGTCATCGCCGCCTGGATCGGTAGCGGCAGGATCATGCCCGCATGCTTGCGCACCTCGAGCAGTTCCGACACCAGAGCCGGATCACCGGTGACGAACCCGGCGCGATAGCTCGCGAGATTGGACGTCTTCGAAAGCGAGTGGACCGCAAGCAAACCGGTCAGATCGCCGTCGTTGACACGGGGATCGAGAATGGAGAGTGCATCCGCTTCCCACGTCAATCCGAGGTAGCACTCGTCGGAGACGACGATCGCGCCGCGCTCGCGCGCCCAGGCCACGACCTTCTGCAAGTGCTCGAGGCCGAGCACCTTGCCGGTGGGATTCGAGGGCGAGTTCACGAAGATCATCGCCGCCGACTCGGGACCGAGCTTGTTCAAGCCGTCGGCGCGCAGGACGCGAGCACCTGCCAGTTTCGCTGCGACCTCGTACGTCGGGTACGCCAACTCCGGAATGACCACCAGATCGCCGGCTCCGAGACCGAGCAATGTCGGCAGCCACGCGATCATTTCCTTGGTACCGATGGCCGGCAGCACCGCTGCCGGATCGACGTCGGGAATGTTGTAGCGGCGATCCAGTGACTCCGCCACGGCCTCGCGAAGCGCGAGCGTGCCATGAGTCGTCGGGTACCCGGGCACCTCGGCAACAGAGGCCAGAGCCTCCTGAATCACCGGGTCCACCGGATCCACCGGCGTCCCCACGGACAGGTTCACGATGCCGTCGGGATGAGAGTGCGCCTTCGCCGTGACATCGGCGAGCGAATCCCACGGAAAATCAGGAAGCCCAGCGGCCACCGGAGTACGAGACAAGATCTCTATTCCTCACCCATGGGAGGCAGCGCCTTGATGAACGGCGTGTCGTAGTCGACCTTGCCGAGCTTGGCCGCTCCACCCGGTGAGCCGAGATCGTCGAAGAAATCGACGTTGGTGCTGATGTACGCGTTCCACTGGTCCGGGACGTCGTCTTCGTAGAAGATGGCTTCGACGGGACAGACAGGCTCACACGCGCCGCAGTCGACACACTCGTCGGGGTGGATGTAAAGCATGCGTCCACCCTCGTAGATGCAGTCGACAGGGCATTCTTCGATGCACGCCTTGTCCATCACATCTACACACGGTTCAGCAATCGTGTAGGTCACTGCCGATCTCCCTGCCTTCCTGTCGTGCATCGCCGCCGCAACACGCAGTTGCAAGGGGCCGAAAATCCGATACGACTCTCACGTACCGCGGGAACAGCCTATTATCCCCCTGCCTACCGACTCTGAGCAGGCGGGGGTAACACATTTCAGCCTACTGCGGTGATGTTCCTCGACCGAATCGCGATCCACTTCTCCCCCAGAGCGGCCGCGCGTACCAGTGCGCCCCGCTCACCGAGGTAATCCGCCACGACGCCGACCACCGGAATCTTGCCGATGATCTCGTACGGTTTTGTCCGAGACGGCCGCTTGTGCAACTCGTCCGTGATGGCACGAAAAGTCTTGGACGTGCGCCACAACGTTCCGATGAGCGCGAACGGGCGCCAGGTCTCGTCGGCGCCGCCGGCTGATTTCTCGGCGAAGTCCTCTCCGGTGAGAAGCTCTCGAGACTTCGTCTCACGCCGGCACAGCACCGACGCCAGGAGGTCCACCTGCTGATCCCGTTCGGTCACTCCGTGTTCACGAGCAACCGCAACGAGCACAACGGCCTGATTCGCGAAGGCCAGCAGGTCCTGGATCGGCAACCGATTGAGGAGGACGCCGAAGATGCCGGGGAACGCCACGGCAACGGTGTTGAGTGCACCCAACCGGGTCGTCCACCACTTCGAGCGCTGCTCGTCGGTCATCACCGACCACGCCGCCGTCCCGGGGAACTTGACGACGTCGAGGACCCAAGCGGCCGCGTCCAACACCATCGCAGCAGCGTTTCGCTCGGGATCGGTCGGCTCGAACGTCCGACGCTTGATACCGAGCGGATCGCTGTAGGCGAGGTCGAGAACCGGGTTGATCCCCCACACCGCTCGATCGAGAACCTCGACGACCTTGCGGTCCCCCAGTACGTCAGCCATCAGGCAATCGCTCCTTCGCGTCGTGCATGTGTGGTGGTTCGTTCGCGTGCCGGACGTCCGATTCCCTCGGCGATGGCGCGCAGTTCTGCGACGGTCTTCTCGGAACCGTGTTCGGAGCCGGCCATCCGCGAGATCGTCTCTTCCATCAGCGTTCCGCCGAGGTCGTTGGCGCCGCCGTTGAGCATCATCTGCGTTCCGGTGATGCCAAGTTTGACCCAGCTGGTCTGGATATTGGGTATGCGGCCGTGCAGCATGATGCGTGCCAACGCGTGCGCAGCGCGGTTGTCCCGATTGGTCGGCCCTGGCCGTGAAGCGCCCGCCAGGTACAGGGGCGCGCTCTGGTGAACGAACGGCAGCAGCACGAACTCCGTGAATCCGCCTGTACGGTCCTGGATTCCGCGAAGAACGTTCAGGTGCCCGACCCAATGGTGCGGCTGATCGACATGCCCGTACATCATCGTCGAACTCGACCGCAGCCCCACCTCGTGGGCCGTGGTGACCACTTCGATCCATTCCGCCGTCGGCAGTTTGCCCTTGGTGAGGATCCAGCGCACCTCGTCGTCGAGGATCTCCGCTGCCGTACCGGGAATGGTGTCCAGGCCCGCCTCACGAAGGGCTGTCAGCCAATCCCTGATGCTCTCACCACTGCGCGATGCACCGTTCACGATCTCCATCGGAGAGAACGCGTGGACGTGCATCGACGGCACGCGCTTCTTGACGGCCCGGACCAGGTCGGCGTAACCGGTGACGGGAAGTTCCGGATCGATACCGCCCTGCATGCACACCTCGGTTGCGCCGGCGACGTGCGCTTCCCACGCACGGTCGGCGACCTGCTCTGCCGACAGCGTGAACGCGTCGGCGTCACCCTTGCGCTGCGCGAACGCACAGAATCGGCAGCCCGTGTAGCAGATGTTGGTGAAGTTGATGTTCCGGTTCACCACGTAGGTGACGTCCTCGCCGACGGCATCCTTGCGCAGCGCATCCGCCAGTGCCACAACGGCTTCCAGGCCCGGGCCCTCCGCCGTGGCGAGGGCCAGGTACTCGTCGTCGGAACATCCGGCCGGGTCGCGTTCGGCACTGCGGAGCGCAGCCAGCAGATCGGTGTCGACGCGAATCGGAGCACTGAGCTCGAGAACCTGTTCGCGCACGGTCTCCCAGTCGCCGAACGCACTGCCCAGGTCACTGCGGGTCTCGGTGTTGCGCCCGTCCGTGTCGATCTCGGTATTGAGATCGACGCGTCCGCTCGATTCCCACGACTCGTCCGGTTCCTGCCACGGCCGACCCACCGGCTTGGTGTCGGGCAAGGCGAGACCGGTCTTGGGATCCGCCAGCGCCTGCACGTGACCCGCAATACGCGGATCGATCCACGGAGCCCCGGCCAGGACATATGCCGGCTGAGCCGCAGTGCGTTCGGTCAGCGTGAAGCCGCCCTCGGCGCTGATCTCGGCCAAGGTCTCGAGATTCGGCCAGGGACGCTCGGGGTTGACGTGATCGGGGGTCAACGGTGATACCCCGCCCCAGTCGTCCACGCCTGCGCCGAGCAGCGCGAGGCACTCGCTGTTCGAGACGAGATTCGGCGGACTCTGAATCCGCATCGTCGGCCCGAGCAGCAGGCGTGCGACGGCGATGGCCGCGAGAAACTCGTCGAGTCCAGCATCAGGCGTATTGCGCATCGCGGTATCGGGCTTGGCCAGGAAATTCTGAATGATCACTTCCTGGATGTGGCCGAACGCCTTCTGCGACTTGCGTATCGCCATGATCGACTCGGCACGTTCGAGGAAGTTCTCCCCGATGCCCACAAGAATTCCCGTGGTGAAGGGGATGTTCAGTCGGCCTGCGTCGGTCAGGGTGCGTAGCCGAACCGCCGGGTCCTTGTCCGGGCTGCCGTAGTGGCACTCACCCTTGTCGGTGAACAGCCGGGTAGCGGTCGTCTCGAGCATCATGCCCATCGACGGCGCAACGGGCTTGAGCCGCGAGAGTTCCTGCCAGCTCATCACACCGGGATTGAGGTGTGGGAGCAGGCCTGTCTCCTCGAGTACCCGGATCGACATCGCTCGCACGTAGTCGAGGGTGGAGTCGTAGCCGCGTTCGTCCAGCCATTGCTTGGCTTCCGGCCAGCGAGCCTCGGGGCGATCCCCCAGCGTGAACAACGCTTCCTTGCAGCCCAATTCGGCGCCTGCCCGGGCAATGTCCAAAACCTCGTCCGGTTCCAGGAACATGCCGTGCCCAGCGGCACGCAGCTTCCCCGGCACCGTGACGAATGTGCAGTAGTGGCACTTGTCCTGGCACAGACGGGTCAGCGGAATGAAAACTTTCCGCGAATACGTCACGGTGTTCGGCCGACCCGCTGCCAGCAGACCGGCATCGCGAACCTTGGCCGCCGAAGAACACAGATCGGTCAGATCGGTTCCCCGTGCCTGCAGCAGCGTTGCCGCCTCGTCGACGTTCAGGGTCGCTCCGTCGCGTGCACGACGGAGAACTCGCCGCATCGCCGACGCTGACGGGCCGGGCGACGGACTGGACGAGGCGGACGCGGAAATACCTGGCATCGGAAGCATGGTGGGTTTGCCGGAGTCATCACCAGTTCGGTTCACCTAGCGATCATGCGCCATGTGGGACGACTAGTGCCACCCGGTGCCAGAAGTAGGCGGCCTCACCGCCCCGACACCGCCTCGATCACGACGGCCGGTAGTCGTCGTCGACCGCAACCTCGACTCGTTGATCCACCACGTCAGCCACTGGCGCGTCGAGCGGAATGTCGGTCAGATCGGGTTCTTCAGGGGCGTTCGGATCTACGGGTGTCGATTGTTCGAGCGCATCTGATTCCGGAGCCTCCGGGTCGAATGTCGCATCTTGTTCGGTCATCACGTGCTCCCTTCGCGGTCGCCACACTCCACGATAGGGCCGATGTCGACAGATCGCCCCTCACTCGACCAAAGTAGTGCCCATGACTGCGCCGCAACCGCTGACCATGGCCGACCCGTTATGGCGACCCAGCACCAAAGCCCCGAGGCTGTGGGCAATCACTGCCTCACTGTTCTGGGTACCCGTCATCGTCGCCGAAATCGTCTGTGCCGTCTTGATACCCGGAATCCCGTCCTGGGTGGTCGGCACCGTATTCGCAGTCACCGTGCTCTTCGCTGCCACCTACATTCTGATGGTCCCGGCGTGGCGGTATCGCGTCCACCGATGGGAGATCAGTGATACCGCGGTGTACACACGCACCGGCTGGTTCACCCAGGAGCGACGCATCGCACCGATCTCGCGCGTGCAGACCGTGGACACCGAGCGCGGACCGATCGACCGCATGTTGGGTCTGGCAACCGTCACGGTCACGACAGCGTCGTCGGCCGGGGCCGTGAAGATCTCCGCACTCGACCAGGAAGTCGCCGACCGCACGGTGGCTCAACTGACGGAGATCGCGGGTACCAACGTGGGAGACGCGACGTGAACGAGAAACAGTTGGGCGACCCGACCGCGATCGAGATCCCGGTAGAGGCGGAAACGGCAGCTGCCGAGGCCGCGGAAGAGGAACAGCCCTGGCTCCGCCTCGACCGACGCATGCTTCTGGTCCACCCCGTCAACGAAGTCGTCAAACTGCTCCCGGTCCTACTCGTCTCCGTAGTTCTCGGCAGCCAATCCGGAAACCACTGGTGGGGACTCGGCGTCGTCACTCTGCTCGTCATCTTCGGTTTGTTGCGGTATTTCACCACCACGTACCGAATCGGACCCGTCCACGTTCAACTGCGCACCGGGGTCTTCCAGAAAAAGCTGCTCTCCGTCCCGCGTAGCCGCATCCGATCCGTCGACGTCGAGGCCGGGGTCATGCACCGGTTGCTCGGACTGTCGATCGTGCGCATCGGTACCGGCCAGCGCGCCGGGAGCGGCCACGATTCGAACAAGTTCGAGCTCAACGCCCTGTCGACCGCCCTGGTTCCGGACCTACGCGCCGCACTGTTGGCCGGCGCCCAGCAAGCACGGCGACTGGAAACCCCGGGCACGCCGGTCGAAAGCATCACCGAACCGGTCGACACCGAAATCGGTCACTGGGAACCGAGTTGGGTTCGCTACGCCCCCTTTTCGTTCACCGGAATCGCCATCATCGCAGCCATCATCGGCATCTCGTTCCAATACGGCATCGGCACTGCCGTCGCGAAATCCTCGGCAGTGAGCGACAGCTTCGACTCACTCGAGAGCCTCGGCATCGCACTGATGGTCGTCATCGCACTCGTCGTGCTGCTGGTGCTGTCGAGTGCACTCGCCTGCGTCCAGTACCTGATCGCGTTCGGCAACATGAAACTCACCGACAACGGCCGCATCCTGCATGTCAGTCACGGCCTGTTGAAGACTCGGCAAACCACACTCGACCGCGCCCGCCTCCGCGGCACGACGCTCAAGGAACCGCTCCTGCTGCGATTGGCTCGCGGCGCGCGGCTCGACGCCATCATGACCGGGGTCAGCGCCGAGAAGAAGGAATCTTCGCTACTGCTCCCGCAGGGACCGCGCAGGGAAGCCGAGCGAGTGATGGCCACCGTGATCGGTGACTCACGCCAGGCGTCCGCCCCGCTGATCCCGCACGGCCCGGCCGCGCGGCGTCGCCGGTACACCCGAGCACTGTTCCTCGCCGCGGTGGCGTTCCTGGTCTGTGTGGCGTGCGCGGCTTCTGGACTCGATGTACCGATCTACGCGTGGTTCGGGGTCGCCGTACTCGCCATCGGTGGCACTGCCCTCGCCTTCGACCGATACAACGGCCTCGGCCACGCAGTACTACCCGGATGGTTGATCACCCGAAACGGCTCGCTCGATCGCCAGCGTCACAGTCTCGAATCCGAAGGTGTCATCGGATGGACGGTGCGCGAGACGTTCTTCCAGAGGCGCGCGGGAGTGGCAACCGTCGTCGCCGCGACGCCCGCCGGCACCGGAAGCTACGAGGTGATCGATCTCCCCGCCGAGAACGCGTGGGAATTGATCGAAGCCGTCACTCCGGGCGGTGGCGACGTGTGGGCAGGTCGTCGATGATGAGCCGCGCCAGCGAACCGAGACGCGATCGCTCCGGCTGGATGGTCGGAACACCGAGGAGTTCCAGCGGAGCGGCCGTCACCGGTCCGACGCAGTAGGTCGGTACCGGTCCGCGCATAGCTGCGACGAACCGCTCCAGCTCGCCCATTTCTTTTGCCGTGCTGAGCATCGAGGAGACCGCGGGGGCACTGGTGAAGGTCAGGGCGTCGATCGCACCGGAACGAACTGCAGCGACCAACGCGCGGACCGGCGACTGATCCGGCGGCCGGATCCACCGATAGACCGATACCGGAGTGACAACCGCGCCGATGTCGGCGAGGGAGGCGCTCAGGTCCGTCAACGGCTCCCATTCGGTGATGGTGCCGTGCAACTGGACTACGATGCGCAAGCCTGCCACTCCCTCGCTTCCGAGATGTGCCAGAACTTCCTCGGACGACTCACCCGAAGGCGACCATTCCTCGCGCAGTCCGGCGCCTCGGATGGCGCCCGTCGCCTTGGGGCCGCGGGCGATGATGCGCGTGTGGGCGAGAGCCCCGAGGAACTCCTCGGTCAAACCCCACGAGGCGACGGCGTCGAGCCAACCCCTGAAGCCGATCCCGGTACTGATCACGACCAATTCCGGAGGATCGGCAATCAAAGCGGACGTCTGAGTCCTCAGGTCTCGATCGTCCACCAACGGCAGCACATGGATCACCGGTGTCCGCACGATCTCCGCGCCTCGACGTTCGAGGAGCGTCGCAAATTCTTCGACACGCCGTTCTGCGGTCAAGGCGATAGTCGCACCCGCCAAATCATGTTCAGCCACAGGCTGAGTGTCCCTTATGCACGGGTCAGTTTCCTACGCGCGCGCCGAGAACTATTGCGAGCTGAGGGTGGCGAGTCTGTTGATCGCCACTTTGAAGAGGAAAACGGCGGCCGGAGCGATCGCACCGACCAGCAGCAGGAAGGTCAGAGGGGACGAAAGCACGAGTACGTCGCCGCCGGGGCCGCCCACCATGCACACCAAGAACCCGACGATCCAACCGGCGAGCGGCAATGCGGCCCTACCCGGCGTCGTAACCGTGCGGGCGGCGATCACCAATACGAGGTTCGCGGTCGCGGCTACGAGAATGCTGATGGGAAATGCCGTCGTACCGAGATGAGTCGGCAAGAACAGGACGGACAACACCGCGCACAAGAACCCGTCGAAAATCAGGATGCCGAGGATGACAGGGTCGAGCCACGACAGCGACGTTCCTGTCGAGGCGTCCGTGTTGTTCTCGACCGTCGTCATGGTTTTGATAGTGGTCTATCGGTCGTCATCGCGCGAGCGCGGGGTCCCTCCCGACAAGCACCCCGGCTCGCGCCCGAAAAGCACGAAGCTGATCAGGGAACCGGCGGGAACCCGAGCAGAGTCAGCAAATGACTCTGCTGATCTGCGAATGCGTAGAGCGACCCGTAATACAAGTCGTGGTAATAACCAGCCATCGGACGCAACGAATCGACGAAGGCGACGATCTGGTTCTGCAGGTCCCAGTTGTACATTTCTTCAGCCCCCAGGCTTTGCTGTTACCGAAAGGACCACCCATCCGGTGACACGCATCACACACCACTACGGCGTCGATCGCAATGCCTGTGAGCCGACGCCCAGGTCAGCTGTGCAGCCCGCCGAACAGATCGCGCTCGCGGCCGTCCTCACCCACCGGACCGAGCGCGCCGGCGGCCAATACGAAATGCTCGACCGTCAGGATCGGTTGGACCACGTTGTTCGACAATGCGAACTCGGCTCGGCTCGGGGCTACCGTCACCTGAGTGGCGTGGGCGCTCAATGCCCTCGCCTTCGCATCGATGACGCCTCGAACGTCGATTGCCGTCGTCACGTCTGCGTCCTCGACACTCGGCAATTCCCCGGGCTCGGGCAGACGCCAGTTCTCCGGGAACTCGGAAATCGCCGCGATGCCGCGTTCGAGTCCCCTGCGCTCGGTCACGGTCCAGTAGAACTTCGGAGTCGACCACGGCTCGCCGGTCTCGGGATACGCGGTCGTTCCTGCAGCTTCGACGGCCGCTGTCGTGATCGCGTGCGCCTGGATGTGATCCGGGTGCCCGTAGCCGCCGTTGGGGTCGTACGTGATCACGACGTGCGGCCGAATCTCACGAATGACGGCGACCACCGCGCCAACTGCTTCGTCGAGTCGAGCATTGACAAAAGCACGGGGATTGGCGGCCGAAGGTGTGCCGATCATTCCGGAGTCGCGATACCGACCGGCACCGGCGAGGAAGCGAGGAGCGGCACTGCCCAAAGCCGACAAAGCAGCGCTCAGTTCCGCGATCCGGTAGCCACCGAGTTGATCGGCCTCGGAAGCCACGAGCCCGGCCCACGCATCACCGATCACTTCGCCTTCCTCCCCCAACGTGCAGGTGAGGACTGTGACCTCGACGCCTTCGGACGCGTATCGCGCGATGGTGCCACCGGTGGTGATCGTTTCGTCGTCCGGATGTGCGTGTACCAACAGAAGTCGCTTCGCCGACGCGGTCACTTTTCCACCCTCACCCAGTCCGTAGCGTTTCCGAATATCCCCACCTGCACCGGCCCGTCGAGGACCACGCCCTCGACTCCGGTCCCGACCGCGACCAGCGCTCGGCTCTGCACGATCGGCAAAACCGCCGCAAGATCCCACAGCTTGGGTTCCGCATCGGCGATCAACGACCCGAGATCCCCGATGCCACTGAGCGCTTCGTCGATCCGACCTTGCAACGCCGGATCACACAGCCCGGACAGGTTGCTCGGAGCCTCGACGCTTGTCGTTCGGATGGGCTCCGGTGTCTGCGACGGCGTCGGTGCGGGCACTGCCGAACTTGTTGCCGGAGTGGAGGGTGCGCTCGGGCAACTGAACCGCGAGGCCAGCGAAGTGGCCGTGTCGGCGCCTGCCCGGCTCCAACCGACGATCATGTCGACGCGCCCTGTCGTCAGGTCCTCGCCGTAGAGTTCCTCCGGCGCCACCGATTCGACGGTCGCCAGGATTCCCACGTCACGCAATTCGTCGGCAGCGGTGTTTGCCACGGCGATCGCGATGTCGTCGTTTTCGGGAGCGCCGATCAGCAGTGTCAACTGGGCGCCGTCACGGACGATCGATCCGACCGTTCCAGTGCCCGTGACGATTCCGGTGGGCGGTGCCGTCAGGTAGCCGGCTGCGGTCAGCTCGCCCAGTGCTTGCTCCCTGGTCGGTTTCGGCGGCGCGGTGGGCGCATATCCCGGATCCGACGGAGCGAGGATCTGAGCTTTCACCGGGGCGGACGCCGATTCACTCCCTGCCGCCACCACGGCGAGCAGGTCCGGATCGAGCAGTCCCAGAACACCTTTACGCACCCGAACATCCGCGAAGTTCTTGCTTCGCCCGTTCACGTTGATGTCGAGAGTGCGCGGAACGTAGGAGAATGCCGTCCTGACACCCGGGATTGCAGACAGCTGAATATCCGTGGCACTACCCGAATGAACCTGCGCCACTTGGGCATCGTCGGTACGCAGCGCATCCGCCAACTGCGCAGCCGTTCCTCCGCGTCGCAGAACTATCTGATCCGGGTCTGAAGGCTTGCCCCAGAATCGGTCGTTGCGTTCGAGCACGATTTCGTCCCGGCCGCGGTCGACCGAGCGCACGTGAAAGTGGGCTCCCGACACCGGAATCCCCTCACTCAGGCCGGTGCTGAAACCGCCGGGAGTGTCCTTGATCAGGTGGGACGGAAGAATATCGGTGAACAACTCTCGCCATGCCGGATACGGCGCACGCATCACGACGTTGACCGTTTTGCCGCCGCCGGACGAGTTCACGTCGTCGATCATCTGATAGCCCGCGGGATTGACCACACCGGGAACCGAGATCATCTGCTGCCACAGGTAGCGAAAGTCTTCTGCCGCAATGGGAGCGCCGTCCGACCATTGGGCTTCGTTGCGCAGTTGGTAGCGAATCGTGAACGGGGCCTCCGACGTCACTTCAGCGGAAACGAGGAAAGAATCGTCGATCGCCCACTCCGTCGCGCCAGGTTGTGTGGGCGAATTGATCGGGCGAAACGCACTGGGCAGTACGAGGTTGCCGACTGCGGAGTTGACCGGCGACTGATCCGCGAGCAGGTGCGGGTTGAATCCGCCTCCCACCTCGTCGATTGCCACAGTGACCTGCTTCATCGCCGGAACGACCGGAGTCGGTGTGGGCTTGACGGTTTCGGTGCTCTCGACCGGAGGCGGCGGATCGGCTGTACATGCAGTCAGTGACAACGCCGTCACTGCCACTGCCAACGCCAGGTAGCGACGTCCTGAGGCCACAGACAATTCCTTCCGTACGGGGCCGCGTCGCCCCTTTGCACTCGATTCCCTGGCAGATCTTTCGCCTGGAAACCATGAAGGCGAATGTACCTTTCCGCCGAAAACTCGGCTGAAAGGCACATCCGCCTGTCAGGTTGTAACCGACGAAAGACTACAGAGCAGCCTTGTCGCGTGCCTTGCTACGTGAACGCTCGCGAGCGCGCTCGGTTGCGTTGAGGTGCACCTTGCGGACGCGGACGTCCTCCGGGGTGACCTCGACGCACTCGTCGCTGGAGCAGAACTCCATCGCTGCTTCGAGTTCGAGCTTGATCGGCTTTGCGAGGGTCTCCATCACGTCTGCGGACGACTGACGCATGTTGGTCAGCTTCTTCTCGCGGGTGACGTTGATGTCGAGGTCTTCCTGACGCGGGTTGATACCGACGACGTGTCCCTCGTAGGTGTCTGCGCCGGGCTCGACGAAGAAGGTTCCACGGTCGGCCAACTGGATCATGGCGAACGGCGTCACCGTGCCGGAGCGGTCCGAGACGAGCGAGCCGGTGTGGCGCGCACGGATCTCGCCGGCCCACGGGCCGTATCCGTCGAACACGGCGTTGGCGATACCGGTTCCGCGGGTTTCCGTGAGGAAGTCCGTACGGAAGCCGATGAGGCCACGCGAAGGAACGATGAACTCCATGCGAACCCAGCCTGCGCCGTGGTTCGACATCTGGACCATCTTGCCCTTGCGGTTGGCCAGGAGCTGCGTGATGGCGCCGAGGTACTCCTCGGGGCTGTCGATGGTCAGCTCTTCGAAAGGCTCGTGAACCTTGCCGTCGACGAGCTGCGTGACAACCTGCGGCTTACCGACGGTGAGTTCGAAGCCTTCACGACGCATCTGCTCGACGAGGATGGCGAGCGCGAGCTCTCCACGACCCTGGACCTCCCACGCATCGGGGCGACCGATGTCGAGGACCTTGAGCGAGACGTTACCGACGAGCTCCTGGTCCAGGCGGGACTTGACCATGCGTGCAGTCAGCTTGTGACCCTTGACGCGACCGACGAGCGGTGACGTGTTGGTTCCGATCGTGACCGAGATTGCCGGCTGGTCGACGGTGATGCGGGGCAGTGCGACCGGGTTCTCCAGATCAGCGAGGGTGTCGCCGATCATGATGTCCGGGAATCCTGCGACGGCGCAGATGTCACCGGCGACGGCGACCTCACCGGGAACGCGCTCGACACCGATGGTCGTGAGGAGTTCGGTGATCTTGGTCTTCGTGACGACGGGCTCGCCGTCGACCTCGCGGCACCAGGACACGGTCTGGCCCTTGCGCAGCTCGCCGTTGTGGATGCGAACGAGTGCGAGGCGACCGAGGAATGCGGATGCGTCGAGGTTGGTGACGTGAGCCTGCAGCGGTGCGTCGACCGAGCCCTTCGGCGCGGGGACGTACTCCATCAGCACCTGGAAGAGCGCGGTGAGGTCCTCGGCGTCGGGAGCCTTGCCGTTCTCGGGCTGCACGGTCGATGCCTTGCCTTCGCGACCGGACGCGTAGAGGACGGGAAGTTCGAGTGCGAGCTCAGCGGCTTCGGCGGCCTCGTCGGAAAGGTCCGATGCGAGGTCGAGGAGCAGGTCCTGAGCCTCGGTGACAACCTCTTCGATGCGGGCGTCGGGGCGGTCCGTCTTGTTGACGACCAGGATGACGGGCAGCGAAGCGGCGAGTGCCTTGCGCAGCACGAAACGCGTCTGCGGCAGGGGTCCCTCGGAAGCATCGACGAGCAGGACGACGCCGTCGACCATGGACAGGCCGCGCTCGACCTCGCCACCGAAGTCGGCGTGGCCGGGGGTGTCGATGACGTTGATGACGGTGATGGAACCGTCTTCGTTGACCTTATGTACTGCGGTGTTCTTCGCGAGAATGGTGATGCCCTTCTCGCGTTCGAGGTCGCCGGAGTCCATAACGCGATCGACCAGCTCGGCGCGCTCCTCGAACGCGCCGGACTGACGAAGCATGGCGTCGACGAGGGTGGTCTTGCCGTGGTCGACGTGTGCGACGATGGCAACGTTACGGAAGCTGGTGATGGTCACGCGATGGCTCTCCTGGCTGAGTTGATTCGGCCACGCGAAAGTCAAGTCGCACGGCTCTTCTGGTGGCCGCTGCACGAGTGTGTGATCCGAATCAGGGCACGAATCGCCTGAGAAGGCACCGCGGCCTAGTAAATACTACTCGCTCCGGGCTGATACTCCTGCATTGTGCGGCCTCTATCACCGCCCCCACCAGCGAATAGTGATCTGCACCACGCCGATGCGCGTAGGATTACGACCTGGAGAAACAGGTCATTTAAGGGTACGCTAACCTCGTTCCAAGAGCGGGCTCTCCGCCGTAGTGAAACAGGAAAGCCGCAGCGTCACATGGGAAAAGTCAAGGCAAGCAAGGTCTCGCAGCTCAAGCCGAAGAAGAAGTGCTGCCGCAAGAAGACGCGGTGCATCAAGTGTCCCGTCGTCATCATGCGGATGAAGAAGCTCGAGAACGAGGGCGCATCCAAGAAGGAACTGAAAGCGGGTCTCAAGAAGGCTCGTGCGGCGTAAGCGCGCTCAATTCCGCGAGTAACTCGGGGATCCAGGCTCGATCGTTGTCCACCAGATCCATCGACAACAGTTCTTCGGCGTCGACCCATGTCAATTGAGCATGGTCGAGCGCGACCGGTTCTCCCGACACCAACTCCGCCCGGTAGGCCCGCAGGACCAACCCCGGCGACAGTGGCACGTCGACACCGATTCTGGCGCCGCATCTCACCTCGACCGCCAGTTCCTCGAGCAGCTCCCGCGCCAACGCGTTCTGTGGCGATTCGAATTCTTCGACCTTCCCGCCCGGCAGCTCCCAACGACCGGCCAAAGCCGGCGGACTCGTCCGCTGCGCGAGGAGCAGCCTTCCCTCGCGGAAGATCGCACCGGCGACAACTTCCCGATCCCTTGCAGGTGCATCACTCATCGCACCATGATGGAGTATGGCCACTTTGTTGTCCGACTCCGCGATCCAAAACGCTCTCGACGAACTGCCCGCCTGGCAACTGTCGCCAGGGTCGATCACTCGCACGGTCGACTCCGCGACATTCCCGGACGCCATCGCGCTTCTTCAACGCATCGCGGCAGTCGCCGAGGCCGCGGATCATCATCCCGACATCGACGTTCGCTGGCGAAAGGTCACGTACACGCTTTCGACACACTCGGCGGGCGGTCTCACGGAACTGGACTTCGACCTTGCCCGTCGAATTGACGTACTCGTCGACGATTCGGTCCGTTTCGACTGATCTTCGAGTGAACAAACCTCGCAATCTGACGTAACAGTTGCATCAACTTTCACATAGATCACTTCAGTCACAGGTATGGTCGCCGTAAATCACGATCGAGGCCGGTCATGCCATAGACTCCCCCCGGTGCGTAGCTGCTCAGCAACTGAACAGCTGTACAACCCGGGGGCTCTGTACATAGAGTGACCCCTCGAGCCGTCAAACGCGGAGCTCGCCTAGGCGCCCGCGCGGTATGACTAAGGATGGGGAAACAGTGCTTCGAACCCGAGGTATGCGAAAGGCGTTCACCGCCGTCGCTATTGCCGCAGTAGCAGGACTGGCATTGCCGGCACAGGCAATGGCCGATCCGGCAGCACCGCCCGCACCCGAAAGTGTGCCGATCGAGTTCCTCGCATCGTTTGCGCCCGCCATCATCGGCGCCGCCGCAGGTCCGGCCGATGTTGCAGGCGGACCGCAGCAAGCGTTGCTCGACCAGGCTCGCGCGATCCTGAACTCCCCCGGCATTCCGCCCGAGATCAAGGCCACCCTCGAGAAGGTCATCACCTTCCTCGACGGCAGCGGCGGCGGCGGACCGGCGATCCCGGACGAGAACGCCCCCGTCATCGCGCAGTTCCTCTACCCGACGCTTGGCAAGGGCTGCATCTCGGCCACCGCCGATTCGGTCGGAACTGCACTTGCCGTTCCCGGCCCGGCTCACCTGCCTCCTCCCGGTCCCGCTGCCGGTCAGGCCGGATTCGTCTTCACCGCTCTCGGTACGGCTCCCGCCGTCGACGACCAGCCGGTGCCGATGACCGTCACCTGGGTCAACATCGACAACCAGCGCAGCGCCACCCAGAACTTGACCAACGCCGCACGCATCAACCCGGACGGCCCAGCCACTCTGTCGGCTATCGCCGATACCGGCCCCGGACGCGTTCTCTCGGTGATCAGCGGTTCGCTGACCACCCAGCCGGAAGGCGCAGATCGCATCACCTGCAGCTTCCTTCCGACCGTGGGCATGTTCGCGGTAGCTTGATCGAAGTCTTGTGAAAGGGACCCACCGAATTTCGGTGGGTCCCTTTTGCATCTCCGATCACCGTGATAGACCCGATAGATGGGACATCTACGAGTGGACATCACGCACGGTCGTCCAGAGAAGAAATCCGGCCCAGACCAGTCGATACGGTCACACAAGTCGACGCGATCGATACTGTCCATCCGATCCGAGGGGTCCATTCTCTCGATCGGATCGGCGTACTCGATCCTGTCGATCGGTAGCGTCGGCTCTTTTCTTTCGATCGGAAGCATCGGGTCTACGGCGTCGGTCCTGAGTTCGGGCTCGTTCGCCAGTCTCGGGTCCGCGCTGTCCGGTCTCTCACGTTGGTCACTGCTCTCCTGGCGTGGAAATCATGCAGCCCCCGAAGAGCACCCGAAACTTGTTGTCATTGCGCCGGAATCGGATTCGAGCGATCCGGACCGCTCACTACGATCCGTCTCGCACTCTCAGACCTGATTCGGTCGCGGCCATTCGCGGCCTTCCAGCGCTTCGACCGAGGTATTGAATTGCCGCAGTAGGTCACCGAGCGCGAGACGCTGCTCCGGCGTCCACTCGCGGAGGACCTTTTCGACACCGGCTGTCGAATGTTCGCGATCAGCACGAAGTTTCGACAGCCCCTGCGCCGTCGGCCGGACCTTTCGCGCGAGCCCTCCGTCCGGATCCTCCACTCGCTCCACCAAGCCCTGACGCCTCAGCGCGCCGATCTGCCGGTTGATGGTGGAGATGTCGAGCGAGAAAGCGCAGGAGAGCTCCTTGAGGCTCATGGGATGTTGCAATTCCAGTCGACCGAGCAGTAGATACGCCGACCGGTCCAGATGAAGTTCGGCCCGTTGTGCGAGCGCGTGGTAACGCGAGAGCAGAGTCAACTCGTACTCGATATTCACCAGATCAGGGTCCCGGTCCATCCTCATATTGTGCAGACTACACACGATGTGTAGCGTGCACACTGGGGCGAACGCACCAATCAGAACACGCCATGGCGGGAGCCGCATGTCCGTTCACGCAGGGTCGTCCAATGTCGACGAGAAAATCCCCGACACGAACTACGCATCCTCGGGTCCAGTGCTCACCGTTCTAGGACTGTGCGGAATCGTCGTCGCCTTGATGCAGACGCTGGTAGTCCCCATCATTCCGCAATTGCCGCACCTGTTGAACTCCACTCCCGCCGACACCTCGTGGGCGGTCACCGCAACACTCCTCGCCGCCGCGGTGATCACGCCGATCAGCGGGCGCCTCGGCGACATGTTCGGCAAGAAACGAATGCTGCTGGTCAGTCTCGCGATGGTCGTTCTGGGCTCGGCCATCTGCGCGATCGCACCATCACTGATCGTGCTCGTTGTCGGCCGTGCACTTCAAGGAGCATCGGTCGGGGCAATTCCATTGGGCATAGCCATCATTCGTGACGTTCTTCCACCGAAGAAAGTGGCCGGCGCGATGGCGGTCATGAGCGCCACCCTCGGCGTCGGCGGTGCGATCGGACTGCCGATCGCCGCGGTGATCGCCCAGAATGCCAACTGGCACTTCCTCTTCGTCACATCGGCAGCGTTCGGGCTGATCTGCATCGCACTGGTTGCGTTCGTCATTCCCGAATCGACCGTACGACGCCCGGGACGTTTCGACTTCGTCGGTGCGCTCGGCCTCACCGTTGGTCTGATCACCCTGTTACTCCCCATCACCAAGGGCGGAACCTGGGGATGGGGCGACGCGAAAACCCTGGGGCTCCTTGCGGTTTCCGCGCTCAGCTTCCTGGTGTGGGGATGGTGGGAACTTCGACGCAACGCACCGCTGGTGAACCTCCGCGTATCGGCCCGGCCGCAAGTTCTCTTCACCAACTTCGCGTCGATCGCCGTCGGTTTTGCCATGTACGGCAATTCCCTGACTCTCCCCCAACTGCTCATGGCACCGACGTCCACCGGTTACGGACTCGGACTGTCCATGGTTGCAGCGGGGCTCGCACTGGCCCCCGGCGGACTCGTCATGATGGCGCTCTCGCCCGTCTCCGCTCGAATTTCGGCTTGGCGCGGCCCGCGAATCACGTTGATGCTCGGCGCCCTCGTCATCGGATTGGGTTACGCCTTCGCATATTTCACGGTGTCGAGCGTCTGGCAGGTCGCCGTGGCCGGAATGTTCATCGGAGCGGGCGTCGGGCTCTCGTACTCGGCCATGCCGGCCTTGATCATGGGCGCAGTCCCCATCACGGAATCTGCAGCCGCGAACGGACTGAACTCACTGATGCGATCGATCGGCACGTCGACGTCTGCCGCGATCGTGAGCGTCGTCCTGGCCGGAATGACCATCACCGTCGGCACCGCAGTGATCCCCTCGTTCGAGGCGTTTCGTGCCACGTTCCTGATCTCCATCGCCGCCGCCGTCGTGACGATGGTGTTCGCCGGGTTGATTCCCAAACAGAAAGTCTCGTAAGGGAATCAACCCGGCGGAGGACTCACTTCTCCGAAGAGCCTTCGATGCTGCCCGTCTGCAACTTCGACAGAAGTGTGTAGATGAAATTGATGATGATATCCACGTGGTGCCCTCTCACATAACGGGTCCCCGACCCGACAACGACGGTACCGCAGAACTCTTCTCCATCGAATCGCCGACAATCAATTCTGCAACGTGTTCTAATTTGAGGCGACGACTACCCGAGGAGCCTTTCATGACCTGGACACGCACCGAACTCGAAGACGCCTTCGCGGGTTACCAGAACACCGTTGTCGAGTGCACTCGTTCCGGCGATTGGAACGCCTTCGCGGACATGTTCACCGAGGACGTCGTCTACGTGGAACACGCTTTCGGCACCCTCAATGGCCGAGAGGCCGTACGCAAGTGGGTCACTCGCACGATGACGGAGTTCCCGGGGCACCGCATGACCGAATTCCCGGCCAACTGGTTCGTGATCGACGAGCAGCGCGGATGGATCGTGTGCGAGATCGACAACCCGATGGAGGATCCGGGTGACGGATCCAAGCACGGAGCCGCCAACATCACGATCCTGCACTACGCCGGCAACGGACTGTGGTCTCGCGAAGAAGACGCCTACAACCCGATGAACTTCCTGTCGATGGCAAAAGCATGGTGCCTCGCCGCGGAAGCGGCGGGCACCCTCCCCGATGACGCCAAGGCCTGGCTCGCCAAATTCGGCGCTATGGTGCGATAGATCCTGTCGGCAACGAGGATCCGACCGGCTGGGCCGGACCGACCGCACCGGCCAACGACCACTGCCCGTAGTCCCGAGTGAGGATCGAGTTCAGATCCACGCCGACGCCGTCGACCTTGCGCTTGTCGATCTCGAACTGATGCAGGTTTGCCCGCGGGTGCACATACCCTGCGGGCGAGCCCCAGTTGTGCTGCCAGAACCAGGTTCCGACGCCGGCACTGATCATTGCGTCGATCACGCGAGTGTTTCCGTAGACGCCGAGCGCTCCGTTGCCGACAACCGAGGCCCACCCCTCGAGGTACGGCGCGATCAGCGTAGTGATTTCAGTACTGGTCGGGTTGTCGTCGATCGACGCGTAGATCGGGCGACCGGACGGCCCACCAGCCGCCGCATGTAGTTCGAGGCCACGGGCAGCATGACGCTTGCCCGCTTCGCGGGCCCCGCGCCAGTCCGCCGTTCCGCCCTTGCCGAATTGATAGCAAGAAACGACTTGAAGTCCGGCCGCGGTCAACGCGTCGGTTTCCCGCGCCAGTACGGGCTTGCCGACCATCCAATCGGCGCCCGGGCGCCTGTCCGAGACGTATCGAATGGCGCCCGCATACCCGGCGGCCTTGATTGCCTGAGCGGACGGCACACCGGCGGCGTAATCGAGCAGGGTCCCGAGCGAACCGGCATTGGCCACCGACGTCGTACCGCTCAATGCAGCGAGTCCGGCAGCCGCCGATCCAGCCGCTGCGTACTTGAAGAGGTTTCTTCGCGAGACGTGCACAAAGCTCCGATCATCGGCGTGTCCCGCTCGAAGTGGCGGGCAGGCAAGCTATCTTCTTTCGCTCGCATTCCACCACAGTCACATCAACCCCGCCATGCACTTGGTCAACAATGCTCACATTGTCACCAAATTGGACGCCTGACAGACAACAGTGGCCCCCGAAGGCATCGCCTTCGGGGGCCACTGAGTCGGCCTAGCGGCCGGAAGCTATCAGCTGAGCGAGGTGAAGAAGCTCAGAGCGCTGAAGAGATCAGACGCGTTGCTGAAGAAGTCGTTGAGGAAGGTGAAGGCATCCGAGAATTCTGCGCTGCTCATGCGATGTGCTCCTGTCGAAGATACGGTCCAGAGGATTGCCGCCACGTGAGTGGCTGCTGGCGATAAGAGTAGAGGCCTTCCGTTACTTCCGCGACACCAAATGTGTCCGGGACGTTACATTTCGACCCCTTCGGGGCGCGGACATACACACAGGTAACACCCACCGGCAGTGATCAAACTGTCACCTAAGGACGATTTATTGACGTATTCCGAACATCATTCCCGATAGCAGCTACCGAGCAGCATCAAACCTGTAGGCCGACCACAAGATTGGCAAGCCTTACTTAACAGGATGGGTGTTGCTCCCGATAGAGGGCGTACCAGCAGATTGGCCAAATCCCCCGCGGCAATGTAGCCACGCGAGCTTAGTGCGGGCGCAAACATTCAGCCACAGTTCGAGTTAGCGAGATCTTTACGCCGAAAACGACCGTCCCGACGGCCCGCGAGACAGTACCTATCGGTCATCATGGTGACGCTATTCACACTGATTTGAGGAACTCCCGGCACCGATAACAACCGGATCTCGACACCGATTGGACGTTCGAGGGCACAGTGGAGTTCATGAACCTCACAAAAAAGAAATCCTGGAGTGAGCTGTCACCCGCGCAGCGCCGCGTCGTCTCCCTGCTCGCAACGATTCAGTCCCTGTTGGCGATCGCAGCGTGGACCGACCTGGCGCGACGCCCTGCCGATACGGTCAACGGCAGCAAGAAGAAGTGGGCGGCGATCATCTTCGTCAACTTCTTCGGACCGCTCACCTACTTCCGCCGAGGCCGGATTCAGTCGAAGTAGTCCCAGAACTGCAGCCACTTCACGGAGGCGAAGAGCGTCAGAGTCACGACGTACACCGCAATTACCGCTGCGCCACCGCGCCAGTTGGTGCGGGGAACGGCGCCGTCGACCGGGTCGAGCCAGTGGCGGAACCACCTGGTGACCGTCGGCATCAGGAACCACGTCATGGCGCCGACGCTGACTATCTGGCTCAACCACATCGACAGCCACGGCGGCGCTCCGATCCCGTCGAGCAGCGGCCCGAGAAACCTCGACAGCGTCATCACCGTCGGATAGAGGACGAGCAGGATGATCATCGCCGTCTTCCAATTCGGCGTCGCGCGAGTCTGCCCGTTCTCCGTGCGCAGAATGGTGCCGAACGGTGTCGACCGCGTGGTCTCGGTGAAGTCCTCGGCCAACTCGGCCCGCAGTTTCGGTAGTGCTGCGGCCCTCTCGGGCGACGCCATCCACACCGCCAACTGCTGTTCTGTCCGAAACCGAAGGACGGACTTCCACTGGGTGGAGTCGGTGACCGACCGCAACAACATCACCGACTCGTAGCCGGAGAATCGCGAACTGAGATCGATGAGGTGTCGTTGCGTTCGCAGAAACTCGTTCTCCTTACCCACGACGACGGCGTGGTCGTACACACCGATACCGGGCGGCGGCAGCACGCCGTCGATCAGAACGAGATCACTCGTCTGCGCCAGAATTCCCGTTGCAGCAGCTGATCTTTCGAGATCGCGGCGATCAGTCGACTCCAGCCAACGATGAAGATCGTCGGCACTGTCGAAAGTGACGGACACGCCGTGCGACACCGGTTCCGGTTGATCACTGATGCCACAGCTCAGGTAGCCGTCGAATCGACCGGCGGTCTCGGCCGCACGCTCGACCCACGCCCGGAATCCCGAACTCGTTCGGTGGTACCCGGTGATGGCAGTTGCGGACACGTCAGCCCGATATCCGGCGCCCTTGCACGTACACGTGCGCAATCGCGGGCTCGCGCATCGCCATCAGGAGCCCGAAGAGCATCTGGTCGCGGGCGAGTATCGGATCATCCGAACGCGTTCCGTAGTTGACGAGCCCGGCGAGCGGCGGCCACCCGGACGGATCGATCACCAGGAAGTCGGCCTCTTTGCCCTCGTCGAAGTTGCCGATCCGGTTCTCCATGTCCAGCGCGCGAGCACCGGCGAGTGTTCCGGTGAACAGCAGTTCGGCAGGGTGCATCGACACTCCGTCGTCGCCGGCTTCGGAGATGTGAACCTTGAAGGCGTCGCCGAGGACTCGGGTGAGCAGGCACTCGTCGCCGCCACCGAAGTCCGATCCGATCGCGATGTTGACCCCTGACGCAACGGTTCGTTTCCACGGCATGGTGCCGGAGCCGAGAAACTGCTGGGAAGTAGGGCAATGTGCGATCGAGGTTCCGGTCTCGGCCATTCGTGCGAGTTCGGAGTCCTGGCAGTGCACCGAGTGCGCGAGTATCGCGCGTGGACCCAGGAAGCTCTTTCCGCCGACCTGTGAGCCGGGGAGGAACTTGCCGTCGTACGTGTCGAGATAGGTCTCGACCTCGTACTCGGCGAGTGTGGTTGCCACCTCGCCGGTTCCGGGCCGATTGTTCTCGTTGAGATGACTGTGGAAGTAGACGCCCCGGTCACGGACGGAGTCGTACAACTCCCCCAAATCCTTCAGCGTCCGTGTTGTCACCGCGAGAGAGAAGCGGGGAACCACTGCGACGTGAACGAGCGCAGTGTTCACGTCGCCGGTGTCGGCCGCGTGCCACTTGTCGATCTCCTCGCGGGTGAGTCTGATCGCGTCCTCTTCCGAGGTGATCAGCGCGGCGGCGGAGGCCGGGCCGGTGGTCTGAACCCCACGTCCGCTGACCACCCGAAGGCCGCGTTTCAGAGTTTCCGAGAACAGGGCGTCCTGCGCGTGCGGGAAGGCCGATCCGAACACCATCGCGGCCGTGGTTCCCGTGGCGATTCGGCGAGCGCAGAAGGCCTCGGCAGCGTGCTGGGCGAATCCCGGATCAGCGAATCTCGATTCGGAGGGAAAGACGCACAGGTCGAGCCACTCGAGGAGTTGGCCGCCGCCGTAGGCGTCGCCGGCGTAGGTCTGCGGGAAATGAATGTGTGCATCGACGAATCCGGGCAGCAGGAAACCCGGTCGGTGGTCGTGGGTTTCAGCGCCTTCGAGACCGCTCGGGAGTGATCCGAATTCTCCGCAGTAGACGATCGTTCCGGCATCGTCGATCGCCAAGACGCCGTCGGGGATCGAGACGAGCGACTTCGCCGCATCCTCTACCGTCGGACGACCGGAGATGTGGAAGACATGGCCTCGATGAAGGTGCGTCACTTACTGAGCAAAGCACAAAACTACCCGGCGCCGCGCGGCGAATGCTGTCCTTTTTGTCAGATATTGGGATCAAGCAAGAGTTGCATGCCAAACAAGAGCCGCAGCCAGCGCACCTGCACCGTTCAACGACCAATGCAGAGCAATCGGCGCAATGAGGCTGCCGCTGCGATGACGAAGCCAGGTGAATACGAGACCGGCCGCAGCGGTGGCGAGAACAGCTCCGAGGATGCCGGCGACCTGGCCGACGACTCCGGTACCGAGAAAGCCGGACAGCCCTTCGTTACCGCTGGTCAAACCCATCGACGACGCGATGTGCCACAGTCCGAACATCAGAGAACCGGCAGCGGCGACGCCGCGGAATCCACTGACCCGGTTCAACGTGCCGTGCAGGACGCCACGGAAAGCCAACTCTTCGGGAATGACGGTCTGCAGCGGGATCACGATCATCGACGCGATGATCGCGCCGGAAATAGTGGCGTAGCGATCCGCCATGAAGAAAGGACGTGTGAGCGGAAGCAGAGCGCCGACGGCGACAACGGTCAGGACCAGGCCGACGGCAGCAAGCGCGTACTTCGAACCTCGCCGCAGGTCACGAGGGGACAGCCCCAATTCCGCCCACCCCATTCCCCGGCGCTTGGTGAGCGCCAACAGGACGAGAGCAGAGATGGGTACCGTCGCGATGCTTGCCCAGGCGGTGGTGAAATGCGCGATCAGATTGGTTCCCACCAGCACCACGATCACAACAGCGATATCCACGTATGCATGCATCCGCGGAAAACGAGGAGCGGTCGCTTCGATCTCCACTGGGCCGCCGCTCGTTAGCTGAAAGTTCACTTTTTCCAGTGTACTGACGCACGAGAACTGCCCGCCACTGTTTGCGAACACGCTCACAGTGACGGGCAGGTCCCGAAACAGCTCTGATCAGGCGACGAGCGTGCTCGCAAACTTCGGAACGGCGTTGTCGATTGCGTAGGTCAACCCCGGTACCGAGCCACTCGAGAACGCATTGACGAGTGCCGGGTCATCGAGGATCAACAGATGTCCCTCCTGGGCCGACGGGATTGCGCGCAGTAGCGGATCGTTCGCAAACGCACTGCTGTCGAGGAAGATCGGCAACAGCACGGTCAGGTCGGCGTCGAACAGATTCAGGTTCTCGTTGGCAACCGGGATGTAGAAGTTTCCGGTGGCTTTTTCGGTGATCGCCGTCGGGATCGTGAAGCCGAGACGGGTCATGAAGTCTGCGCGTGCGTCGCCGGGTACGTACGCGCCGTAACCGTCGGTACTGTAGGCGCCGACGGCCGCTGTCTTACCCGCAAAACTCGGATTGGCGGCAATTGCAGCGTCGAACTTGGCGTCGAGGCCGGACAGTAGCGCCTTTCCTTCTGCTTCCTTGCCGAGAGCCTTCGCGACGAGTTCGGTCTGCTGCTCGACCGTCGTCCCGTACGCAGTGGACAGACCCGGCGGCGGCCCGACCGTCGGCGCGATGGCGCTGAGCTTGTCGTAGGTGGCCCGCGTGTTGTCGCTTCTCGTCCACAAAATCAGGTCCGGGTCGAGAGCAATGACGTCCTCGATGCTCAGGTCCATGGTTCCGAGGATCTTCGGGTCCGTGGTGAACTCGTCCGCAATCCAGGGTCCGACGCCCTTGCCACCGAACGCCATCCAGTCCGCGACGCCCACTGGTTGAGTGCCCAGAGCGAGTGCCGTCTCGGCGTCCGACCAACCGAGCGCGACGACGCGCTCCGGGTTGGCCGGGACCTCGACGTCACCGAACATGGTCGAGACGGTTGCTCCCGCCTCCGCGGGTGCGTCAGCGCTGTCGCTGCTGCAGCCGGCAAGTCCGGCGACGGCGAGCGAGGCCGCCAAGGCGGTGACTGCAATCTTCATTCGAGAGACTTTGATTCGCATGGTTACCAGCACTCCTCCAACGCTCAGCGAGAATTAGGGAAGGCTAGCATCAGCTAACGAAGGCTGTCGCCCATCGGCCAGATCGTGTTCAGGACGCGTCTGCGGCCCGTTCGAGCTCCGCGATGTCGATCTTCTTCATCTTCATCATCGCGTCCGTGGCGCGTTGCGCCTTGGCCCGATCCGGATCCTTCATCAGTTCGAGAAGGCGATTCGGGACTACCTGCCAGGACAATCCGAACTTGTCCTTGGCCCATCCGCACGGGCCCTCTTCCCCATCCTCGGTCAGCCTGGACCAGTAGTGATCGACCTCAGCCTGATCGACGCACGGAATTTCGAAAGACACTGCTTCCGAGAACGTGAACATCGGCCCGCCGTTCAATCCGGTGAATCGCTGACCGCCGAGTTCGAAGCTGACGGTCATCACCGAGCCTGCCGGCATTCCGGAGGGCGATCCCTCGACGTACCTTTCGATTCCGAGTATCTGCCCGGAACCGAACACCGAGATGTAGAAGTTGGCTGCTTCTTCTGCTTGGTTGTCGAACCACAAACAGGGAGTGATGGAAGGCATGTTCTGTCCTTGTCGGAGAGGTTACGAAACAGGTGTACAGGGTTATAGACCCGACCCGAAACGAAAACTCATCGCCAGGAACTGCTCAAGCGGACAACGCAGATTCGAGCATCGGCCAGGAACGAACGAGTTCGTCGCGCCAGTACGGCCAACCGTGCGTCCCCACCGGCTGAGCGCTGCGGGTGACATCGACTCCGCGATCACGCAACACCTGAGTGATCTGGTCGGTGCACAGGTTCGATCCCAGTTCCATGACCCCGCCAACGACCAATACCCGGCCCAGGGCAGGAGTATCGAGAGTTTCGTGCGGACCTGGTAGTCCCGATCCCGAGGCGAGATACACCTTGGTGCCGCGCAGCTTGTCGGCATTGGCGAAGATGTCGTGCTCTTGCCAAGCCTCACTGCCGGCCGGACCCCACATCTGCTCCGAACGGGCATTTCCGTTGATCACCACAAGATCGGTCAACGCCTTGCCGAATCCCCCGACAGTTGTGTAGCAGCCGCTGTAGCCGGCGACCGCGTCGTACAACCCGGCTGAGCGCTGGGCCAGAATCAGCGCGGCTTCTGCGCCCATCGAAATCCCGCCGATTGCGTTGTGCCCGTTGGTGGCGAACCTCGTGTCGATCAGTGGGGGAAGCTCTTTCGTCAGGAACGTCTCCCACTTCAGACGACCGAATTTCGGGTGGTCTTCCTGCCAATCGGTGTACATGGTGCCGGTTCCACCGATGGGGAGTACGACGTTCACGTTTTTGTCGGCAAAGAACGGGACGATATCGCCGTTAGCCGGAGCCAGCCAGTTGTTCTCTTCGATCTGCCCGGAATTGCCGTCCAGGAGATACAGCGTCCCGCGCGGTTCCGAGCGGTCGGCAGGAAGCAGCACTTTCACCTGCATGGTGCGCCCCATGGCGGGACTCGCGACGTCGAGAAGAACCAAGCGCGAAGACAGTTCGGTGACACTCGTTATCTTCGGGGTCTCGTCGGCGAGCGCGGTCGAGGGCAACGCAAGTAGTGAAATCAAGGCGAGCGCGCCGACGAGAACGACGCTTCGAAGGCTTGCTCGATGGGGCCTCACACGCCGAGCGACGCGGCGATCATCGGCCACGAGTCGTGTAAGTCGTCTTCCCAGTATCCCCATGAATGCGTTCCTGCCGGCTTGAAGTTGTAGCGAATGTTGTTCATACCCAATGCGTTCGTCCTGTCCGCAAGCTGGGTGGTGCAGTAGTGAGTTGCCGCCTCGATTCCGCCACCGAGAACAAGTTGCAACGCCAAATCTGTGACGTCGTTGTCGATCCGCGGATCGGCAAGTGTGTCGTACGGACCCGGAATTCCGGTTGCTGTTGTGATGTACATAGGGACTCGAGGTAGCTTGTCCGCGTTGACAACCGGATCGTGAGCCGGCCAACCCGGACCATGGTACGGACCCCACATGTTTTCCGCGTCACCCCCACCCACGGCGACCACGAGTTTCACGAAGTTCTGCCCGATGCCCGGACTCGTCATCGCGCACCCGCTGAAGGACCCGACACTGTTGTACAGCGCGGGCGCCGCCATAGCCAGATCCAGTACCGACGTGCCTGCCATCGACAGGCCTGCCAGTGCGTTCTCGCCGGTCGTCGCGAACATTGAATCAATGACTGGCGGTAGTTCTTCCGTCAGGAACGTGGTCCACATGTTGACCCCGTTGTTGTTGCCGGATTTCGCGAGGCCGGGGTCCGGCCGCTCCCAATCGGTGTAATAGCTGAATGCTCCACCGAGAGGCGTGACCACGTTGACGTGCTTGTCCGCGAAGAACTTCGGTGCGTCGGTCCGCACCGACCACGTCGCGTCGTCTTTTCCTCCGTCTACTCCGTTGAGTAGGTAGAGCGTCGGAGCAGGCGTCGAAGTATCAGCCGGCCGCAAGACCTGCAACGGAATGTCGCGCCCCATCGACTGTGAGTACACCGAGATGTCGACCAGCCTGCTGTCCGCCGACTGAGCGTGACCCGGTGCGGTGAGGAGCTGGAGCCCACACACTGCCGTGGCCAACGCCACGAAGACACGGAAAACCGTTCGTAACGCACGAGTCTCGATCATCCGGGTCACTCTCTTCCGCAGCGGAACCTTTCGAACGGTACCGCCTGAAACAGGCAAACCCGACGTGATCGGAAATACTCGATCCGGTCGACACGGAAAGGCTCACGCACCGAGTGCGTGAGCCTTTCTCGTCAGACGACGCTTACTTGGGCGTAACCGTGCCGCCGCTGAGCGTGGTCAGTGCGTCGACGAGACGCTGACCGAGGTTGTTGACGCTTCCGATGGCTTCACCGAGAGATCCCATGAGTTTCCTCCTGCAGTTTGTCGAAATTGAAGTAACTACACCCGGAGCGGGCGTGGCAATGTCGCGCTGAATTAGGGGGTGGGGTCCTTGGAGATGGTCTCTACCGATCCCATGAAGGTCTTGAGCAGACCGTCAGCGCTGAACAGTGATCCCAGGCCCTGAACAACAGCGCCGAGAATTCCTTCCATTGAACCCATGCGAATCTCCTTGAGAGGTCAGAGGTCAGCTGCCAAAAGCACCCGACAGTGCTGTGACAGCTGCGTCACATCTGTAATGTATCCGTGACGTGGGTAACAGTAATCATACGAACGACCAGTTGGCAAAGGATTCCGACAATGGGGTCATTATTTCGACTAATAAGGTCTGCTACTGAAAAAATTCCGGCCAATCGGTCGAATTTGACCAATTCTGTCGCCGCATTGATCAACCGCCCCAAATCGTGCGGTTACCCACCAGTAAACTGAAATCATGTCTAGCGCAACCTCACTCACGCAGGTAGCTAATTTCCGGTGGCACCGCCATCAACTCGACCGAGCGGTTGTCGGTGACGCCGATCACAGCGATTGCAGCATTCTCGATCTCGGGATTCAGAACACCGGACCTGACGGAGCCGCCTGGGCCCTGCGGATCCGCGGCGTCCGCGTCGACGCCACTGAGCTCGCTCTTGCCTGGACGTTGCGCGGAGCCCCCCACTATTACCGTCGGGGCGACCTGCCTGCCGTCGCCGCCGCCACGTCGCCGTTCAGCGAAGCCGATGCAGCCAAGCGCATTTACGACGCCAATCGGCCCCTGAAGGCCGCCGGCATCCCGACGCTGACTGCCCTGCAAACAGTTGCTGCTGCGATGCGGGACATCGTCTCGAAACCAACCGTCAAGGGCGAGATGTCCGCGCAATTGACCACGCGGGTCACCGAGCCCTATCTGAGATTCTGCCGCCCGTGCAATGCCGCTCATCTGTACGAGATGCCGTTCCGGCTCGCGGCACTCCAGGCAGGCCTCGAGCTACAGCCGAACACATCTCCCCCAGTGCTCGAACGCATTCCGGGTTGGCGCCGACGCCCATACAGCGCCACGGGCGCAGACGCCGATCCCCGCTTCGACGTGATCCGCGGGTATCTGCGCTTCTACGGCCCCGCCACTCCTGCTCACGTCGCGTCGTTTCTCGATGCCCCGGTCAAGGACGTCAAAGCCCACTGGCCCGTCGATGCCGAGGAGATCGAGGTAAACGGCGAGAAGCGGTGGATTCTCGAACAGGACCGCGAAGACTTGTTCGGCTCCCCCACCGATTCGAGTACGCGCTTGCTCGGGCCTTTCGATCCGTATGTACAGCTCAAGGATCGGGAGACCCTGGTTCCCGATCCGACCGCCCAGAAGACGGTGTGGCCGACCCTCGGGCGACCGGGCACGGTGGTGGTCGGTGGCACGATCACCGGATTGTGGCGACCACGAGCATCCGGAAAGAAGCTGAAGGTCGCGATCACCCCGTGGGGAACGTGGTCACGATCGGCCCGCGCAGCAGTGGCCGAGCAGGCCGAAATACTTGCCGAATTTCGCGGCGTCGAGCTCTCCGAACTGGTCGAAGTATCTTGATCGAGCCAGTGGCATCCGGATAATTCCAGCTCACACCCGCCCCGATTCGGAGAAGGAAACCCCCAACGATAACCTGAATGCGACCTTCGCACGCACCCTTGTTCAGGAGAGATGATGGCCGACTTCCTCTATGAGGACCTGTTGCCGATCGGTGATGACACCACCGAGTACCGATTGCTCACCACCGAAGGGGTGTCGACAGTCGAGGGACCGGACGGCCGCACCTTCCTGCAGGTCGAGCCGGAAGCGATGCGCTTGCTGACTGAAACGGCGCTGCACGACATCTCTCATTACCTGCGCACGGATCACCTGACGCAACTCGCGAGCATCCTCGACGATCCCGAAGCGTCGAACAACGACAAGTTCGTCGCGCTCGATCTGCTCAAGAACGCCAATATCGCCGCTGCCGGCGTTCTGCCGATGTGCCAGGACACCGGAACCGCCATCGTCATGGGCAAGCGTGGACAGCATGTGCTCACCCCCGGCGACGACGAGAAGTCCATTGCCCGCGGTGTCTACGACGCCTACACGCGTCTGAACCTGCGCTACTCGCAGAACGCCCCCATCACGATGTGGGACGAGAAGAACACCGGCAACAACTTGCCCGCGCAGATCGAGCTGTACGCCGATACTGCTGCCGGACACGAGAACTCGTACAAGTTCCTCTTCATGGCCAAGGGCGGCGGAAGCGCCAACAAGTCCTACCTGTACCAGGAAACCAAAGCGATCCTCAATCCCGACTCGATGATGCAGTTCCTCGAGGCGAAGATCCGCTCACTCGGCACCGCAGCCTGCCCGCCCTACCACCTTGCAATCGTCGTCGGCGGTACTTCGGCCGAGTTCGCGATGAAGACGGCGAAGTACGCGTCGGCGCACTATCTCGACGAATTGCCCACCGAAGGCGCCATCACGGGTCGCGGCTTCCGCGATCACGAGCTCGAGAAGAAGGTTTTCGAGCTGACGCAGAAGATCGGTATCGGAGCACAGTTCGGCGGCAAGTACTTCTGCCACGACGTCCGCGTCGTCCGACTCCCCCGCCACGGCGCTTCGTTGCCCGTCGCCATTGCGGTGTCCTGCTCGGCAGATCGACAGGCGAAGGCCAAGATCACCCCGGAGGGCGTGTTCCTGGAACAGCTCGAATTCAACCCGGGCCGTTTCCTGCCCGAGGTCACGGACGCTCAGCTCGACGAAGAGACGGATGGCATTTCGGGTACCGGCAAGGGCGCTGCGGTCAAGATCGATCTGACCAAGCCGATGTCGGAGATCCTCGCCGAGCTCTCCAAGCACCCGGTGAAGACTCGTCTCTCCTTGACCGGTCCGCTCGTCGTGGCACGCGACATCGCGCACGCCAAGATCAAGGAACGCCTCGACGCAGGCGAAGAGATGCCGCAGTACCTCAAGGATCACCCGGTGTACTACGCCGGCCCCGCCAAGACGCCCGACGGTATGGCATCCGGTTCGTTCGGCCCGACCACGGCCGGCCGTATGGACTCGTACGTCGAGCAGTTCCAGGCCGCCGGTGGCTCGATGATCATGCTCGCCAAGGGAAACCGCTCCAAGCAGGTCACCGACGCCTGCAACTCGCACGGCGGTTTCTACCTCGGATCCATCGGTGGACCGGCCGCTCGCCTGGCGCTCGACTGCATCAAGAAGGTCGACATCCTCGAGTACGCCGAACTCGGGATGGAAGCCGTCTGGAAGATCGACGTCGAGGACTTCCCCGCCTTCATCGTCGTCGACGACAAGGGCAACGACTTCTTTGCGCACACCGGTGAAGTGACCCTGACGATCGGCAAGCGTCCAGGCCTGTAGACACGTCAACAGCAAAGAGCCCCGGCGAGTTTCGATCGCCGGGGCTCTTTTGTGTCTTTGTCAGGTCCAGAGCGCGGCCACGAAGACGGTCACGATCGACAACCCGCCGACGACGTGTACCAGATTCGGATTGGGCTGGCCCTTCTTCTGCTTCGCCCGGGTGATCTCGGCAAGCGCCACGATGACCAGCGAAAGCACCAGCTTCACAGCGATCTTCGCGTGAATGTAGTTCTTGTCCAGGGCGCCTTCGCCCAACCCGACGATGATCAGGCCGGACACGAACTGCATCCTGGCACCCCACACCATGACCTCGGTGATCGAAGGAGCCTTGAGGACGGTGAAGTAGCTACCGACCATGGCAGCCATGCCGAGTAAGTGAATCACTACAAAGACGTTGTATAGAACAGACATACAAGCACTTTAACTTGTACCTTGTTCTGGCCGAACGGAACTGCGACTTCTCTCAGAGAATTCCGGCTTCGGATGCGGCGGAACGATATTTCGCTGCCAAGGTGTCCACCGTCTCGTGTGCGTTGAGACCACTGGGATTGGGCACGATCCACAGTTTTGCCCCCTCGAAATCACGGTCCTGACGCCCGGCCTTCGCCTTCTTGTCACCGAAAGCTGTTCGATAGGCGGTGATCCCGGCGAAGGCAACGACTACTGGATTGGTTGCGCGCACGATGTTTCGGACCCGAACTCCGCCAGTTGCGAGTTCCTCCGACGTCAATTCATCGGCGCGCGCAGTTGCCCGCACCGCCAAATTGGTGATGCCCACTCCCCGATCGATCAGATGCTGTGTGTCAGCGTCCGACATACCCGCGGAAGGATCGATCGCATGCTCGATGATGCCTGCCCGCAGCAGTGCCGGATAGAACCGATTACCCGGTCTGGCGAAATGCGCGCCGGTCGCCGCCGTCCACAGTCCCGGGTTGATACCGACGAACAACAGCCGACAATCCGGCCCGATCAGATCCTCGATCTCGGCGTCTCGGAACGATTCCAGTTCGGCACGCGTGAATCCCATGCTGCCAGTACATCAGGCCGTCACGACAGTGCTTCGCGCACCTCGTCGATCGCGTCATGCATCATCTGCTCGTACACGTCGATGTCCGGAATCGAGGCCGGACTGCTGGTGATGCTGATCGTCACAGTGTCCCCGACCCCGTGTACGCCGTGGGTCAACGACATGACCGGCGACAAACTCGGGAAGCCCGCTGTGAACCGAACGACGCCGCCTCCGAGCACCAGATCCGCGTCACCGCGCGCGACACTCGACACCACGGTGTTTCCAGTGACCTCGTCGGGTACTGCCGTGAAATCGTATTGCTGCACGCCCCAACGGACCAGCGGGCCGGGAACCGCGTTCAGCGCGAGATCCGACGCTGCGCTGGATGGATGGGACGCACGTGCGCGACGCTCGTCCATCGACTCCTTGATCAATTGGGCTCGCTCACGAAGATCATCGACTTCCGGGAACAGCCCGACACCTGCATTGCGGAAGTGATTGCGCGCCGTGGGTGTACCTGCCTTGGCGATGGTCACCTCAGCTCCCAATTCGGGCGGTACCGAGCCGTCTCGCTCGGTGAGGTAGTTCGCCATCGCTACCGAGATGGCTGTCATCGCTCCGACTGTGACGGATACGCCGTCGCCACGGAAATCTGCGCTGTCCCGCACGACCATGCGCACCAGTCGGTGCGGTCCGGGAGGGATGTTCGAGCGCACCTTGGGACGGCTCGCCGCCTGCGGCGCAACAACTCCCGATTCGGTGTCCGCCTGCAGCTGTAACTGCGCGCGGTGCCCCGCCCGGCCGTCGCGGAACAGCGAAACAAGTTGGCCCGGAAGGCGCAGGGCGGCGCGGCCCAGAATCTCGGCTGATCCGCTACGCCGCACGTCCGTCTTCTGCTTCGCGGGCGGTTGCGGCGAGAACAGCTGGCGAGCAATCGCCGACGCGCGTTTGCCGTCCGCCAGAGAATGAGCGACCTGCAGAACTGCGATCAGCGCCGGGCCACTGCAGCGCGGCACGCCGGTGACGCCGTGAAACAGGTGCAGCGTCCACGGGGACTCGCGCGGGTCGACGTGGTTCTCGAGTAGTTTCTCGATTCCGTGAATGCACGAGAGCCACGAGTTTTCGGGCAGCTCATGCACTCTCACCAAGGAGGCGTCGACCGGCATGGGCTCCCACACCGGATAGTCGAGGTGCCACGGTGATTCACGAATCCGAACATTGAGATCCGGAATGAGCGACGCTCTTTCGACCACCGAGCGTCGTAGCTCGTCCATGTGCTGGCTCTGCCCGTCGAAACAGTAGAGCAGCAGCTGATCGTTCGGGATCTTCTCCGAAATCCAGAAGGTTTGGGCATCGGTGGGCGTCATCCGTAACACCGGGAGACGGTACCACCGGCTTGTCAGCTCTTTTCTGCAGCAGCTTTCAGCTGGGACAGGCCCTTCTCGAAATCCTTTCCGACAAGCTTGTCCATGCTGAAGATGAAACCGAAGATCTTGAAGAACAGATTCTTCTTTCCGGTCATCTTCCACGTCACCTGAACTTCACCGGAATTCGGCGAGATGAGAAACGTGGTGACGTTCTGCGCCTTGAACGGCTTGAGGAAGGCCAGGTCCAAAACTACTCGTTCATTCGGGACGGATTCGGTGATCACCATCGAACCGGAGCCCGCCTTCTTGTTTCCCGCCCAGGCGTACGAAGCCCCGACGCCCGCGTCAGGCCCCGCGTACGTCCGCTGCATCGCCGGGTCGAGACCTTCCCACGGCGACCACTGAGTCCACTGATGGAAATCGTTGATCAACGCGAAGACGACCGGTGCTTCTGCCTTGACGATCGTCGTACGTTCTACCAGGAATTCGTTGGAATTCTGCGAAGCCATCGTCGATCTCCAATTCTCGGGCGTGACAAGTGTTCGGAATTATCCACGGTCGACGAGTTCGGAGCGAGTCGACACTCAGTCCCGCAGGCACAGGCAGAAATAGTGACCGACCGGGTCGCGGTACACGCGGAAAGTCTGATGCTCCGGAATGTCGGTCACCCGCTGCGCACCCAGGCTGATCACCCAAGCCTCGGCGGGGTCGAGAGAATCCACGAACAGATCCAGATGGATCCCGACACCGGAGGTCGGCCAGTCCACCGGAACGAAATCCGGAGCGAGCTGAAATGCGAGCCGCCCCCCGCCGGGTCCTTCGATCACGTGCCAATCATCCTCGTCGCGAACACTTTTCCACTCGAGGACCTGGACGTAGAAGTTGGCCAATGCAGCCGGATCCGGGCAGTCCAGGACTGCGTAGTCCATACCGATGTTCGGGCGCGTCACTGTGCCTTCTTCTCCTGAACTTTCTTACGCACGAACAACAACGGAAGAACCAGCGTCGCAACGGCGGTTACCAGCCACACGACGACGGTTCCCAGAATCCACGTCGAGACACCGGAGATCGACAGATTGGAGAAGAGCGACGCCACCAACAGCGCGACAAATGTCGACACCAATCCGATTCCGCCGAGAAATGCCGGTGCATGGCGCTTTGCCACCGTGGCGATGAACGGCGCCAGGACCGACTGCGCAATCGCAAAGATCACGACCGCAACGATGAATCCGGATGTGGGCGCCGAGAAGCCCGAAAGAATCAACGACGCAACAAGAAGCCCGACAGCGGCAGAACCCAGGAAGATCGCGGCGCGAATCAGGAAGCTGATCATTTGTTGATCCTATATGTCGGATATCAAGGAGAACAGATATTCACAATCCCAGAGAGTCCTGCACCTCTCGCAATGTCCGGGCAGAAGATCGGAGCCCCGAAGCCTCTCTTTCCGATAGCGGTACTTCGAGGACTCGGCCGGCACCAGCACGACCAACCATCGTGGGAAGGGACAGGCAAACGTGCTCGAGTCCGTGGACGCCGCTCTGCAAAGTCGATACCGGCAGAACCCGTTGTTCGTCCCGCAACACGACTTCCGCGATGAATGCGCTCGACAATCCGATGGCGAGGTTGGTCGCGCCCTTACCCTCGATGATCTCGTAAGCACTCTCGACTACAGACTTCGCTACTTTCGCGCGTAGGTCGGGGCCGAGGACGCCACCCGACGGTCCCACGAACGAGGTTGCCGGCACTCCGCCGATGGTTGCGCTCGACCAGAGCGGAATCTCGGAATCCCCGTGCTCGCCCACGATGAAGGCATGAACGTTCTCCACCGCGACTCCGAGTTCGGTAGCCAGCAGGAATCGCAATCGGGCCGTGTCCAGCACGGTCCCAGATCCGAAAATTCGGCCGCGGTACGACGGTCCCGCAGCCTGGATCGCTGCGTAGGTCGCCACGTCGACCGGGTTGGTGACGAAGAGAAGGACCGCGTCCGGTGACACCGCCAACAGTTGTTCGGTCAGTGTCTGCGCGATCTTGACGTTCACCGCGGCAAGTTCGAGCCGCGACTGACCGGGATGCTGTTTGGCGCCCGCGGTGACGACGACCAAGTCGGATCCCGCGGTGACCGAGATGTCATCGCCTCCGTCGACAGTGCACGGCGGTGTGAACTGGGTGCCGTGGTTGAGATCGAGAACTTCGGCCCGGACCTTTGCGCTGTTGGTGTCGTAGAGGGCGAGCGCGTCGGCCGATCCGCGTATCAGGCACGCATACGCAATTGCGGTGCCGACGCTTCCCGCACCGACAACGGACACTTTTCGTCTGGATGAACGATTCGGCGTCGTCATGGGTAAATGGTGCTCGCTCGATAACGATTTCGCAGTACAACGGATTGCCAGTCTCTTCTCAGGGTTTGGATGCAGACCTCTCAGAATCGACGTGGATGATCGCTGACATGGCTGAGGTAACCGTTCTTGCAGTTGGCGGCACCGGCGAATCCCACGTCGGCGACCACGGCGCCCGTGTGCGCGGACTCCTCAGTGCCGTCACCGACGAACTCGACAGTCGATTCGATTCTCGCTGGGTCGCTTATCCCGCGTCGTACGGTCCGGTCGCCGACGGTGGCCTGAGCTTTCGGCACAGCACCGCGATGGGTGTGAAGGCCCTCACCGCCGAAATCGCACAGACAGACGGCCCGGTCATGCTGATCGGTTACTCACAGGGATGCACCGTGATCCGCTCGGCTCTTCCGACGCTGAACCGCGCCAACATCATCGGAGTCGGACTGATCTCCGATCCTCAACAACCGGCAGGCGTGATCGAAGGTTGTGAGGGACACGGAGTTGCCGGCGACGGACCCGATATCCAGCCGTGGATTCCGGTCAAGTGGATCGGGCACCCGCAGGACATGATCTGTAATGCCAGCGACGACAGCTACATTCGCGACATCGCAGACTTGACGCGCTGGATGTCCTTCTCGCAGGCACGCGTGTGGGCAGGAAAGGTTTGGGAACTACTTCGTAGCAATGCTTTCCAGAATGCGCAGAAGACTCGTTTCAGTCCCAAACAGTGGCGTACCGATCTACGACGCATTCGCACCGCGTTCCTCGAAGTACTTGGTTACCTGCCGACGAAGTTGAACCTGAACCGATTTCAGCTCAAGAACCCTCGCGGCGGTAGACACATCAGCTACGCGATCGAACCTCTCGACGAGAGCGGACTGACCGGGTGTGAGCTTCTGGCGTCGTGGATGAAGGTCCACGCGAGCGGCGTCGGGCAGCGCATTCACGCGGCCTGACCTTTACCGTTAGTTTACCTAGCGAACCCCGGCGAGCCATTCGACGCCTCTACGTTCCTTTCATGCAACTGAGCAGAATATTGTCGTGCGCCGCCGTGACCGTCGCACTCCCCCTCACCGCCCTGGCGGCCCCGGCCGCCGCATCGCCAACCGGCAGTCTCGACTGGTCCGGTTCGTTCGGTAGTTCAGCGCCCCAGCCGGTTTCGACGTTCGACGTCCAAGCCCACCGCGGCGGGCTCGGCCTGTACACGGAAAGCAGCCTGGCCGCGTTCGCGAATGCCCTCGAAATGGGCGTCAGCACACTGGAACTCGATACCCAGATCACCGAGGACGGGATCGCTGTCGTCACGCACGATCGTAAGATCTCGAACAAGAAATGCCTCGACACCGAGCCCGCAACTGCGGGTGACCCGGAGTTCCCGTACGTCGGCAAATTCGTCAACACGCTGAGCCTGCAGCAGATCAAGACCATGGACTGCGGCACTCTCCCCCTTGCCGGATACCCTGAACAGCAGAATGTTCCGGGAGCGAAAATGCAGACGCTCGAAGAAGTGCTTGCCCTGGTGAAGTCGTACAACGCACCCGGAATCAAGCTCAACATCGAGACCAAGGTGGAAGCGGGAGCGCCTCACGAGACCGCCCCGCGTGAGCAGTTCGTCTCTGTAGTCCTCGATACGATCCGGGCAGCCGGATTGTTGGACAGCGTCACCATTCAGAGCTTCGACTGGGGCTCGCTCATGCTCACCCGTCAACTCGCGCCGAGTGTCCCCGTCGTTGCGCTCACAAACGGCGACTTTCTCCAGGTAGGCAAGGACGGAGCGTCACCGTGGCTCGGCGGTCTGGACATCGATGATTTCGGTGGCGACGGCATCGCGGCGGTAGCAACCTTTGGTGCCTCCGCCTACTCCCCCGTCCAAGGAACTCCGCAGGGCGGAAAGGTCGGGGATCCCGGTTTCACCCTCTATCCGACAGCCGACATGATCGCGAGCGCACATGCGCGTGGCATGAAGGTCATCCCGTGGACCGTCGATGATCCCGCCACCATGCACGCCCTGATCGACCTCGGTGTCGACGGGATCATCACCGACTACCCCGATCGTCTCCGAGCCGTTCTGGCCGAGCGAGGCATGCCACTACCTGCACCTGCGGTCAAGAAGTAGCCTCCACCGCGCACCGAAGCAGGTACCTGAACAGGTACTACGGCCGATGTCCCCGGGGTCCCGTCGGCCGCATCCTGGACAGGTACTTGCTCGGGTGATCGGAGGTGAATTCTGATGATGTCTTTGAAGGATCAGTTGGACAACTGCGAATACCTACTTGCCGACGCGGAAATGGCCGGCGACTGGAATGCTGTCCGGCGATTCAGGGAATACCGGCTCAGGCTCGTTCGACAACTGTGCAGGCAAAGGGCCGCCGGCCTCTGCGCCTAGAAGCCCGACCTCAGCCGTATCTGAGCTGGTCCCTCTGGGCGGTTACGATCCGCCGTCGCCCGAGTCACAGTCGGGTGCTCTCACCAATTGAGCTACAGAAGGTATGGCCCGCAGTGCTTTTCGACTGCGATCATTCTCTGCCGAACCATACGGGCCTGCATCTCGTCCGCGCTACTGATTTTCGACTCGACGATCTACACCGACCACCGCTGTGAGTTCGGTTTCCGCGTCCCCGCGGGGACGTCCCCGTCGAGGCCACACCGAATCACCGCTGACCAGTAGTCGATGGGATGATGACCTGCGTGTCCATGTCCCCACCGCTGCCCGTCAAGAACGGGGTTGGCCCGACGCGCCTACGCATCCCGCTCTCTGGGCCGTGGGCGACGATCGCCGAGTACGTCGTAGCCAAGTTCGACCATCTGGACGCCGAGAACCTGTATCGGCGGTTCGACGACGGCGAGTTCGTAGATACCGACGGCCACTCGATCTGCCTGAACACAGAACTCAGCGCGCACCGGTTCGTCTGGTACTACCGTGAGTTGCCGGCGGAGGACCCGGTGCCGTTCCACGAGGAGATCCTGCACACCGACGACGATCTCGTCGTCATCGACAAGCCACATTTTCTCCCGACCACTCCGAGCGGGCGATACCTGCGTGAGTCGGCGCTCATCCGCCTGCGGGTTCGTCTCGACAACCCAGATCTGACCCCGATCCATCGACTCGACCGCGGCACCGCAGGGGTGGTGATGTTCTCGGCCCGCCCCGCGACGCGCGGCGCGTACCAGTCACTGTTCGAGAAGCGTCAGGTCACGAAGGTTTACGAGGCGGTGTCGGCGCGACCGACCCGGCGGGGCCGGGATGCACCAGCGCTCGACGTCCCTCTCGTTTACCGCAACCACATCGAAGCTCGACGCGGCGAGTTGCGAGTCGTCGTCGACGACAGCCGTGAACCCAACTCCGAGACCATGATCGAGGCGCGAGGGCCGGGCGTGAGTGCCTCCGGACGTGCTGTGCTGCACACGGTTCTACGTCCGCAGTCCGGACGGATGCACCAGTTGCGAGTGCACCTGGCAGCTCTCGGCGCCGGGATCCTGGGCGACCGGCGATACCCCGACCTGCTGCCCGACGCGCCGGACGATCATTCCCTCCCACTCCAATTGCTCGCGAGGGAACTCGAATTCACCGACCCGTTGTCGGGGAAAGCGCGGCGGTTCGTCACCCGTCGGACGCTCAGCGAGATGCCCGTGGGGTGACGACCAGGAGCCGCGGATTTAGACGTTGAAGCGGAACTCCACCACATCGCCGTCGGCCATGACGTATTCCTTGCCCTCCATGCGGACCTTGCCGGCAGCCTTGGCCGCGGCCATGGAACCCGCCTCGACGAGGTCGTCGAAGGACACGATTTCAGCCTTGATGAAGCCGCGCTCGAAGTCGGTGTGAATGACGCCGGCAGCCTGGGGAGCGGTGTCACCCTTGTGGATGGTCCAGGCGCGAGCTTCCTTCGGACCAGCCGTCAGGTAGGTCTGCAGTCCGAGGGTGTGGAAGCCGGTGCGCGCGAGAGCGTGCAGGCCCGGCTCGGTCTGACCGATCGAGTCGAGCATTTCCTGGCGGTCTTCCTCGTCGAGCTCGAGGAGTTCCTGCTCGACCTTCGCGTCGAGGAACACAGCGTCGGCCGGTGCGACGGATGCGCGCAATTCCGCAACCTTCGCTGCGTCGGTGAGCACAGACTCGTCGGCGTTGAAGACGTACAGGAAGGGCTTGGTGGTGAGCAGGCTCAGCTCACGAAGCAACGAGAAGTCGAGCTTGTCCTTGACGCTGAAGAGCGTCGTGCCCTCGTTGAGGAAGGCCTGAGCCTTGAGTGCCTCGTCGTGGGCCGGCTTGAGCTCCTTGTTCTTGCGAGCTTCCTTGTCCAGACGCGGGAGAGCCTTCTCCAAGGTCTGCATGTCGGCGATCACGAGTTCGGTCTCGATGACCTCGATATCGGAGGCCGGGTCGACCTTGCCGTCGACGTGGATGACGTCGTCGTCGGCGAAGACGCGAACTACCTGGCAGATGGCGTCCGCTTCACGGATGTTGGCCAGGAACTTGTTACCCAGGCCTGCGCCCTCGGACGCTCCCTTGACGATGCCGGCAATGTCGACGAACGACACGGTCGCGGGGAGGATGCGCTCGGAGCCGAAGATCTCGGCGAGCTTCTGCAGCCGCGGATCGGGCAGCTCGACCAGACCGACGTTGGGTTCGATGGTCGCGAACGGGTAGTTCGCTGCCAACACGTCGTTGTTGGTCAGTGCATTGAAAAGGGTGGACTTGCCGACGTTGGGCAGTCCGACGATTCCGAGGGTAAGGCTCACGGTCTGTGGATTCTACGGCCTCGCGGCGACGTGACGGGTACTCGCCCCACCGTCACGTCGCGGCAGGTGATCAGTTGTAGGTATACGAATCGACGGATGACACGATCGCAACCAGGAAGATGACGTAGAACGCGATGAACAGCACCCAGCAGATCACGGCTATGAGGAGCGAGATCTGCCCGAGTTTCTTCACCCGCTCGGATGCGTACTGCGCGCCCTGGTGATCGCCCATCGCCCACTTCGGGTAGATGTCGTGGAGATGGTTGAACGCGGCGAACGCGATAGGCCAGAAGAAGATGATCGACGCGACGGCCCATCCCGCGTTGGACTTCGGCGGACCGTACTGAGGCGCCGCGTACGTGGGAGCAGCGCTGTACTGCTGGGCTGCGCTGTACTGCTGACCGGTCGGATACTGCTGTCCGGCTGAGTACTGCGGGTCGGTCGGGTACTGCTGGCCCGTCGGATATTCCTGGCCTGCTGAATATTGCTGACCGGCTGAATACTGCTGGCCTGCCGGATACTGCTGCTCCTTCGGATACTGTTGCTCCTTCGGATCCTGCGGGTCGGTCGGATATTGCGGTTCGGTCATCATTCCCCCAAAGAGTCGGATTCGGTTCTCTATCGCAGAACCTAGTGGAGACTTACCGCTGCCGTGTCACAGTGAGCGCCTACGCTCTCGAGGTGACTCGGATGCTGATCGTGCTCTTGATATGGATAGTGGGTCTCGGCACCGCCGCGCTCGCAATTGTCGCCTCGCCCGGATGGTGGGTGATCGCTGTCGTCACACTCGCGCTGGCGGCCATGGGCACCTACGACCTCACTCAGAAGTCCCACAGCATCCTCCGTAACTATCCGGTCCTGGGGCACGCGCGATTCCTCCTCGAGAAGATTCGACCGGAGATCCAGCAGTATTTCGTCGAATCATCCACCGATGGAATGCCATTCGATCGCGAAACGCGAGATCTGGTTTACGAGCGGGCAAAGGGAACACTGGCGGAAGAGCCCTTCGGGACCGAGCGCGACGTCAATGCGATCGGCTACGAGTTCATGACGCATTCGATTCGCGCACGGACCGCCCCCGACACCGTTCCCCGAGTTCGCCTCGGCGGACGCGATTGCACGAAGCCGTACGACATCGCTCTCCTGAACGTCTCCGCGATGAGCTTCGGGTCGTTGTCCGCCAACGCAATCGAAGCCCTCAACGCCGGCGCCGCCAAAGGCGGCTTCGCCCACGACACCGGCGAAGGCGCGATCAGTCCGTATCACCGCAAACACGGCGGCGATCTGATCTGGGAAATCGCCTCGGGATACTTCGGATGCCGAACCGAGGACGGCCGATTCGATCCTGACCGTTTTGCCGAGCGTGCCGGACTCGATCAGGTGAAGGCCATTTCGATCAAGCTCTCGCAAGGTGCGAAACCCGGGTTGGGTGGCGTGCTTCCCGGAGTCAAGGTCTCCCCCGAAATCGCCGAAACCCGCGGGGTACCCGTCGGCCAGACCGTGATTTCGCCACCCGCGCACACCGCGTTCAGCACCCCGGTCGAACTGGTCGATTTCATCGCGACCCTGCGAAAACTGTCGGGAGGCAAGCCGGTCGGGATGAAACTGTGTGTCGGCTCGCGTCGTGAATTCCTCGGAATCTGCAAGGCGATGATCGAACGCGGTATCACGCCCGACTTCATCATCGTGGACGGTTCCGAAGGCGGCACCGGCGCAGGTCCGGTGGAGTTCGAGGACCACATGGGCATGCCGTTGACCGAGGGCCTGATGCTGGTGCACAACGCTCTGGTGGGAACTGGTTTGCGCCCTCTCGTGAAAGTCGGCGCTTCCGGAAAGGTGGCGAGCGGTTCCGACATCGTCAAACGCATCATCCAGGGCGCAGACTTCACGATGGCGGCCCGCGCAATGATGTTCGCAGTGGGCTGTATTCAGGCCCAGATGTGCCACACCAACCGCTGCCCGGTCGGCGTTGCCACTCAGGATCCGGCACGCACCCGCGCACTCGACATCCCCGACAAGAGCGAGCGCGTCTACCGATTCCAGAAGGC
Source organism: Rhodococcus sp. IEGM 1302 (assembly GCF_030056935.1). NCBI lineage: Bacteria > Bacillati > Actinomycetota > Actinomycetes > Mycobacteriales > Nocardiaceae > Rhodococcus > Rhodococcus sp. IEGM 1302. The sequence continues at coordinate 15,729 of NZ_JASHKY010000023.1, read as the reverse complement.
AACCGTCGCCAGCGCGCAACAGATGATCGCGTCGATGGGCATCGATTCCTTCGACCAACTGCAACCGGGAATGCTCAACCGCCGCGTCGACGGTCTCACCACTCGCACCTATGCCGACCTGTTCGACTGGCTGATGCCGGGCGAACTGCTCGACTCCCCGCCGCAGAGCTGGCTCACCGATTGGATCGACGCCGACGCTCACCGATTCTGACGTCGGTCGACTCCCGCGTTTCAGATCGCGCGGATTCACCCTTCTGGTCCTACAGTGACAGATGGCCCGCTGTGACGGCGGCCACACGTGCACTAGTGGACGGAGTTCGACGATGAGCTTGACGACTGCGCCGGAACCAAATGTCGAGTACCTGAAAACCGATCCTGACCTGCCACCTGTCGGCGTCATCGACAAAACACCCATCTCCACGACTGCGCGCGTCGTCTTCCTTGTTCTCGGACTGGTCGGCGCGAGCGCCTGGTACATGATTGCGATCGTCCGCGGTGAACACATCAGCGCTGTGTGGTTCGTGTTGGCCGCAATCTGTACCTATCTGATCGCCTACCGCTTCTATGCGCGGTTGATCGAACGCAAGATCGTCAAGCCCCGCGACGACGTCGCAACTCCCGCCGAAATCATGGAGAACGGCGCCGACTACATGCCGACCGACCGTCGGGTGCTGTTCGGTCACCACTTCGCGGCAATCGCCGGTGCCGGTCCCCTGGTCGGACCCGTGTTGGCCGCGCAGATGGGATATCTTCCGGGAACGATCTGGATCATCGTCGGCGTCGTGTTCGCCGGGGCGGTGCAGGACTTCATGGTCCTGTGGATCTCGTCGAAGCGCCGCGGGCGCAGCCTCGGTCAGATGGCCCGCGAAGAACTCGGCCTTGTCGGCGGCGTCGCCGCACTGATCGGCGTGTTCGTCATCATGATCATCCTCATCGCGGTGCTCGGACTTGTGGTCGTCAATGCGCTCGCCGAGTCCCCGTGGGGAGTGTTCTCGATCGCGATGACCATCCCCATCGCGCTGTTCATGGGCGTGTACCTGCGGTATCTGCGGCCGGGCAAGGTTTCCGAGGTCTCCCTGATCGGCGTCGTCCTGCTTCTCCTGGCCATCGTCTCCGGCGGATGGGTTGCCGATACCGGTTGGGGCGCAGACTGGTTCACACTCTCGAAGGTCACCATCGCGTGGCTGATGATCGCGTACGGATTCGCCGCATCGGTGCTGCCAGTCTGGCTGCTCCTGGCACCGCGCGACTACCTGTCGACGTTCATGAAGGTCGGCACCATCGCGCTGCTGGCCATCGGAATTCTGGTCGCACGACCCGCTCTGAACATGCCGGCAGTGACGCCATTCGCCTCCAACGGCGAAGGCCCGGCCTTTGCCGGTTCACTGTTCCCGTTCCTGTTCATCACCATTGCCTGTGGCGCACTCTCGGGCTTCCACGCACTGATCGCGTCCGGTACGACGCCAAAGCTGCTCGAGAAGGAAAGCCAGACCAAGATGATCGGGTACGGCGGCATGCTGACCGAATCGTTTGTCGCGATCATGGCTCTGGTCACCGCCTGCATCCTCGATCAGCACCTGTACTTCGCACTCAACGCTCCCGCGGCACTGACCGGTGGAACACCGGAAACCGCAGCCGAATACGTCAACAATCTGCCCCTCGGCACTGCCCCCATCACACCGGACGTGCTGACTCAGGCAGCCGAGGCCGTCGGCGAAGAATCGATCATCTCGCGAACCGGCGGCGCCCCGACGCTCGCGTTCGGAATGTCCGAAGTACTCAGCGACGTCTTCGGCGGCGACTCGCTGAAATCGTTCTGGTACCACTTCGCGATCATGTTCGAGGCGCTCTTCATCCTCACCACGATCGATGCCGGCACCCGCGTCGCTCGATTCATGCTCTCCGACTCGCTCGGCAACTTCGGCGGTCCGGCGAAGAAGTTCAAGGACCCGTCGTGGCGCATCGGCGCGTGGCTGTGCTCGCTGATCGTCGTCGCTGCCTGGGGCGCGATTCTGCTCATGGGTGTCACCGATCCGCTGGGCGGAATCAACACACTCTTCCCGCTCTTCGGCATCGCCAACCAGCTACTCGCCGCGATCGCACTGACGGTGGTCATGACGATCGTCATGAAGAAGGGCCTGTTCAAATGGGCCTGGATTCCCGGCGTACCGCTGGTGTGGGACCTGGTCGTAACCATGACCGCGTCGTACCAGAAGATCTTCTCCGACAACCCCGCGATCGGGTACTGGGCTCAGCACAACGTGTTCAAGGACGCGAAGGCTGCCGGCGAGACGGCGCACGGTTCCGCGAAGACTCCGGAGGCCATCGATGCCGTCATTCGCAACACCTTCATCCAGGGCACGTTGTCGATCATCTTCGCGTCACTGGTGATCGTCGTGGTCATCGCCGGGATCATCGTATGTGCCAAGGCAATCCGAGCGGGCGGGCTGCCGACCACCGAGTCCCCGGAAGAACCGTCGAAAATCTTCGGACCCGCCAGCTTCATTCCGACGCCCGCGGAGAAGGAAATCCAGAAAGAATGGGACGAGCTGATCAAAGCCGGGAAAGTCCGGGCGCCCGGCGCCGCACACGGAGGTGGGCACTGACCATGACGACGGCGACCATGACGGCAAAACTCACCACAGCGTTCCGCGGAACGCTGTGGTGGGTTCGCTCGGTGATGGGTGATCTCGACTATCAGCGCTACGTCGAGCACACCCGACGCCACCACGCCGACTCACCGGTGATCAGCGAACGAGAGTTCTGGCGCCGCCGACACGCAGCAGCCGACGCCAACCCAGGCGCCCGCTGCTGCTGAATCCGGTCAGGGGCAGGTGGCCTTCGCGAGTTCGTAAATGTGGCCGGCCTGCTCGTCGGTGGGCTTGTTGCCGTTGTTCTCGGCCAGGTCGGTGATCTTGGTCTTGACCTCCGCCTCGTCCGTGCCGTTGGCGACCTCGGTACACGTGGTCGTCAAGATCTCCTCGATGTCTGCGTCGTCGCGGTTCTCCGCCAACGGTGCGTAAGCCCCACGGAACGTGGCGACGAACAGCGCCGTCTTGCCCTGATCGATGGCGTTGCCCGCTGACTGTTTCGCCGTCTCGAGCGCCTGTTGCCCGCTCGTGACTGCCTCGCTGATCTTGTTCTGCGCGTTGTCCTGATCCTCGGTGCTACACGCGGTGAGCCCGAGAACGACGATTGCTGCTGCCCCGACTGCTGCTGCGATTCTCATGACGGAAATGTTAGTCCGATCAGCATGCTTCAAAACACAGTATTGCAGCGCAACACACGAGTTATCGCATGCAGTCGTTACGATCAGCTCAGCTAGATCACCGGATTCGCACATCGGCGAGGAGATCCCTGCGCCGACGGAAAGGACGATCAGTGAGCGAGCAAGACAAGGGGACGTCCGCAGGGGTGCGCAAGCGCGACCGCGGCGAGATCATCGGGCAAGGGGGTATGTGGCTCGCAAAATGGTCGTTGGTGTTGGCGTCGATTTCGCTGGGCGCCTGGATTTTCGGCTGGCTGATCGAAAAGCTCTGGGTCATCATCCTGCCGGTGGCTCTGGCTATCGTTGTTGCGACAGTCATGTGGCCGCCGACCCGCGGCATGATCAAGCGCGGTATGCCACCGGCCGCGGCAGCCGGCATCACCCTGGTGCTCTCGATCGGAATCCTGGCCGGTGTGATCGCAGGCATCGTTCCGTCAGTGGTCAGCCAGGCCCCCGAGCTCGCGAACAAGACCACCGAGGGCATCAACCAGGTTCAGGACTGGCTCCAGGGTCCGCCGCTGAACCTGAAGGACGACCAGATCGACAACGCCGTCCATGCCGTCATCACCAAGGTGCAGGAAAGTGGAACCGCCATCGCTTCAGGCGTTTTCAGCGGCGTGAGCACAGCGAGCTCGTTGTTGGTCACGCTCGGTTTGGTCCTGATTCTCGCTTTCTTCTTCATCAAGGACGGACCGAGGTTCATCCCCTGGCTCCACGCTGTCGGCGGCGGCCGCGCCGGTCGGCATCTCGAAGAGGTCCTCACCCGCATGTGGGACACGCTCGGCGGATTCATCAGGACACAAGCACTGGTGAGTCTGATCGACGCGGTCTTCATCGGCGCCGGATTGCTGATACTCGGGGTCCCGCTGGCACCGGTGCTGGCAATTCTCACGTTCATCGGTGGCTTCATCCCGATCGTCGGTGCCTTTGTCGCCGGCGCCCTGGCCGTGTTGGTTGCGCTGGTGGCAAACGGTCTCACCACCGCCATCATCGTGTTGATCATCATCCTGGCCGTTCAGCAGATCGAAGGAAACGTCCTTCAGCCTGTGCTGCAGAGCAAGTCGATGAAACTCCACGCCGTCATCGTGCTGCTTGCCGTGGCCGCCGGTAGCTCGCTGTACGGCATCGTCGGCGCCTTCCTCGCAGTGCCCGTCGCCGCTGTGGCAGCAGTTGTCATCCGGTACATCGGCGAGCAGATCGACGAACGCGCAAGCGACAACGAGCCGATGCCCGCCGGCGATGCGTCGGACATCCTCGAGGATCAAGACGACGACGCCGAGTCAGAGGTAGAGAACAAAAAGGCCTGATCAGCCCGCGATCACCTTCACCGAGGAGCCTGCACGTCCGCGAATGACGTGCAGGCGACTCGGGATTCGCTGCCTCATCTCGTCCACGTGACTGACGATGCCCACCACTCGTCCACCGTCGCGAAGCTCGTCCAACACAGCCATCACCGAGTCGAGGGTGTCGGCGTCGAGAGTGCCGAATCCTTCGTCGATGAACATCGTGTCGAGAACGATTCCGCCGGACTCCGCCGCAACCACATCGGCAAGTCCGAGGGCCAAAGACAACGACGCCAAGAATGATTCACCGCCCGAGAGCGTCTTCGCCGAGCGAACGACACCCGTGAAGTCGTCCCGGATGTCGAGCCCCAGACCGCCGCGGCGACCCCGAGAACCTGCCTCGTCACTGTGCACGAACTCGTATCTGCCCCCGGACATCCGCTGCAGCCGAACCGATGCCGACACGGCGATCTCTTCCAACCGCGACGCGAGCACATACGCTCGCAGCGACATCTTGCGACTGTTCTGACCTTTGCCGGCGATCACGTCGGCGAGGCCAGCGAGTTCGTCGTGCAGTTCCCGCTCAGGTGCAACCGCTTCGTATGCTTTCTCGAGTTGTCCGCTGAACCGTTCGAGATCCGACACACGGTTCTCGGCCAGGGAAGCAGCTGCAACAGCCGAGTTCACCACCTCGGCGCACTGAAGAGCACGCTCGCGAGGACCGTCGACGTCGACTGTCTCGACTTCGCTCACCGCAACGACCTCGGGGTCGTCGAGGACCGTCCGAGCGGCCACCTCGAGGTCGCGTGCTTTGGCGAGTTCCGTTTCGATCGCTGCGATTCGGGCCGGCGATCTCACCCCTTCGATCGCAGCCTCGACCGAATCGAATCCAGCAGCGGCCGCCGCAGCGGCCAGTTTGGTCGACAGTTCCGCCGATCGCGCCTGCGCACGAACGGCGTCGTCACGCATCTCAGACGCCGCCGAGGCAGCGGAGGCAAGCCTTTCGAACCGCGAGCGCTGAGCAGCGATGGTCGAATCTTCTCCCACCGCAGCGACGATCGCCGCTCGAATCTGCTCGACCGTGGCCGACAGAGTCGTCGTACGCTCGGTCAGTGCCGCCAATTCGGCCGTCAGAGAAGCGGATTCCTGTTGCAGCTCGCCGTCACGCTCGTTGAGATGCCCGAGCTTGTCGGCCAACCCTCCAACCTGACCGGCAGAGTGGGTCGCCTCGTCAACGGCGTTCCGAGCCGCGGCGCGGAGCCTGTCGAGTTCTGCGACGTCGCCGTCCCCGCCGCGGGCGATCACCCGGTCGATGTCACGGTCGACGGTTACCTGGCGGTCGACTACCTTGCTCAGGGCTTTCTCGGCCGCACGCTCGGCTGCGGACGCGACTTCCAGATCGGGCTCGGTGACCGTCACGACATCAGACTGCGCCGGCGCAGGGTGTTCACGCGAACCACACACCTGGCATGGGTCACCGGGCGCGAGTGAACTCGCCAACTCCGCAGCCATGCCCTCGATACGCTTCTGCACGAGGTCGAGCCAGCGCCCGCGAGCACTCTGATGGGCGTCGCGCGCATCCAACACCTGCACACGAATCTTCTCGGCTTGCGCACGCAGAGAGACGAATTCATGAGCCGCTGCCGCAGCATCCGATGCTTTGGCCAGTGCAGCTTCGAGGCCGGGCAGAGCCGCGTGCGCGCGTTGCGCATCCTCCAGTCGTTGGCCGGCCGAGCGCACCATTTCTGGCAGTTGAGTGCGTTCAACCGCGATGGCATCGATGCGCTCGGACAGAGCGTCTCGCCGAACTCCGAGTTTCTCGATCTCGGCTTCTGCCGCATCGGCTCTGCGAGCATCCTCCGCCATTGCGTCCAGGCGAACGATCTCGTCACGCCAGGTCCGGATCCGAGCTACGACGCGTTGACGCTCGTCGTCGGTGGGTGGCCACACCTCCGGCACGAAAATCTCCGGACCGCCCGTTGCGGAGTAGGTCGACATCGCTGCGGTCATCGATTCGAGTGCGGCAGCGAGGTGCAAGCCGGCAGCGTCCACATCGCCGGCGACAGCGGCCACAGGCAGTGCGCGCTTGGCGGTCTCGAGTTCAGCGCCGATCACAGCTCTTTGGGCGGCGCCCGTATTGAATGCTGCGAGTTCAGTGGTCGCACGATTACGGCGAGCGACCAGATCTGAGGTTCGCTGCGCAACGGTGAGCACCCGATTAGCCTCGGCTGCTGCATCTTTCGCGGTCACCAGCTCCGCAAGACTTGTATCGCGGGTGTCCTGAGCCTCGGCGAGGAGTTTGCGCGACCATTCCAGTGGGTGTGCCTCGGCGCCTACCTCGAGTCCCGCAGCTGTCTCGACCTTCGCGAGCAGCAGCCGCACGGATTGCTCCCTTGCCGCGAGCGCGGTCGCACTTGCCTTTCGCTTGGCGTCGAACCATGCCTCGACGGAGACAAAACGCTTGGTGTCGAACAGACGCTCGAGCAGTTTGCCTCGCTCGTCACTCTCGGCACGCAGGAATTTGGCGAACTCACCCTGCGGCAAGAGCACCACCTGGAAGAACTGATCAGCGCTCATGCCCATGAGGCGGTTGATCTCGTCACCGATGTCAGGGATGCGCGAAAGATTCTCGCCGCGGCCGTCCAACCACGTCAGTGTGGCCTTTGCATTCTCTGTGATCGAACCGGTGCCACGCTTCTTCGGGCGCGAATACTCTGGACTACGAACAAGTTTGATTCTGCGACCACTGATGGTCGCTTCGAGTTCCACGCGCGGCACCGAACCGGCGGGCGCGTGATCGGACAGTAGCCGTTTGCCCTCGTTGCGCGCACCCGGAACCCGCCCGTACAGGGCAAAGGAAACCGCGTCGAGGATCGTGGTCTTGCCTGCACCGGTGTCGCCGTGCAGAAGGAACAGCCCGTCTGCACCCAATCGGTCGAAGTCGACCTCGACAGTGTCGGCAAAGGGCCCGAAAGAGCTGACTTCGAGTTTGTGCAGCCTCACGCGGTTTCACTCAGTTCTACCGTGGACTCCTCGGCGCGCGCGGCAGCGCTGAGCGCTTCGGCCATCAACGTGACCTCCCGCTCGGACGGGTCACTACGCACGGCCGAGACAAAGCCGCGGGCGATCTCCATGTCGGTTCGACCCCGTACCGCGTCGCGATACTTGAGATCCGATTGTCCTTCCGGCCTTTGCCATTCGAGGTGAACGGCAAAGGGGAAACGTGCCTGGAGCTGCCTCATGGCATCGACGGGACGAACCGGGTCGGTGAGCAAAGCGGAGACGTAGCACTGCTCGGAATCGGCGTACTTCGACTCGGTGAGAAGTTCCTCGAGAGTTCCCGTCACCTGGCTCAGCCCTCGAATCACCGGAAGATCGAGGCGCTGCACCGACGACAGACCGGCTGCGTCGAGTTCGATCAAAAGCGCAGCCTTGCGGTGGCTGCGCTCACCGAACGAATACGGCAACGGTGAACCTGAGTACCGCACACTCTCCGAGAGCATCTGCGGAGAATGCAGGTGTCCGAGGGCGACATAGTCGACGCCGTCGAATTCGCCCACTGCGACGGTCTCCACTCCGCCGACCGAGATGGAGCGTTCCGATTCGGAGGCCTCACCGCCCACGACGAAGGCATGGGCGAGCAATACCGATCGAGTCGCGGGGTCGGCAGCCGTTCGTTCGGCGAGATCTCGCCGAACACGCGACATGGCCGCTCCGAGGATGTCGGAATGAGTACAAGCCCGGGGCACGTCCAACTCGACGCGCGTGATCTCCGGCTCGAGGTACGGAATCCCGTAAAAGGCGACAGGACCGAACTGATCGCTCAGCATCACCGGAGTACCGATCTGGCCGACGCGAGTGATCAGGTGCAAGCCGCCGGCAGCGGCAAAGGATGCCCCGGCTCCGAGCCGCACCGCGGAATCGTGATTGCCGGACGTCGCGACGATGACCGCCCCCGCCGCCCGGATTGCCTCGAAGCCTCGATTGCACACGGTGACCGCGTCGGAACTGGGAATCGAGCGGTCGTAGATGTCCCCCGGCACGACCACGACGTCGACGCCGTGTTCGCGGACGGAATCTGCGATGGAACCGAGCACACTCGACTGATCGGCCAGCAGATCGACGCCGTGAAAGGTGCGACCTATATGCCAATCGGAGGTGTGCAGAATCTTCATGAATCCGACGGTAGAGCAGCCCACCGACACCGCCGATCTCCCACGCTGACGGCTTCGTCGGTGTGCCCCAACCCACGAGCGTCCGGTGACCCTGCACACAATCCGTCCGGTTCGTTTGGCGAAGAACCCGAAACCATCGCGCCATCGCGTCGATAAATGCGCCAGCCACGACCCGCACAAACACGGCCGACAACGCAAGAACCGCTAATGTCGTTATGTGTCTGCAACCCAACGTGCTCGCTCCGGGGTACCGCTGGACAAGCGATCGCTCATCGTGACCGTCCCCGGCCTGCCCTGGTGGGGAGTGATCCTGCTTGCTGCCGGTGTGACCGCCGTCGGCGTACTGATCGATGCCACCGGAGGCGGCGGAGAGCTCACCGCGGTGTTCTCGACGTTCTACTTCCTGGGCTGTCTCTTCGCTGTGGTTGCCGCTTCGAACAAAGCACTCTTCACCGCGATGGCCCAACCGCCGTTGCTGCTCTTCGCTGCGGTGCCGATCGGGCACACGCTCATCGGCAAGGACAACAGCACCGCGCTGCGCGATATCGCGATCAACATCGCGTACCCGTTGGTCAACCGCTTTCCGATCATGTTGGCCGCAACCGTGGTCGTGCTGATCATCGGTGGCTTCCGATACTTCCTGCTCAATCAGCGCCCCACCGGGCCCGCGCGCTCGACCCGCTCCCGCCGCTCGGCGGCCACCACTCGTGACTCCTCTGCGGCTGCCACGCGAGAACAACCCGCACCCGAGACCGGGCGTCGACGCAGAGTCTCGGACGCGCCCGTCCCCGGGCCGCCGCGTCGCCGCGCCCCCGAGGTGGACGAGCAGCCCGCCTACCGAAGCACCCCCAGGCGCGAGCCGATCCAGGACGAGCGTCCGCTGCCGCCTCGGAGAAGCCCTCAGCCACCCAGGGTCGATCGCACGCACCAACCGCCTACGCGTCGCCCCCAACCCGACAGTCGGCCCGTGGCAGACGACGACTACCCGTCGTACGGTCGCCGCCGGGCGCCCGAGCCCACTTCGTCGCCCAGACGTGAGGAGCGGATGGAGCCCTTCTTCGCTTCGGGTGACGACGTATCGCCGCCGCTGCCCCCTCGCCGCCGCCCACCCGGAGTCGATCTTCCCGCGTATCCGCCGCCGCGAGTTCGGTACCGCGATCGCGAAGAGCCCTGAACAGACGCGCCCGGTAGCACAAAAAATGCGGGGCACCTCCCAGATGGAAGGTGCCCCGCATTTTCTTGTTTCAGGACGTGCGCGCTGCTCGCAATTCACGGGGAAGGGCGAACACCAGAGTCTCGTTGGCAGTGGTGACGGGTTGAACGTCGTTGTATCCGTGCTCGGCAAGAAGTTCGATCACGCCGCGCACGAGCACCTCGGGTACCGATGCGCCTGACGTGATGCCGACTGTCTGGACACCCTCGAGCCACGCGAGATCGACCTCACGGGCGTAGTCGACCAGGTACGACGCGGCAGCGCCCGCCCCGAGCGCGACCTCGACCAGGCGAACCGAGTTGGACGAGTTCCGCGAACCCACCACGATCACGAGATCGCACTCGGGAGCCATCGCCTTGACCGCGACCTGACGGTTCTGCGTGGCGTAGCAGATGTCGTCGGACGGCGGGTCCTGCAGATTGGGGAAGCGCTCACGCAGGCGCGCGACGGTCTGCATCGTCTCGTCGACGCTCAGTGTGGTCTGGGAAAGCCAGATGACCTTCGACTCGTCACGAACCGTGACCGCGTCGACCGAATCCGGGCCGTCGACGATGGTGACGTGATCGGGAGCCTCACCTGCGGTGCCCTCGACCTCCTCGTGGCCTTCGTGGCCGATGAGCAGAATGTCGTAATCGTCGCGGGCGAATCGCTTCGCTTCCTGGTGCACCTTCGTGACCAGGGGGCACGTCGCGTCGATCGTGCGCAGGTTCCGCTCGGCAGCCGAGTCGTGGACGGCCGGCGACACACCGTGCGCCGAGAACACGAGCAACGATCCCTCGGGAACCTCGTCGGTTTCGTCGACGAAGATCACGCCCTGATCTTCGAGCGTCTCGACGACGTGGCGATTGTGGACGATCTCCTTACGCACGTAGATGGGTGCGCCGTGCTTCTCGAGGGCCTTCTCGACGGTCTCGACCGCGCGGTCGACGCCGGCGCAGTAGCCGCGAGGCTCGGCGAGGAGCACGCGCTTGGCGCTGCCCTTGCGGGTGGACGGCGAATCAGCCGAGTGCGCGATACCGAGATTGAGAGGAACAGCCGAAGACATGTGACCAGCCTACTGGCACCTCGAACGTGAGACACTCCGGCAAACGTGAACACCTCGGTTTCGGGCTCCGATCGAAGGTTCCGAAGTAAACGAGTACAGCCGTCACAGGCAAGTCGGCTACCGATTGTCGGAGCTTTGCGGCAAGCTGTGGGAATGATCCGACCACCGTTCGTGGCGCGCGTTGCCGCGGGACTCGCCGTCACCGCGATGGAAGAGGCAAAGAAGTTGCCCACCACCGCCGTCGCCCTGCCGATGACCGCCGTGAGCCAGATGCTGCAGACAAGCATGCGCGTGCAGCAGTCGATCACCTCGTTGGCCATCAAGGGCGATCAGGCATTTGCACTGATCAACTGGTCTTCCGAGGACGAACAGCCCGAGTGGGCGGTCTTCGACGAAGACGTCGATGCGCCTGCTGACCCGACGCCTTCCACCGGATCGACCACCGCTGACACCCCGACCAACGCCGGTCGCTTCGCGCTCTACTCGCTCGAGCCGACTGCCCCCATCGAGGAACCCGCACCCGTCGCCGAGTCCGAATCCACGGCAGCTACGACGGACGGACCTGCCGAAGAGCCCGAGATCGTCACCGAACTCGACTACCCCAACCTCACACTCGCACAGCTCCGTGCGCGCATCCGGACGCTCAGCATCGACGAGCTGACCGCAGTCCTGGACTACGAGAATGCGACGCTCGCTCGCGCACCGTTCCAGACCATGCTCACTAACCGCATCACCACAGCCAAGGCAAAGTGACTTCCGCAACGCCCCCCGCTTCATCGCAGCGATCGTCCGGCGCCAGTAGCGCTGAGCAGCCGTGGCCGGTCCGCACGGTTTCCGCCAAGGTCGCCGGCTGGATCGATCGGCTCGGCAGTATCTGGGTCGAAGGTCAGATCACCCAGATCAATGCACGCCCCGGCACCCGAACGGCCTTTCTCGTCCTGCGTGATCCGTCGGCAGACATGTCGCTGTCGATCACGTGCTCACCGCAGTTGTTGCACAACTCCCCGGTGCCGTTGACCGAGGGCTCGCGAGTCGTGATGTTCGGCAAGCTCTCGTTCTACACCGGACGCGGAACGGTGTCGTTGCGTGTCACCGAGATTCGCGCCGTGGGTATCGGTGAGCTGCTTGCCCGCATCGAGAGACTGCGCGCCTTGCTCGCCGCCGAGGGCTTGTTCGATCCGCGGCTCAAACGGCCGCTTCCGTTTCTGCCCGGCACGATCGGCCTGATCACGGGCCGAGCCAGTGCGGCCGAGAAGGATGTCGTCTCAGTCGCCCATCGTCGTTGGCCAGCAGTTGCCATCGCAGTGCGTAACACCGCGGTTCAGGGTCCGACTGCTGTTCCCCAGATCATCGAAGCGCTGAAGGAACTCGACGCCAACCCGGTAGTCGACGTCATCATCCTCGCTCGCGGCGGCGGTAGCGTCGAGGATCTCCTGCCGTTCTCCGACGAAGCGCTGTGCCGCGCCATCGTGGCCTGCACGACGCCGATCGTCAGTGCCATCGGACACGAGCCGGACAGCCCGCTCAGTGACCACGTCGCCGACCTGCGCGCAGCCACACCCACGGACGCGGCCAAGCGCGTCGTACCCGACGCGGTTGCGGAAGCTGCCCTGGTTGCGGATCTGCGTGACCGCAGCGCTGCGGCACTGCGCAGCTGGGTCAAGCGTGAGTCTCATCTGATCGAACAGTTGCGCACTCGACCGGTCATGGCATCACCGCTGCTCGCGGTGGACCGTCGCGCCGAGGAGGTCGAAAGGCTCCAAGCCGCCGGACGACGCGATGTGACTCGGTTGATCGACTCCGAGTCCCGAACGATCGAGCATCTGCGCGCCCGGCTCACCACGCTGGGCCCCGCCGCGACGCTGGCCCGCGGGTACGCAGTCGTGCAACGTGTTGTCGCCGACGGCGATCCGGAGGTTCTGCGCTCGGTCGAGGACGCGCCACCCGGAACCCAGGTTCGAGTTCGACTTGCAGACGGCGCCGTTCGCGCCGCAGTGATGGGAAGAGAAAAATGAGCAACGCCACCGACACCGACATCAACGAACTCGGCTACGAAGCAGCCCGCGACGAATTGGTGAGCGTCGTGAAGATTCTCGAACAGGGCGGTCTGGACCTCGACGCGTCACTCTCACTGTGGGAGCGAGGCGAAGCGTTGGCCAAGCGCTGTGAAGAGCACTTGGCCGGCGCGAGGGCCCGCGTCGAAAAGGCTCTGGCCGAAGCGGACGAGTAACGTCCGCTCCGACCGCAAATCCTATGGCGTGATCGGCTGCGCTGCGCCGACCTTCTCGGCAAGAATCCGGAACTCTTCCGGCGTCGCCGCGCCCGTGAGCAACAGGCGAACATCCCCGACGTCCGTGACCCAGATCGACTCGACACCTTCGCCGCCGAAGACGTTCCACGTATCGGCACCGACGGTCTCGACTCCGGTCGCGAATCGCTGTCCACCGGCAACATGTGACACCAACGGGAATTCCTCGGCGTTGCTCTGTGTCAGCTGGATGTAGCGACCACTGGTCGTGATGAATCCCACAGTGCTCGAATCTCCGCCGCCGTCGCCGGAGATGATCTTGCGACTGCCGGAGTTCGGAGTCCACCCGTCCGGAACACCGGGATTACGGATGGGAAATCCGAGTTCCTTCGCGTCGTAGTTCAGAGCTGCGTCCACGTCGACGCTCGGGATAGGCCCCTGCGTCGGGCCGCCAGGACTGAACGTGCACTGGCTGGCGATGCCCGCAATGATGATGCAGAACAGCACCAACGGTACGAGAGACCAGACCATGTCTTTGTTGTCTTCGAGAATGCGGGGTTTCTTCGATGCCACACCCCCAGTATCCAGGTACTCCGCAGTAGATACGATTCCCGGTCCCCCTCGAGCGAGACAAAACGTCTCTGCGGCGACCCGACAGCGCACGTAGCCGCTCCCATCTGGGACAATGACGCCTGAAGAAACCACTGCGTCGACACACCCCGTCGACCGCGACCGCGCCAGGAGGCACCGCACATGACGGCCAGCAGCACTCATCGTGAGACCCCGGACCGTAACCTCGCACTCGAATTGGTCCGAGTCACCGAAGCCGGTGCTATGGCTGCCGGCCGCTGGGTAGGCCGCGGCGACAAGGAAGGCGGCGACGGAGCAGCCGTCGACGCCATGCGTCAGCTCGTCTCGTCAGTCTCGATGCGCGGCATCGTCGTCATCGGTGAAGGCGAGAAGGACGAAGCGCCGATGCTGTTCAACGGCGAAGAGGTCGGAAACGGCGACGGCCCCGACTGCGACTTCGCCGTCGACCCGGTCGACGGCACCACCTTGATGTCCAAGGGCATGCCCAACGCAATCTCTGTTCTGGCTGTTGCCGAGCGCGGCGCGATGTTCGATCCGTCGGCCGTGTTCTACATGGAGAAGATCGCTGTCGGGCCGGATGCCGCAGATGTCATCGACATCAGCGCACCGATCGCCGAGAACATCAAGCGCGTGGCCAAGGTCAAGAAGGCGTCGGTCTCCGACATCACGATCTGCATCCTGGACCGCCCGCGTCACAACCAGCTGATCCAGGACGTTCGCGACACCGGCGCTCGTATCCGTCTGATCTCCGATGGTGACGTTGCCGGCGCGATCGCCGCAGCGCGTCCGGAGTCCGGCACCGACATGCTCGTGGGCATCGGCGGAACGCCAGAGGGCATCATCGCCGCAGCAGCCATGCGCTGCATGGGTGGATCGCTGCAGGGCAAGCTGGCCCCCACCGACGACGAAGAGCGTCAGAAGGCCATCGACGCCGGTCACGATCTCGATCGGATCCTGTCCACCGAAGATCTCGTCTCGGGCGAGAACGTCTTCTTCTGCGCCACCGGCGTCACCGACGGTGACCTCCTGCGCGGCGTCCGCTACTACGGCGGCGGCGCCAGCACGCAGTCCATCGTGATGCGTAGCAAGTCCGGCACCGTTCGCATGATCGACGCGTACCACCGTCTCGAGAAGCTGCGCGAGTACAGCTCCGTCGACTTCGACGGCGAAGAGGGCGCGGTTCCCCCGACGTTCTGATGGGCTCCGCCCCGTGAGTGGTTAGGGAGTCCCTGCACTCCTCAACCGCTCACGGGGGACGTAGTCCCCTACCCGCTCTCGAAAAGTGGCAATGTGGAGCCATGACGGAGAGCAACGATCAACAGTTCCGAATCGAACACGACACCATGGGCGAAGTTCGGGTGCCCATCGACGCACTGTGGCGAGCACAGACCCAGCGTGCAGTCGAGAACTTCCCGATCAGCGGGCGCCCGCTCGAGCGCACCCAGATCCGCGCAATGGGCCTGCTGAAAGCAGCGTGTGCGCAGGTCAACAAGGACCTCGGACTCCTCGACGCGGACAAGGCCGACGCAATCATCGCCGCCGCGAACGAGATCGCCGAAGGCAAGCACGACGATCAGTTCCCCATCGACGTCTTCCAGACCGGCTCGGGAACCAGTTCGAACATGAACGCCAACGAGGTCATCGCATCCATCGCGAAGGCCGCCGGTGTGGACGTACATCCCAATGATCACGTCAACATGTCGCAGTCCTCCAACGACACCTTCCCCACCGCCACGCATGTCGCAGCTACCGAAGCAGCGGTCACCGATCTTGTTCCGGCACTGGAACATCTGCATGCTGCGCTTGCCACGAAGGCGACCGAGTGGAAGACCGTCGTCAAATCCGGGCGCACCCATCTGATGGACGCTGTGCCGGTCACGCTCGGTCAGGAGTTCGGCGGCTACGC
>NZ_JASHKY010000053.1:0-10738 GCF_030056935.1 Rhodococcus sp. IEGM 1302 | reverse complement strand
CGTACCCACCGGGGCCGGCTCCGAGGACAACGACGTCATAGTGTGAGGTCACGATTCACCAGGGTAGTCCTGCATCGTTTCGCTGTCCCCAGATGGTCGTATTACCCGTCGGTAGCCCACACTTCTCGGGCAACTCGGGCGAAATTTCCGCCGTACACGGCCTCGATCGACGGCTCGTCGAAGCCCCGCTCACGCAATACCTGATCAAGTGTCAGCACCTCCTCCGGAGGAGTCCACTGCAGTGGCCCCCACGCGGTGTACGCCTCGGAGAACGACGACGGGTTCTGCTCGATCTCTTCGCGGAAGTCGTCGGCGTCGAAGGAGAAGTCGGAGCCGATCCCGACATGATCGATGCCGACGAGTCCCACAGCCTCTTCGATGTGGTCGGCCATCGCGGACAGCCGAGCCTGGTCGTCATCCGGTCCGTTGACGCCGAGGAATATGCCGACGCCGTTGATCCCGATGACGCCGCCGGTCTCCGCACACGCCCTGGCCTGATCGTCGGTGATGTTGCGCGGATGCTCCCACAACCTTCGGAGATTCGAGTGGCTGTAGATCATTGCTCGCTGGGTGATAGCTGAGATGTCCAACCCCGTCTGTACCGAACAATGTGAGCCGTCGACCGTCATTCCGACGCGATTCATCTCGGCAACCAGGTCACGGCCGTATCCACTCAACCCCGTGTCCGCCAGGTCCAAGCAGCCACAGCCGGCAGCATTCATGTAGTTGTACGTCGGCAACATCGAGCGGACTCCGAGGTCGCAGAAGTACGAGACGTTGGCCAGGTCTCCCTCCAGCGGATTCGAGTCTTCCAGGTCGAAGGCCAGGGCGATTCCGCCGGACTCCTGAATCTCCACGACGCCGTCGACGCTGAAGACAGGGGTGATCTCCGGGAACTCGACCCGCGCCTGCCACGCGAAACTCTTGGCGATTGCCGTCGAGTCCGCGCGAGTCTGCGGCGAGTAACCGACGTTCACCGAAACGTAACTCCCCGCTGGGCGCTGATATCGGAGAAGATCTTCGACAGACGCGTTCGACTGCAGAGGTAGGCAACAATGTTGTTCCCATAGTGGATATGTCCGGTTCACTCACTAATCCCGTCGATGATCAGGGAAATTCACCTGAAACTGGTCGTACGTTCAGCAAATCTCTGGTTCACTGGCGGATAACGCACCGATGCGGTAGAACTTACAAGACTCACACGCCCTGTACCTATCGACAGAGCATGTACCCAGCATGAATTCCCGTACGGGAACAGCAACAAAGGACCGTTCACTCCTGGGCGGATTCGAAGGAATTTTAGGTGGAGGTTTCTGAACGTATGCGTGCTCGCACTTTCAAGCGTGGCCGTCTGGTCGCCGCTGTAGCCGCAGTATCCGTGCTGCCGATGCTGATCAGCCCTGCAGTGTCGTCCGCAGGCGGAGATCCGTCGACCACCACGGCAACTGTTGCCAAGGCAAACACAACGGGTTCCAAGCTCTCGAGCCGCACGGACAACGGGCGCATCGCCACCATCAAGGTGTACTCCCCTTCCATGGAACGCGATATTCCGCTCGAGGTCATCCTCCCGGCAGACGGCAGCGAACCCCGCCCGACCCTCTACCTGCTCAACGGTGCAGGCGGCGGCGAAGACCGGGCGACGTGGCAGCGTCAGACCGACGTCAACGAGTTCTTCGCTGACAAGAACGTCAACGTCGTCACCCCGCTCGAAGGTGCATTCAGCTACTACACCGACTGGGTGAACGACGACCCGTCCCTCGGCCGTCAGAAGTGGCAGACGTTCCTGACCCAGGAACTCCCGCCCGTCATCGACGCCGAGTTCAACACCAACGGCGTCCAGTCGATCTCCGCGATCTCGATGACCGCGACCTCGGTCCTCAACCTCGCCATCGCAGCTCCGGGCCTCTACAAGGGCGTCGGTGCATACAGCGGATGCGCCGAGACGAGCACACCGGTCGGCCAGTCCTCCATCGAACTGGTTGTGGGCATGCGCGGCGACGCTGACGTGACCAACATGTGGGGCCCCCTCGACGGCCAGGGCTGGATCGACAACGACCCCGTCGTCAACGCCGAGAAGCTCCGCGGCACCGAGCTCTTCATCTCCACCGGCTCCGGACTCCCCGGCCCGCACGACACCCTGAACAACGAGGCGATCAACGGACAGGTCGGCACACTCGCCAACCAGGTGATCGTCGGCGGCGTCATCGAGGCAGCAGTCAACTACTGCACCCACAACCTCGCCTACCGCCTCAACGATCTCAAGATCCCGGCCACCTTCGACTTCAAGCCGACCGGCACCCACTCGTGGGGCTACTGGGAAGACGATCTCCACAACTCCTGGCCGATGCTCGCTCGTTCGATGGGCATCTGACCGAAATCGTTCCGACTCGACCCCGCTCCCTGCACTTCCGGGAGCGGGGTCGAGTGCTTGTCTGGGCCGATTCGGGGGTTAATTCGGGGGTTAATTCCGGGGCCAATTCAATTGTCAGGCAATCGAATCGCGTCACTTTCTGCGCCCGCTCTGCTTTACTGACACATAACAAAAAGTGAACCTGTTCCAGTAAGGGCTCACAGGCACTTCGATCCGTTCCGGATCCGAAGACATTCAGGTGGAGGATCCGAACGTATGCGTGCTCGAATTTTCAAGCGTGGCAGTGTGATCGCAGCTCTCGCAGTGGCCACGGTGCTGCCGATGCTGATCAGTCCGGCGACAGCTTCTGCGGGCGGTGACACGTCCGGATCGCACGTCGTGAGCAACACCAAGACCGGCGACCGCAAGGTCACCATCTCGGTCTTCTCCCCGGCGATGGATCGCAACATCCCGCTCGAGGTCATCCTCCCCGCAGACAACAGCGAACCCCGCCCGACGCTCTACCTGCTCAACGGTGCAGGCGGCGGCGAAGACTCGGCGACCTGGCAACGCAAGACCGACGTCATGAACTTCTTCCAGGACAAGAACGTCAACGTCGTCACTCCACTCGAAGGCGCGTTCAGCTATTACACCGACTGGGTGAACGACGATCCGGTTCTCGGTCGCCAGAAGTGGCAGACGTTCCTGACCAAGGAACTCCCGCCCGTCATCGACGCCGAGTTCAACACCAACAAGGTCCAGTCGATCTCCGCGATCTCCATGACCGCGACCTCGGTCCTCAACCTCGCCATCGCGGCTCCCGGCCTCTACAAGGGCGTCGGGGCGTACAGCGGATGCGCTGAGACCAGCACCCCCGTCGGTCAGAGTGCGATCGAACTTGTCACAGGTACCCGCGGTGGAGCTGACATCACCAACATGTGGGGCCCGCTCGACGGTCAGGGATGGAAGGACAACGATCCGGTCCTCAACGCCGAGAAGCTCCGCGGCACCGAACTCTACGTCTCCACCGGCTCGGGACTCCCCGGCCCACACGACACTCTCGCCAATCCCGCGATCAACGGTCAGGTCGGTGCGCTCGCCAACCAGGCAATCGTCGGCGGCGTCATCGAGGCAGCGGTCAACTACTGCACCCACAACCTCGCCTACCGCCTGAGCGACCTGAAGATCCCGGCCACCTTCGACTTCAAGCCGACCGGCACCCACTCGTGGGGCTACTGGCAGGACGATCTCCACAACTCCTGGCCGATGCTCGCTCACTCCCTGGGCGTCTGACCCGATTCGTTCTCACTCGACCCCGCTCCAGTGTTTCGGGAGCGGGGTCGAGTGCTGTCGGGAGCGAGCAGTAAGAATGGACGTATGACTTCCGATCAGCAGCCCACCACCGGCGACGACCCCTACCTCTGGCTCGAAGACGTGACCGGTGAGTCTGCACTCGATTGGGTCCGTCAGCACAATGCCGTGACCGAGGAGCAGCTCACCGACAACGAGCGCTTCGATCGACTACAGAGCGACGTGCGCGAGATCCTCGATACCGACGCGCGAATCCCCTACGTCCGCCGTCGAGGTGAGTTCCTCTACAACTTCTGGCGCGACAGCACCCACGTTCGCGGATTGTGGCGACGCACGACGTTCGATCAGTACGTCACCGACGACCCGGAATGGGACGTCCTCGTCGACCTCGACGCCCTGGCCGAGGCCGAGGGCGAGAACTGGGTCTGGAAGGGCACGCAACTTCTACGGCCACACCGCAACCGTGCATTGATCAGCCTCTCCCGCGGTGGGGCAGACGCGGCGGTCGTTCGCGAGTTCGACATCGACAAGCGCGAGTTCCTCGCTCCCGAGGGCGAGAATCCCGGCTTCTACCTTCCCGAGGCCAAGACCGACATCGACTGGATCGACATCGACACCGTCTACGTCGGAACGGATATCGGACCGGGGTCGCTCACCGATTCCGGATATCCCCGTCTGGCCCAGCGGTGGAAACGCGGCACTCCCCTCTCCAGCGCCGAGACCGTCTACGAGGGCCAGGCCACGGACGTGGCGATCTCGGCTTCGCACGATCCGACGCCCGGATTCGAACGAGACTTCGTCACTCGCTCGGTCGATTTCTACAACTCTCAGCATTTCGAAGTTCGCCCCGACGGTGAACTGGTGCTCGTGGACGTCCCCGAGGACGCCGGGATCTCGATTCACCACGAGTGGTTGTTGATCCGCACCAAGTCCGTGTGGGCCGTCGAGGACACCGAATATCCGACCGGCGCACTGCTTGCCATCCGTTACGACGATTTCCTTGCCGGCTCACGAGCACTGACATCGATCTTCGAACCCGACGCACATTCCTCGCTCGAGCACTACACCTGGACACGCGATCATCTGATTCTGGTGGTCCTGACCGACGTGCGCACGACGCTGCGAATCCTGACGCCGGGCGAAAACGGCTGGGAGGATCGACCTTTCGAAGGGCTTCCAGAACTGACCAGTATCGAAATTCTCGACACCGACCCTGATGTCAGCAACGAGTACTTCGTCAATTCGAGTGGATACACCTCCCCTGCAACTCTTTTGCACGGCGTGATCGGCGAAACCGAACCCACTGCCCTCAAGCAGGCTCCCTCGTTCTTCGACGCCGAGGGCATCACCACGGAGCAGTTCTTCGCCACCTCTGCCGACGGCACCCAAGTTCCGTACTTCGTGGTGCGCAGTCCGCGTAGCGAGCCCGGCCCTACCCTGCTCTACGGGTACGGCGGATTCGAGATCTCGCTGACACCGTCGTACAGCGGTTCTCTGGGCCGTGCCTGGCTGACGCAGGGCGGAACCTATGTGGTTGCGAACATTCGTGGTGGCGGCGAGTACGGACCCGGTTGGCACACACAGGTTCTCAAGGCCGGGCGCCACAAGGTGCACGAAGACTTCGCTGCCGTCGCGAGAGACCTCGTCGATCGCGGAATCACGACCCCGGATCTTCTGGCAGCTCAGGGCGGTAGCAACGGCGGCCTGCTGATGGGCATCATGCTGACCAAGTACCCCGAGCTCTTCGGCGCCATCGTCTGTCAGGTCCCGCTGCTGGACATGCGCCGATTCCATCTCCTGCTGGCCGGCGCTTCGTGGATGGCCGAATACGGTGACCCCGATGTCCCGGAGGAGTGGGCATTCATCTCGGAGTACTCGCCGTATCAGAACATCGACGCCGCCGCGTCGTACCCACCGATCCTGATCGCGACGTCCACCCGCGACGACCGCGTCCACCCCGCGCATGCCCGCAAGATGGCCGCACGGCTGGAAGAGCTGGGCAAGCCGGTGCTGTATTTCGAGAACATCGAGGGTGGCCACGGCGGCGCCGCGGACAATGCTCAGCTGGCCTTCAAGACTGCGCTGACCTACGAGTTCCTCTGGCAGAAACTCGCCTGATCTTTCAGCGGTCGCGCAACCACGCGACGACGCGCTCGCTCACAGCGGTGGGATTGCGTATCCAACCGTTGTGACCGAGTGGTTCGTCGATGTGCGTCATCGTCACTTGGGCCCCGGAGAGCTTGTCCACCAGGTTCTTTGCCGACCGGCGTGGAGCGAGATCGTCCCCTTCGATCGTGATCGACAGAACCGGCAAGGTCAGGCGAGCGATCCGCTCCTCGTAGTCGATATCCGCACCGACGGGTTCCATGCGACCGGTCCTGGCGAACCGGGCCCAATCGGTGATCAGTACTTTCGACTGTCGACCGAAGCCGCCGACGTTGACCCGGTCTCCCGGCCAGAAGCCGGCAATGTTGGCTGTCACCGACATCGCGGACGAACCCAGATAGAGTCCGGGCGCACGGATTCCGGGGAATCCGCGGTGATACGGCGATCCGGAGGCAACCAGGATCAGTCCGCCGAGCCGGCCCCGAATCCTCGACGCGTACATCACCCCGATCTGGCCGCCCATGCTGTGCCCCATCAGAAATGGTGTGCTGGCCGGGAACCGCTCGCGCACTACCTCGAACGTCGCCGGACAATCGATCGAGACCAGTTCCTGATATCCGAAAGCACTCGACGCGCTCGGGCGCGGTTTGCTGTCACCTTGGCCGCGAAGTTCACCGATGGCCGCGTTGAAGCCGGCTTCGACCAGGGCCTGCGCCACCGGATCGTAGAACCCGGCGGGAACTCCGAGCCCGGGCAACATCACCACCACGGGTGCGTCGTCGTTCGGTCCGGGAAACAGACGGATCGGGGTCACGGTGCCGTCGGGGAGTTGGATCGGTACGGTCTCCATTCAACTCACACTAACCACCCACGCCGCGGATGGGCAGAGCACACGCGCCGACTATTCGAGGCTGCCCACGATCAGCGGATCCGGAGTACCCACGATCTCGTAATCCTTGTTGTCGTAATCGAACTGACTGAGCACGTGACGCATCGCGTTTATCCGCGCGCGTTTCTTGTCGTTGCTCTTGATGACGGTCCACGGAGCGGTGGCGGTATCGGTGAACCGGATCATCTCTTCCTTCGCCGCCGTGTACGCATCCCACTTGTCCAGAGAAGCGATGTCCATCGGCGAAAGCTTCCACTGCCGCACGGGATCGACCTGTCTGATCGCGAACCGCGTGCGCTGCTCCAGCGGTGAAACCGAGAACCAGAACTTGATCAAGCTGATGCCGTCGTCGACGAGCATCTGCTCGAACAACGGCACCTGGCGCAGAAATCGCTCATGCTCCTCGTCGGTGCAGAAACCCATGACCCGCTCGACCCCGGCCCGGTTGTACCAAGATCGATCGAACATCACCAGTTCCCCGGCGGCGGGAAGGTGCTGCACGTAGCGCTGGAAGTACCACTGCGTCGACTCGCGAGCCGACGGCTTCTCCAGCGCGACGACGCGAGCGCCACGAGGATTGAGGTGCTCCATGAATCGTTTGATCGTTCCGCCCTTACCGGCAGCGTCGCGTCCTTCGAACACGATGGCGTGCCGTGCGCCGGTTTCTTTCGACCAGTTCTGCAGCTTGAGGAGTTCGATCTGCAGCAGACGCTTGGACATTTCGTACTCGTCCCGAGGCATCCGTGCGTCGTACGGGTAGCCCTCCCGCCAGGTGTCGACCTCGAAACCGTCCGGCGACGTCAGCAGCACCGGATCGTCGTCGTCATTGTCGTCGACGGTGAAGGCGGCGGTGTCGGCCAGATCGACGGCGGTCGAGAGATCCGCGAAGGCGCTGAGGAACGGTCGGCGTTCTGCTAAATCGGTCACCGCCGACAAGGTAGTCTCCCGCAGCAACCGTTCGGTGAAGCTGGGATGAACTACCGGGGTATGACACGACGGGCTCAAAAGATCAGGGTGCAGATGGGGGTCGTCCCCGATGGTGCCTGATGCGATCTCGCTTCAGAATTGAAGCATGACATTCGAAAGCAACACACCTCGCCCCTTCACCCGTTCCAACGACAAGAAAATGTTCGCCGGAGTGTGCGGCGGAATTGCAGATTACTTCGGCGCCGACGTAAATCTTGTCCGTCTACTCGCCGTTATCGCGGCTATTTGCACGGGTGGAACCGCGGCTTTGGTATATCTCGCCGCCTGGATGCTCATGCCGTTAGGTTGAGAATTCCGGCACTTGACATGGCGAGAATTACGCGCCGACAAAAGGTATTTCGGGGCCTACGCGCCAACACGAGCAGGCCCCGAAATCGACAATCTACTTGGCGGCCTTCAACTCTCCACCGCTGAGCGCAGCGAGGGCCTCGAGACCCTTGACGGCCAGGCCACTGACGCTGCCCAACCAAGATGTTCAGTGGTTCACTTGGGACGAGCAAATGACGCCGATCAGAAAACTCAGGGAACGACAGGCGGCGTAAAGCTGAGGTGTCGAGAGATTATCGTTCGACCAACTCACGATTTTGGTCGGAAACTGCCTGCAGAAGCGCCGTGAACCCCACCCGCAATAATTCGATGTAGTGCTCGATATCTGGCATCGTCTCTCGCGAGACAATGACATTGAGCGTCAGAGAACCTCCACGCGCAGCAATGAGGAAGTGGCGCAGAATGTCTCCGTCGACCGGCGCCTGCCCGCCGAGAACTGCCACCGCCGGCGCACCTTCGAAGACATTGCCGTCGACCGATACCGGGACATTGCTGATCGTCGTGTTCTGAATGACCTTGTGCGAAGGGTCAAGCTTGTTGATCCGACGCGAGAGACCGGTGAGTCTGAGCAGAGCCGCGGGCGACGTTTCGATGCGTGTGCCGTATCGACGGACGGCTGGGTGCAAACTCCGCCCCTTTGCCATCAGCGCCGAATCCCTGATTCGTGTCAGCCGCTCGACCGGATCTTCGACGTCCGTGTGCAGATCGACCGTCAACAGCGCCAGTTGGTTGGCCGATTCCCATTCGGCGATCTGCCGCATCGATCGGGGAACCATCGCCGCCAACCCACTGCCTGATTTCTCGCCCTTCTCCGACAGGTATGCGTCGAGAGCGCCGGCGACGACGGTCAGGAAGATGTCGTTGACCGTCACGTCCGGAACGGCCGCTCGGATCGCTTTGATGTCTGCGCCGTCCAGCGTCAGGAAATCGATCGTGATGTCTCCGCCCAGCATGCCGTTGAATCGGGTCGGCAGGCGGTCGGCCGAGTACGTAGGCAGCTCTCCGGCCTCTTCCGCCTCCCGAACCGTCTCGGCCGCAACCTTTGTCACGGACAGACCCCGGCCGAAACGGATCGCCTGGCCGGGCAAACCCACGACCGTGCGCCCGATCAAATTCAGCGACGAAAGCCCCGAACCGGCACGCTTCGTCTCCGGCTTCGGCGGACCGGAGAACAGAAGGTTGGTCAGATCGCGGATCGCCAGACCGTCACCGGCCCCGTGGTGGGTCTTGAGCATGATCAGCGTCAGATTGCCCGGTAGCTCGTCGATCCCGTGCACTCCGGTCATGACGTGCAACTCCCAGGGCGGCCGGGACAAGTCCATCGGCTCACCGAGCGAGCGCCCGAGCAATTCACGAACCGGCGCCCACCCGGCAACCGGGGCACGATGGACGTGCACGTGATCACCGACGTCGAAATCGGCCGGGACCCAATAGGGATAGTCCAGATCCAGCGGAACTCGCTGGAGTCGACTCGTGAACAGTGGCCAGTATCCGAATCTTTCGGTGATCCACCGAACCGCGTCGTCGTGCGTCATCTCTGCGAGCGGATGGCCCGTCGTGTCGAAGAAGTAGGCGCAGACCATGTGGCTCAGATGTCCGCCGGACTCGTTGTAGACGAACTCCGCGTCTCGCGGCCCCATCTGAGATACCGCGGCTGGCAACGAGTTCCGAAAGATCATGCATGCCCCTCAATTCCGACGCTGAACGAATGTCCGAATTGTAGCGAGCTGACATGCCGATCCTCTGGGTTCTGCTCGGAATCGTTGGGTATCACCGGATCCAGCAATCGGAAAAGGTGCCTGTGATTCCGATCGATCAGGAGGCAACCTCTTGGTTAGGTGAATCCGCAATCTGCATCGCGGCTGCCGCTGCCAAGTCATCGAAACTTGCCTCCCCCGCACGAGCAAAAGCCCGGCCCACCGAATGGTGGGCCGGGCTCTAGGAGCTAGGTGGAGATGGACTCAGAAGTCCATGCCGCCCATGCCGCCGGTCGGATCGCCTGCAGGCGCTCCGGCCTTCTCGGGCTTGTCAGCGACAACGGCTTCGGTCGTCAGGAACAGAGCCGCGATGGACGCTGCGTTCTGCAGTGCCGAGCGGGTGACCTTGACCGGGTCGTTGATGCCTGCAGCGAGCAGGTCGCCGTACTCGTTGGTCGCAGCGTTGAGGCCGTGACCTGCGGGCAGGTTGGAGACCTTGTCCGCAACAACGCCGGGCTCGAGGCCTGCGTTGAATGCGATCTGCTTGAGCGGAGCGGACAGTGCAACGCGAACGATGTTCGCGCCGGTTGCCTCGTCACCTTCGAGCTTGAGGTCGTCCAGTGCGGGAGCTGCCTGGAGAAGTGCAACGCCACCACCGGCGACGATGCCCTCTTCGACGGCTGCCTTTGCGTTACGCACTGCATCTTCGATGCGGTGCTTGCGCTCCTTGAGCTCGACCTCGGTAGCAGCGCCGGCCTTGATGACTGCAACGCCGCCGGCCAGCTTGGCCAGACGTTCCTGCAGCTTCTCACGGTCGTAATCCGAGTCGCTGTTCTCGATCTCGGCGCGGATCTGGCTGACACGACCGGCGATTGCGTCGGCGTCGCCGGCACCCTCGACGATGGTGGTCTCGTCCTTGGTGATGACGACCTTGCGTGCCTGGCCGAGGAGCTCGAGGCCTGCGGTCTCCAAGGAGAGTCCGACCTCTTCGCTGATGACCTCGCCACCGGTGAGGATGGCGATGTCGGCGAGCTGAGCCTTACGACGGTCACCGAAGCCGGGAGCCTTGAC